>JAYVSX010000282.1:0-2345 GCA_043774975.1 Rubrivivax sp.
CGATGCGCGCGCGCCACTGCGGGTCAGGCCCCGGGCGCAAGCCGAGGGCCGCTTTCATCGTCGGCGCGCCGGCACCGTGCAGCCAATAACCCAGGGCGACGCGCGGCGGGTTGTCGCCGATCGCGTCGGCAGCCAGCGGCGTTTGCGCCAGCCCCAGCAAGGTGTTGGCCACGGCCTGCTCGCTGCGCCGGCTGCGCCGCGCCAGGCGTTCGATGGCGTGCAGTGTGGTGTCCTGGGTGTCGTCGCGTTCGGCTGCGAAGGGCGGCCAGGCCAGCAGCGCGCGCATCAGGCCACTGGCCTGCGCGATGAGGCCGCGCCAGTCGGCGCTGCCTAGCAATTGCAGCGAGCGGATGGCGTTGCCCACGCTCAGGTTGTCGGCGGCCTGTGCGGCCTGCTGCTCAGCCTGCGCGGCGGCGGGTTCGGGCAGCGCGTCGGCCAGTGCGCGGCGCAGGGCTTCGCGGCCTTGCATGCCTTGCGAACTGCCGGCTTCTGCATCGGCGTGCAGGCGCTGCATCACCTGCAACGCAAAGGGGCGGGCCACGCCACGGACGTGCAATTGCGCGAACAGCACGTCGGGCCGCGCTAGTCGGGCCGCAGCCTCGGTGTCGGCCTGCAAGTCGGCAACGGGCGCTTCCAACCCGTCGCACAGCGTGTGGGCAGTTTCGCGGGCGGCTTCTTCTGCGGCCACGCGTTCGGCAAGACGCCTCAGGTTCTCGACCAAAACCACACGCAAGGTCGTCGGCAGGGCCCACAACTCGCCCTGCGTCAGCGCGTGTTCCATTTGATAGGCGCGCAGGAACTCGACCAGCAGAGCGGGCTCGAAGGCGCTGTCAGCGTGGGCTACATAGGCCCAGGCGATGGCATAGACGCGCGGCAGACCGGCCCAGTCACCGTCGGCCAGCACCGGCAGCCCGCGAAAGTAACGGCGCGGCAGGCCGTCATGCACCTCGCGGGTTTGCGCCACGACGAGGTAGATGTTGTCCAGCAACCATTCACCGGCCGGACTGATGTGGCGGCCGTTGCGTTCCTGCTGGGCAATGGCCCGGTGGGCTTCATGCAAGACCGCGATGTTTTCGCGCAGGCGAGGAAAGAAGGGCGCGGCGTGGCCACCGCGCACCGGCACACCGTGCCGACGGGCCAAGGTGTGCCCAAGCAAGCCAAAGCCGGCCGCACCCAACAACTCGTCGCGGATGGGCGGCTGCAGCGGGCCGCGAGCCTGTGCCAGCAAGGACCGCTGCAGTGCGCGGTCTTGCTGCAACTGAGCCGCAGCCGGCGTGGTGCCCCAACGCAAACGAGGCATCACGCGCGGCCCAGATTCATCGAATCAGCCAAACCGCCAACAGCGCCCCCGCCGCGACCACCGTCAACATCGAAAAGAAGCGCGGTGACAGGAAGGCGTCGACCGCTTCAACGGCACTTTGCAGACCGTGCAACTGGTTGCGCGCCGCCGTGCAATGGGCATGGTGACGGTGCAGGCCGGTCGGGTCGGTACGCAGGCTGCGGTCGTTGCTGCGTGCGCCGCGCGGCGCAGCGTCCAAGCCGTCGGCGCGCGGTAGGGTGTTGTGCAGGCTGTGTTGCATCGGAATGGCCATGGTGATCCGCCTTCGCGATTCAACGGGCGTTGCGCGTCAACAGGCTGCCCAGCAGTACCAGACCGGCACCGGCTGCAGCGGCGATCAGCACAGACTTGAGCGGTTCGTCCTGGATGTAGCCGCGCGTGGCGTCGCGGGTGAGTTCGGCTTGCCGGCGCACCTGGGCAGCGCTTTCGGACATCAGGTCGCTGGTGCGCTTCGCCAGGCCCTGCGCTTCGTCGGTCAGGACGTTGACGGCCTGTTGAGCGGCGTTGGCGGTGGCATCCAGCGCTGCGCTGGCGCTGCTGCTGAAGTCGTGGGGCAGGTTGGTGTTCGACGTGTTCATCATGGTTGCGCTTTCTGTGACTGGGTGGGGGGTCAGAGCAACGATGCTCGCGCCTGGCCGATCGGGGGTCTGTGCGGCAGCGAACGCTCAAGGTGAACGTCACAGCCCATTGCCGCGCAGGCATCGCCAACGCCATCGCCAGCCCTGAGTCGAATTTGGGTGTGGGCCCTAGATTGAACCCAACGTGTGCTGGCCCACAGACACGCGGGCGTGCCTTCAACACACTCTGCGCTCTGGGGTGTGCATGTCGGCTTGCTGCCAGCCAACGCACCCTGCGGTACATCAACGATTTCGGCAGCAGGAGCCCGCCATGACCCATCAAACATTCAATCAGACAGCGCGGAACCGCACGACGGCTGCTCGCACGCGGACTGCCTCGGTCACGCTGACCGCCGTTTTGGTGCTGGCGCTGGGCGCTTGTGCGAGCC
>JAYVSX010000283.1:0-8064 GCA_043774975.1 Rubrivivax sp.
AAGGAGTCCGGGCCTGTTGATGCCGCCGTGTTGTGGTTTATCCGGGAGCATGTGCCTGCAGCACTGACGGGTTTTTTTACGACGGTCACGCTCAGTGGCTCTGCGAATTTCCTGGTTCCGGCCGGTGTCTTGGTGACCGTGGTGTTGCTCATCGCCAGGCGCCGATACGAAGCCTTGCTGGTCGGCGCGTCACTGGGCTCGGCCTCACTGCTCGTCTGGGCCATCAAGGCCATTGTCGGCAGGGCGCGCCCTGCGTTGTGGGACGCGCAGTGGGCCTGGGGCTCCAGTTTCCCCAGTGGGCACACGCTCAACAGCGCCGCATTCCTGACCGCGGCTGCGTTGTGCGTGGCGCGCATCTGGCCCCGGGCTGGCCATCTGGCGATGGTCTTCGCCATCCTGTGGACCGGCCTGGTGGCGTTGTCCCGACTCATCCTGGGCGTGCATTGGGCATCCGATGTGCTGGCTGCCCTGTGCATGGGCGTTTTCATTCCACTGCTGATCAGCGTTGCGCTCGATTTGCGCCATCGGCAGCCGCGCGTTGAAGGTCAGAGCGGTGAGTCGCTGCCCACTCATCGCTTGTAGGCCCAGGTCCCGGCCGGCCGGATGGCTGGCTGACTCGCTGTCAGGCTGCGCTGTTCGTGCTGCAGCGTACAGACGCCTTTGCTGCAACTGGCGCACCTTTGAGTCGGGCATTGCGCCCGACAACAAGCTTGACCAAGATCAAGACCGAGGCGGGCTAAGCCAGTAGCATGAATCCAAGGCCACACAAACTCCGCATGCACTTCCGCTTTCGAACCCGCACCTTGCGCCACACCGCATTTGCTGTGTTGCTGGTTTGGCTGTTTTCGGTGGCGGCAGGCGTGGCGAATGCTTGCCTGCTGGAGACGCCTGCATCAAGCGTCGTGGCGTTGAAAGTGGCAGTTCTGGAGCCGGGTCATCCGCACCCTTTGGCAGGCCACACAGACGACTCAGCCCCTGCCAAGGTGTCGTGCCTGAAATCCTGCGATGGCGGCAACCAGGCGCTACCCAAGGCGCAGGCTGGGGCCGACCACAGCGACCCCGGCCCGGCACCCCTCGTCATGACCCTGTGGACCACGTCCGCCAAGCCCATTCTGGCGTCACGCCAGTTCGACAAGTTGCAGGTTCCGATCGTGGGGCCGCCCTTGAGAGTTCGCTACTCGCGACTCGCGCTGTAACCGAACCGGGCTGCGCCCGAAGCGTCGCGCTGTGTGGCCGACGCCTGAATTGTGCCCCCGTGCGATTTGTGATCTCAGCACGGGCTCGGGCTGGCGGCATGCCACAGCCGTGCCCGGCGCCAAACCAGGTGCAGGGGCATCTCGACCCATCGCCTCAACCCGTCACGTCTACCCGTCACTTCTACCTACCACCCACCTTGACCAGGAGTCCTTCATGAAACTCGTTCGCACCGTCCCGATTGTCTTTTCCCTCGTTGCCATCGGCACCACGGCCTGGGCCGCGCAGCACGACGGACACAAGCCCCGGCACCCGGCTGGCCCGACCGCTGCCGCCAAAGCCACGCCAGGCAGCCCCGCAATGGCCCGCATGGAAACCCAGATGCAGGCGATGCAGGCCATGATGGTCGATCGTCTTCCGCCGTCGCTGGCCAAGCCTTGAGGGGGATGACATGACCCATCCCCAAGACACGGCTTGCGCGCCATCGGCTGCGAGCTACGGCTTTCACTGCGTCTTGCCGCAGCAGGCCTTTGCGCAGGCCATCGCCAGCGTGACTGAGGCGCTCAAAACAGAAGGTTTCGGCATCCTCACCGAGATCGACGTCCAGGCCACGATGAAAGCCAAGCTCGGCATCGACGGGCGGCCCTACCGGATCCTGGGTGCCTGCAATCCGCCCCTCGCGCACCGCGCGCTGCAGGCGGAGCCCGACATCGGCCTGCTGCTGCCATGCAACGTGGTCGTGCGTGAAGAGGCCGATGGCCGCTTGATCGTCGGCTTCATGGACCCGGTCGCGGTGTTGCAGATGACGAGCAACCCCGAGGTCGCGCAGGTCGCGCATGAGGTGCGCCAGCGGCTCGAACGGGTGCGCTCGGCGCTGGCAGGGGCGACTGCGGATGCGGTTGCGTCTGCGGTAACGACCGCGACCGCCCCCCGTTCTTCCAACAGTTGAAGGTGAAGGAGATGCACATGTTTTATGACGGCGGAACCATGGGTGGCATGCACGGCTGGTGGTGGCTCTTCTGGGTGCTGGTGGTGGTGGCCGTTCTCTTCTACAGCTGGCAACGGCCTCGCTCGCACCATGCCCGGCAAGGCTCGGCAGCGCAGGCGACGCCGCACAGCGCGTCGCAGGACAAGCCACTTGAGGTCTTGCGTCGGCGGCTGGCCAGCGGCGAAATCACGCCCCAGCAGTACGAGGAACGCAAGACCTTGCTCGACCGTGATGGTTAACCGGAGCGCCACATGGTGAGCAAACGACAACTGTTGCAGATGGGCGGCGTGGCGGCACTGGCCGGCGCCGGCTGGGCGGCATGGATGGCCTACGGGACACGCCCTGCAGCCACCCGGGCCGGCGGGCCCTTTCGCCACTATCCCTTCGACCCGGTGGCGGCACAGAACTTTCAGCACAAGCTCTTTATCCCGGTTGCCAGCGGACCATTCGGTGTGCTCGATGTCGTTGGGCCGCTGAAGCTGCGCGCCACGGCAGCCAGCTTCACGATGCTGCCGGGGCGCGAGACGCCCTTCCTGCTGTACCAGGCTGAGCACGCCGGCAAGGCCTACCAGAACCCGATCTTGCGCATCGAAAGCGGGGCGCGCTTGTCGATCAGCCTGGACAACGCGCTGGCCGAGCCGACCATCATCCACTGGCACGGCCTGCACGCGCCGGCTGCCATGGATGGCCATCCGTCCACGGTCATCGCACCCGGAGGCCGCTTCGACTACGACTTCACGGTGCGCGACCGCGGCGGCACTTACTGGTACCACACCCACGCCCACGAGTTGACGGCCAAGCAGGCCTACAACGGCTTGGCGAGCTTTTTCCTGGTCGACGACGACGACCAGCGCAATCTGGCCAAGGCGCTCGATCTGCGTCTGGGTGAAACCGACCTGCCGCTCGTGATCCAGGACAAGCAGTTCGATGCGCAGGGCAGGCTGCTGTACCGCCCCAACGCGCATGAATCCATGATGGGCTGGCTGGGCAATATCGTGCTCGCCAATCTGACACCCAACGCGGTGCAGGAGCTCACCCCGCGCACCTACCGGCTGCGGCTGCTCAACGGTTCCAACGCACGCATCTACAGGCTGGCTTTTGTCAAGGGCCTTGAGGGTGGCTTAGCGCTTGACTTCAGCGTCATCGGTACCGACGGCGGCCTGATCGAGCGGCCTGAAACCGTGACCGAGGCCTTTCTGTCACCGGGCGAACGCCTCGACGTGCTGTTCGACGCGGGGCAGGCGCAGCCCGGAGAGACTGTCTTTCTCCGAAGCCTGGCTTTCGACCCGATGGAGAACGAAGGACCAACTGGCGGCATGCAAGGCATGGGCCAGATGATGGCCGGCATGGGCTCGTCGCGGTTGCCGCTGGGCTTGGCGTTCAACGTGCTCAAACTCCCTGTCACGGCCGGCGAGCGGGTGGTCGCCAAGCTGCCGGCAACGCTGTCCAAAGTCAAGCCGATCCGCACCGAAGGCGCCGCTGAGCGAAAGATCGAGCTGTCGATGCAGATGATGCGGTTTCTCATCAACGGGCGCAGCTTTCGGATGGACGAGATCGCGTTCGATGTCAAACGCGGCGCGGTGGAAGTCTGGAGCATCAGCAACCCGGCGCTGGGCATGCCGCATCCGATGCACCTGCACGGCTTCTCGTTCCAGGTGCTCGAACGCTTGAACAGCCCGCCCGCGCTGGCAGCCACGGCGCGTTTCGGCAAGGGCAGGGTGGTGAGCGATCTCGGCTGGAAGGACACGGCGCTGGTTTGGCCTGGCGAAACGCTGCGCATCGCGATCGACTTCGCGCATGACTTTCCCGGCAACCAGACCTACGTCTTCCATTGCCACAACCTCGAACACGCGGACGCCGGAATGATGATCAATTTTCGTGTTGTGGCTTGAACGGGAATGGGCTGCGCCATGCGCTCGCCTCGATCGCCGTCTGTTCAGTGGACAACCCGGTGTTCGCGCTGGATTCAGAGGTCACGAATGCCTGGCAGTTCACTTCGATATTGACAAGGATCCCCTATGAAACTCGTCTGCACCCTCTCACTTGCGTTTGCCCTCGTCGCCGTGGGCTCAACCACCTGGGCCGCTCAGTCATGACGCCGCTGCGCACCGGCCTTGCGCTGGCCATCACCGTCGGGCTGTTCTATACCCTGTGCGCGCTCATTTGGGCCGTGGCGCCCGGCCCGTTCTTGAGTTTCATGAACAACCTGTTCCACGGCATGGACTTCAGCAGCATGGTCCGGCCGCAGCCGTTCGCATGGCTGGGGTTCTTGACGGCGCTGCTTGTACTGAGCGCATGGGCGTTGTTTGCCGGCGTGTTCTTTAGCTGGGTGCTCAACCGACTGACGCGTTGATCAGCGCCCGATTATTGGGGGAACGAATGAATCACGACCCTGCGCAGCACGACTCGGCGCCCACAGCCTTCTGGCGCTCCCGCTACGCCATCGGACTGCTGGTGTTCGGCGCCATCGCCGCGTACTTTTTGCTGAGTGAGCATCGTGCCCACTTCTTTGGGGCGCTGCCGTTCCTGTTGCTGCTGGCCTGCCCGCTGATGCATGTCTTCATGCATCGTGGCCACGGTGGGCACAGTGGCGGGCACGCTGGGCACGGTGGCGGCAAACAAGCTGGCGACACACCCGCGTCCAAGGCCGGAGAAAAATCATGAGCGCCGATACCCCCGCGTACGGACTGTGGATGCTTGTCGTCTTCAACTCCGCCATCTTCCTGATGTTTGCGTTCAGCTTCTTCAAGCCGAACACGGCACGCGACTGGCGAACGTTTGGCGCCTTCGGGGCCTTCATCGTGGCGCTGTTCGTTGAGATGTACGGCTTTCCGCTGAGCATCTACCTGATGTCGGGCTGGTTGCAGACGAAGTACCCGAATCTCGACCTGATGTCGCACAACTCGGGTCACCTGTGGTCGACGCTGCTGGGCGAAAAGGGCGACCCGCACTTCGGGCCGCTGCACATCGCAAGCTACGTGTTCCTGGGCCTCGGCTTTTACCTGCTGTCCAGCGCCTGGAGCGTGCTGTACCACGCGCGGCGTCGCGATGCACTGGCCACGTCGGGCGCCTATGCGCGCATTCGCCATCCGCAGTATGTTGCCTTCGTCCTCATCCTGTTCGGCCTTTTGCTGCAGTGGCCGACGCTGCTCACGCTGCTGATGTTTCCGGTGCTGCTGCTCATGTATGCCCGGCTGGCGGTCAACGAAGAGGCCACGATGCGCCAGCGCTTCGGTGCCGAATTCGAAGCCTATGCAGCACGCACCCCCCGCTTTCTGCCGTCACGGCTGCGTGCAAGCCCCGCCAAGGCCCGCCCGGCGGCTGAGTCGGCCCCGTCATGAAGACCAGCACGATCGAGATCGGCGAGCTAATCTCCACCTTGAGCGCAGCCGGCGTGCAGCGCCAGCTGTCGACGCTGCCGGGTGTGCACCACGCTGACGTGAACTACGTGGCTGGCAGCGCCAGCGTGCACTACGACGAAGCGCAGGTCAGCCTGCAAGCCATCCGTCAGCGCGTGATCGACTGCGGCTATCACTGCCGCGGTGAACTGGTGCCGGCGCACATTTGCGACCCGGCGGACCACAAAGCCGCCGCAGGGGCGCACACGGGTCACTCGGGGCATGCAGTGCATTCAGCGCATTCGGCCCCTGCGGCCCAAGCAGACCCTGCCCACCCCGCAAGTCACAGCAGTCATGGCAGCCATGACGGTGCCACGAAGGCAGGCGCAGCGCCACAAGACGCCAAGGCCGACATGATGCATGACATGGGCCACGCGCCCGGCATGTCGATGCAGGACATGGCCGTCGACATGCGCAACCGCTTCCTGGTGGCCTTGGTATTTGCGGTGCCCGTCTTCCTGTACTCGCCGATGGGCAAGATGCTCGGCGACTTCGCGGTGCCTTTCGGACTGGAGCGCAAGCTCTTCCTGTTTATCGCGGCCACCGCGGCAATCGCCTATCCGGTCTGGCCTTTCGTGGTGGCGGCTGTGCGGGCCGCGCGCAACAGAGTCGCCAACATGGCCACGCTGATCGTGCTCTCGGTCGGCACCGGCTATGTCTTCAGCGTCGGTGCGACTTTCTTCTACGACGGTGACGTGTTCTTTGAGGCATCGGCCGTGCTGCTGGTGTTCATCCTGCTCGGCCACTGGCTGGAAATGCGCGCCCGCGCCGGAGCCTCGGACGCGATCCGTGCGTTGATGGACCTGGCGCCGCCGATGGCCACCGTCGTTCGGGCGGGTGTCGAGACCCAGGTTCCCACGGCGGAAGTTCTGGTCGGTGAACTCGTCGTCATCAAGCCCGGCGACAAGATCCCGGTCGATGGCGAAGTTACCGAAGGCAGCTCGCAGGTCGACGAGTCGATGCTGACGGGCGAGTCGATGCCGGTAAAGAAGATCGTCGGCAACACCGTCATCGGCGCCACCATCAACAAGAGCGGCAGCTTCCGCTACAAGGCCACCAAGGTCGGTGCCGACACGGCGCTGGCGCAGATCGTGAAGCTGGTGCAGGAAGCGCAGAACTCCAAGGCGCCGGGGCAGTTGCTGGCCGACCAGGCCTCGCAGTGGCTGGTGCTGGCCGCGATTGCCATCGGTCTGCTGACCTTCAGCGTTTGGTTCTGGGTCATCGGCGAGACCTTGCTGTTTGCGCTGACGCTGACCATCACGGTGTTCGTGATCGCCTGCCCCGACGCGCTCGGGCTGGCCACGCCGATGGCGATCATGGTCGGCACTGGCCTCGGGGCGATGAACGGCATCCTGTTCAAGAACGCTGCGGCGCTGGAGAACGCCACCAAGCTGAGCGTCATCGTCTTCGACAAGACCGGCACGCTCACACTGGGCCAGCCCGATGTGGTGGAGATGGTCAGCACCAGCGGCGTCACCGAAGCGCAATTGCTGGCCGTGGCAGCGGGCGTCGAAAAGTTCTCCGAGCATCCGCTGGCGCATGCGGTGCTCAAGCGCTCTGGCACGGCTGCGGTCGAGGCGGCCACCGGCTTCGCCAACATCGACGGGCAGGGCGCGCGCGCCACCATCGGCGCAGACACGGTGCTGTTGGGCAACCGCAAACTGATGCAGTCGGAAAGCGTGAGCGCGGAGTCGATGGCGGCACTCGCAGCCGAGGCCACGCGGCTCGAAGGTGGCGGCCGCACGGTGGTGTTTGTGGCCCGTGCCGGCCAGCTCATCGGCCTGATTGCGATTGCCGATGCGGTGCGCCCGACCTCGAAGGCGACGATCGCCAAGCTGCAGGAACGCGGCGTCAAGGTCGCGATGATGACCGGCGACAACCAGGCCACGGCTGATCGCGTCGGCAAGGAGCTGGGCATCGACATCGTGCTGGCCGAAGTGCTGCCCGGCCAAAAGGCAGCCAAGATCAAGGCGCTGCAGGACCAGGGCCACAAGGTCGGCATGGTGGGCGACGGCATCAATGATGCGCCGGCGCTGACCCAGGCTGACGTCGGCTTTGCCATCGGTGCTGGCACCGACGTTGCAATGGAGAGCGCCCAGGTCGTGCTGATGAAGAGCGACCCCTACGACGTCGTCGGCGCGATCGAACTGTCGCGCGCCACGCTGCGCAAAATGCACCAGAACCTGTGGTGGGCGGTGGGCTACAACGTGATCGCCTTCCCGCTGGCCGCAGGGGTGTTCTACCCCTTCACGCTGTCGCCGGAAGTCGCGGCGTTGTCGATGTCGGGCAGCTCGGCGATCGTGGCCATCAACGCGCTGATGCTCAAACGCACCAAGCTTGCAGGCATCAAGCCGGCGCGTGCGTCGCACGCGACACCGGCCGCGGAAGTGCCGGCATGAGCGATCCGATGCGCGATGCCGGGGTGACGGCAGGGCTGTCGCCGCAGGGTGCCGGCAAGAGCCGGCAGGTTTCAAGATGGATGCT
>JAYVSX010000284.1:0-9032 GCA_043774975.1 Rubrivivax sp.
CAACGGTGCCTTCACCGAAAAGCTGCTGCAGGTGTGGAACCACGGTGCCTTCAAAGGCAGCTACAGCAGTTTTCACGCGCGCATTCGCGCCGCCTTGCCCGCCAGTCAAAGCCCCAACCTGTTCACGCTGGGGCCGGCGGCGCCATTTCTGGCCCAACAGCCGTTCAGGGTCTAGGCGGGCCTGGGCTGGATACCATCGTTGCGACTCATTTGGGCCTTTGGGACAAGGCCTCGGGCGCCAAGTCCAAGCGGTCCAGACCGATCCATCCCAGGCCCACAACTGTTCATCGGACGCCCCCCTATCGAAGCCTTCCTGATTTCAACCGGCGTCGTCGCCCTGGGCGAGATGGGCGACAAGACGCAGCTGCTGGCCATGCTGTTGGCCGTGAAGTTCAAACGTCCGCTGCCCATCATCCTGGGCATCCTGGTGGCCACGCTGGCCAACCACGCCTTGGCCGGTGCGGCAGGGGCCTGGGTGGCACAGGCGATGGGGCCTGAATGGCTGCGCTGGGTGATCGGCCTGAGCTTCATCGCCATGGCGGCGTGGATGCTGATCCCCGACCGGGTGGACGGCGACGCTGCTGGCGGACACCAGCGCTTTGGCGTCTTCGGCACCACGGTGCTGGCTTTTTTCTTGGCCGAGATGGGCGACAAAACGCAAATCGCCACGGTGGCGCTGGCCGCCCGCTACACCGACTTGCTGGCCGTGGTGGCTGGCACCACGCTGGGCATGATGCTGGCCAATGTGCCGGCCGTGTACTTGGGCGACGCCATCGCCAAGCGCGTGTCGATGCCGCTGGTGCACGGTGTGGCGGCGCTGATCTTCCTGGTGTTGGGTTTGTTGACCTTGTTCAACGTCGGTCAGTTGCTTTGATGGAGGACGGTCATGCGTGGGAAGACCGCCGCTTGAGTCCGTGCGAATCCAGTCTTCAGCGGACCAAAGCTGCGCGAACAGCGGCCAACAAGTCGGCGTTGACGAAGGGCTTGTCCAGGCTGGCGCAGCCAGACTCTTCCAGCACCTGGCGCGCCTGCGGCGACAAGGTATCGCCGGTGACAAACAACACCCGCCGAGCCAGCTGAGGGTGGTGTGCACGCACAGCGCGCCACAGCGCGGCGCCGTCCAAATCGGGCATGCGCACATCGCTGACGATGGCGTCAAAGCGCGCCTCGGCCAGCAGTTCCAGCGCCACCGCGCCCGACTCGGCAGTGGCCACTTCATAACCAGCGCCTTCAAGCACGGCACGCATCAGGTCGGCGATCTCCATCTCATCGTCCACCACCAACACGCGTGAATGCAGTTCACCGCTGACGGTGTCCAGCGGCAGCGGCGCGGTGACCACACTGGCTTCGCCGCTGATGGGCAGGCTGAGCCTGAAAGACGCGCCTGACGTGGCTTTGCCGGGGGCGCCTGGGGCGCCAATGGGGGCGACAAGGGGCGCGCCCATAGCGGCAGCCGGTGCGGCAGCCAGCTCCAGAATCAACTCGCCGCCGTGCTCGCGCACGATGGAGCGCGACACCGACAGGCCAAGGCCAGTCCCAAAACCCGCTTCCTTGGTGGTGAAAAAGGGCTCGAAGAGTCGGTCGCGTACCGCGGCAGGCACCCCCGGCCCGGTGTCGCTGACCCGCAGCCACACGCGTGGCTCGCGCGAAGCGGGCGGCCCTCTTTGGGCCTCCACGCCGGTGGTCAGGGTCAAGTGCCGCGGACCTTCCACATTGGCCATGGCTTGCTGCGCGTTGATCACCAGGTTGAGCACCACCTGGCCCAGCTGGTCGGCATCGGCTTGCACCTCGGGCATGCCGTCGGCCAGCACCAGGTCAAGTTGGATGCCATGGCTGCGCAGCGTGTAGCCCAGCATGTCGGCCGCGGCGCGAACAATGCCGTTGAGCAGAACGGGGCTGCGCGAAGGCGGCTTTTGCCGCGCCATGTTCAAGAAGGTGCGCACGATGCGGCCACAGCGCTCGGCGGCTTCGCGGATGCGCCGCGAGTCGTCTTCCAGCCCACTGCCAACGGCCTTTTCTTCCAGCAGGCTGGCCCGCCCCATGACGATGGCCAAGGGGTTGTTCAATTCGTGCGCCACGCCAGCCAACAGCGTGCCCATGGCACTGAGCTTTTCGCTTTGGCGCAAGGCCTCGCGCTGGCGGTCGATCTGGGTGGCGGCTTCGCTTTGGGAAGACAGGTCGGTGATGAAGGCGGTGTCAAACGGTTCACCGTCGATCTGCACCCGAAACATCATCAACTGCATGGGGAAATCACGGCCGCTGGCGTGATGGCCCAGCAAGGTGCCTGACACACCTTCGACCCGGCGCGGTTCTTTTCGGCGCGCAGGCGGCAGGATGACTTCGGCCAGCAAACAGCCCAGGGCCTGTGCCTGCGGGACGCCGAACATGGATTCGGCTGCGGGGTTGAAGTCCACGATGCGACCGTCACCGCCGGTGGTGACGATGCCCAGGGGCGCGTGGTCGACCATGGCCAGCTTGAAGATTTCGTGCGACCGTTCGCGCTGTTGCAGCGTGCGCTGCAGCGCAAAGGTCTCGGTCACCGCATCAACCCAGCCACGCCAACGCTCGCCCAGTTCAGGCGCCGGGGCGGCCGGGTCGGTGGACAGCTGGCGCAGGTAGCTCAGCACCGCCACCGAAGGGGTCACGAACCAGCGCGCAAAAAGCCACTGGCCCGCCACAAACACCGCCAGCAATGCCAAGCCCAATACGGCGTTCGGCAGCAGCGTGGGCAAAACCAGTGCCCGCAAGGACGACAGCGGCACGGCCTGCACAACCAACCAGGGCGAGCCCTCGCGGCCGGCACTGGCCAGCACCCAGCCGTTGTCGCGGTGCAAAACGGCACCACCGCTGGCCATGGCTTGGCGCTGCTCGGGCGCCAAAGTCAGTGGCAGGCGCTCGAGCAAGGGCGCTTTGACAGGGGTGTCGGCCAGGCCCTTGCCGGCGGGGCCCTGCAACGGCTGGGTTGCGTCGGCCAACAGGTTGAATGCGCGGTCGGTCACCCAAACCCGTGCGGCGCCTTCCTGCCAGCCGCTGGCGATGCGCTGCAGCGCGTCAAGCCGGAAGTCGAGGCTGACTTCGCCCTGGTAGCGGCCGTCCACCACCACCATCGCGCCATGGGACTGCACCAGTTCACCGTTGAGCTGGCTGACATAGGGCGGGCCCCAGAAGGTGATGTCGCGCGGGTCACGCGCCAGGTCACGCTCGGCACGGGCCACGCCCTCCAGGCGACGCGGCTCAATGGCCATCAGGCTGGGCACGCCCATCGAGGCCAACATGCGCGGCGTCTCCACCCACGGGTAACCAAAGCTGGCGTTGGTTTGGGCAGCCGCAAACCAGGTGGCCTCAAAGCCCGGCGCGCGCTGGTGGACCGGGCGCGCGGCCTCCAGAAACATTTGCGCCCGGCGCAGCCACACGGGGTCGGGCTGGCGGCCATCTTCCGGCGCCCACCAGAACTGACCAAAGCGGCTGCGTGCGGGCAGCGGAGCCTGGTCCAGCGACCAACCGTCGGGCACGCCTGCCGCACGGCGTTCGGACAAGGCGGCCCGCAGCTCGGAGCCCCCATCGGGCGGGTCGTTCCAGCGCGCTTCGAGGGCCTTGCGCAGGTCGTGCACATGGGCCATGGCCGGGCTGGCGATGGCGGCCAGCTCTTGCGCATGTTCATTGGCCTGGCGCTGCAGATCGCGTTCGGCGTCGGCGATCCGATGCCGGTACTGCAGCAAAGTCAGCACGGCCAACAGCGCCATCACCGGCACCACCAGCCACCAGACAAAGCGGCGCGCGTTGCTGAGGGTGCCCGCCGGTGTGCCAGCGGCCGGGCGATGTGCAGTCCGCTGCGCACTTCGGTATTCGCCCTTGGGACGGCCCGGCGTGCTCATGCCCCAGTGTCAGTGTGGTGGCACGTAGACATAACCCACGTTGCGCACGGTCTTCAGCACCTCGGGCTTGTCAGGGTTGGTTTCAATCTTCCGGCGCAGACGCATCACCCGCAGGTCGATCGAACGGTCAAACACGTCCCAGCCCCGGTTGTGGGCCTGTTCCATGATTTGGTCGCGGTTCAGCGGGCGATTGGGGTGGCGCGCAAAAAGGGCCAGCAAGTCGTATTCGGCGGCGGTGATTTCGATCTCGCTGCCGTCGCAGGCCAGTAAACGACGCTGGTCCAGGTCCAGCACCCGTTCGCCAAAGCGGACTTGGCGGGTGGTTGCACCAGATTCCGGCGCGACTCCGCCAGCTGCACCAACCCCAGCAGCGCCAACCCCAGCAGCCGTCGGCGTGCTGGACTGGGCTGCAGCCGTCAGTTGCGAGCGCCGCAGCACGGCCCTCACCCGGGCCAGCAGTTCACGCAGCTCATAAGGCTTGCTGACGTAGTCGTCCGCGCCCAGCTCCAGGCCCACGATGCGGTCGACCGACTCGCTGGCGGTGGTCAGCATGACGATGGCCACTTGGGGGTGCGCCGCTCGCAACCAGCGTGCCAGGGACAGGCCGTTTTCACCGGGCATGTTGATGTCGAGCACCGCCAGGTCGGGTTGGCGGCTGGCCACGCACTCGCGCGCTTGCGCGGCGTCTTGGGCGGTTTGCACCGCAAAACCGTGGCGGCCGAAGTATTCGGCCAGCAGCCCCCGAAGTTCGGGTTCGTCGTCAACCACCAGCAGCGTTGGGGCGGTGGCGGTGGTGGTCACGGCAGGCGGTATGGGCAGCGGGGCACGGTCTTCTGAATCATATCGGCTGGCTGCAAGCCAAAGCGGGGTGGGAAAGAAGGCAGCGTTCATCCCCCAATGGTGGGATACGGGCGTATCGCTGTTGCATCAACCGGGCGGCCGCTGCGTTGCAAATGTTTCGGCGGGCAGCGCGCAGCCCAACAAAGCAAACACATGGACTGCCACCAGGAAACCGCAGCGATACCTGAAGTGCGCACAGTACAGCCCATACCGCAGCACAGCCATCACCCCACCCAAGGTCTCAACCATGAACAGCATCGCACCCCAGGACATCTGGCGCAGTGAAGCGTTTGCCGAAGATCTGTTTCAAGAATCTGCCTTCGCGCCACCTGCAACCCGCGAATCGTCGCGCTTCGGCTCGCTGAGCAGCACCGCGCTGTGCGCCGTGCCGGTGCTGGTGGCGCTGCTGGGCGGGGTGGTGGCCTTCCTTCACACCATGGGTTGACGCGGTACCGGAAGCCGAAGTTTTCAAGAAAAGAGACGCCGTCAAGGCGCGGGCACTGGCTCAGGGAAGTGGTGGACGAGATCGGGTAGACCGCCCAACGGGCGGCCCCCTCGATCGACGTCCAGCGATCACCACGCCACGGCCGTACCGGCCGGCTGAGCGGGCCGCAAGACACAGCCGTCCTGTTTGCGCCAGTTGACGTCAGTGGTCGCCCACAGGCGCCTATTGGCGCACCAACACCCGGCCAAACAAGGCAGGCACCTCAAAGCTCAGCCCCTGGTCGGTGACCACCACGGCAGAGCCGCCCAAGGCGTCTTGCAGTTCACCCACCGTCATGCCCGCGGGCAAGGCCAAGGTCACCTGGCGGGCCTTGCGATCGTTGTTGGTGGCGGTGATGGCCCAGGTGTCGCCCAGACGGCGCGCCAGCACCAGAACGTGCTCATCGGCGAACAGCGGCGCTTGCAGGCTGCCGCGGCGCAGCACCGGGTGGTCGTGGCGCATCTTGATCAATTGCTTGAAAGCGGCCAGCAGCTTCAAGTCAGGCTCGCCGCCTTCATCGGCCCAGGGGTAAGGCGCGCGGTTCATCGGGTCGTCACCGCCCGTCACGCCCACTTCGTCACCGTAGTAAACGGTGGGCGCGCCGGGGTAGATCATCTGAAAGAACACCGCCAGCAGCAGGCGTTGTTTGGCCAACGCCACCAGCGCCGGGTCTTGCGTGTCGTCATGCCAGCCCAATACATGCAGCGCACGCGCCTGGTCGTGGCTGGACAGCAGGTTCATCAACGCCTGGTGCGCAGCGGCGGGGTAAGCCTCTCGCAGGTGCTCGAGTTGCCGCACCAGCACGCTTGCGTTGCCGCCCGCTGCGTAGTCCTGCACCGTGTTGCGGAAGATGTAATTCATGGTGCTGTCAAACATGTCGCCCAGGAAGTACTTGGACGCGTCGAACCAGGTTTCAGCCACGGTCAGCGCGTCGGGCTGGTGGGCCTTGAGGTGGCTGCGCCATTCGCGCCAGAAGTCGTCTGGCACCCAGGGTGCGACGTCCATGCGCCAGCCGCTGGCACCGCGGTCGAGCCAGAGCTTGGTGACGGAGTCGGGCTTGCGGAAAGCAAAGTCGCGCCAGGCGGGGCTGGACTTGTCGAGTTCGGGCAGGTCGGTCACGCCGACCCAGCCTCTGTATTGCTTGTCGGGGCTGGCGGCGGATGGGTTGAAGGTGTACCAACTGGCGTAAGGGGAGTCGGCCTTGATGCGGTTGTTGGCAAACGCGCCCTGGCCGCCGTGGTTGCCATAGCGGTCAAAGTAGATGGAGTCCGAACCCGTGTGGTTGAGACTGGCATCGGGAATGACGCGGATCCCGCGTTGGGCGGCTTCGCGGGTCAGGCGCTGGAAGTCGGCGTTGCTGCCAAAGCCCGGGTCGATGTTTTTGTAGTCGGCGGTGTCGTACTTGTGGTTGCTGGCAGCGCGAAACACCGGCGTCAGATAAATCGTGTTGGCGCCCAGCTCCTTGATGTAGTCCAACTTGTCGATGATGCCGGCCAGGTCGCCGCCAAAGAAGTCGTTGTTGAAGTGTTCGTCGCTGCCGTCACCGCTTTGGGGCAGCCAAGGGCGGTCGGTCCACTTGGCATGCATCTCGACCGTGTGGTTGTGGAAGCGTGCCGTGCCGGGTTGCGGGTCGTTGCGCTTGTCGCCATTGCGAAAACGGTCTGGAAAGATGTAGTAGTAGACGATGTCGGCCGCCCAATCGGGCACCTTCAACGTGGGTGAAAAAACGGTTTGCCGAAAGCGCCGGATGGGCCCGGTGTTGAGCGGGCGTTCGCCCACCGCGCCCAGCCCGCCGGTGCCTTTTTCACGCGTCCAGTACAAGGGTTCGCGGTTGTTTTGATAGGCATACAGCTTGCCTTCGATCTGCGCTTCAAACCAATAGCCGTAGACCGCAACGTCCTTGAATCGATGCTGCGCAGTCCAGCGGTCCACGCCAGCGTGGGTCGACTTCACCATCGGCACGCGGGCCAGCGGCTGGTAGTCCAGCACTTCCTGGTTGCCTTCCATGCGGCGCTGTTCCACCACCAGGTCAACGCGCGTGACACCCGGCGCCGCGGTGAGAACAAAGTCCATCGCAGTGCCCGCAGGCACCGCGCCAAAGGGCTGTTTGTGCTGCAGCTGCCGCGAGTCAAAACGCAGGCTCAGCGCCAGCGGGTTTTCAACCGGTGCGGCGCGTGGGTCGGCAAAGGTCTTGGGGCCGATGTCCAGCTGCGGGCGGTTGCCAGCCCAGGCCAGGCGCAGCGTGTGTTCGCCGCTGAAGGTGTGCACGATGTTGGCGCCGCCCAGCGCCACGTTGTTGCCATCGGCACCGATGCTGCTGCCCTCGTTCCAGGAAGCATCTGCAATCTTGAATTCGTGACGGCCCTGCAGCTTGACGTTGAGGTAGTAGGCGTCGCAGCTGTACTGGAAGGCGTAGTCGTCCAGCGACGCCCAGTTGTTGGGCGTGCCGCGCAAAAAGAGCGTGGTGCCAGCCAAGGGCGGCGCACCTTCGGCCGGGCAGGTGTCAAAACGCAGTTCAGGTGTGGCGTCGGTCATGCTGATGGTGATGCGTTGAGCGCCGGCAAAACGGCGCTGGATGTCGGGCCCACGCGCCAGCAACCGTAAGCCGTCGGCAGAGCCAAAGTCGGCGTCGGCGCTCCAGCCTTCGTCAGCCACTTTGAAGCGGTGCTCGCCTTGAATGCGGGTGACCAGCTCCCAACGGTTGCAGACCCAGGTGAAGCGTTGTGTGTCGGGTGCACTCCAGCCGTTGAAACTGCCGCGCAGGTAAAGGGCGCGGCCGGCCAGTGGGTCGGGCTTGCAGTTCCCTGTCTGCGCAAAAACAGGTGCGCAGCCCACAACCAACAAAGCCGCACCGAGGACAAAGGCGCGCAAGGTGATCAGCCCTTGACGCCGCCCGAGGTCAGCCCCGAGACGATCCACTTCTGCGCCAGCAGGAACACCAGCGTGATGGGCAAGCCGCTCAACACGGCCGCAGCCGCGAAGTCGCCCCACAGGTACTTCTGTTCGTAGAGGTAGAACTTGCTGCCCACCGCCAGCGTGAGGTTGGGTTCTTCGCGCAGCAGGATGCTGGCCACCGGGTACTCGATGATGGTGCCGATGAAGGCCAGCACGAACACCACCATCAAGATGGGTACCGCCATCGGCAGCAGCACAAAGCGAAAGGCCTGCCAGTGCGTGGCACCGTCGACCTTGGCGCTTTCTTCGATCTCTTGCGGGATGGTCTCGAAGTAGCCCTTGATGGTCCAGATATGCATGGCCACACCGCCCAGGTAGGCCACGATGAGCCCGGCATGGGTTTCGATGCCGAGCCATGGCAGGCTCTGGCCGATGCCTTCGAAGATGGCGTAGATGGCCACCAGCGCCACCGCCACCGGAAACATCTGCAGCAGCAGCATGCTGTTCAAGATAAGTTGCTTCCTGGCGAACTTCATGCGCGCAAAGGCGTAGGCCGCCGTGGTGCTGATGGCCACGATGAGCAGTGCGCTGATGGTGGCGATCTT
Source organism: Rubrivivax sp. (assembly GCA_043774975.1). Classification (GTDB taxonomy): domain Bacteria; phylum Pseudomonadota; class Gammaproteobacteria; order Burkholderiales; family Burkholderiaceae_C; genus Rubrivivax. Next base: position 8,700 of record JAYVSX010000284.1, read on the forward strand.
GATGCTGTTCCACAGCCACAGCAGCACCGGAAACGGCGGCTGCACCAGGCTGCCGTCCGGCTGCGTGACGGGGATGCCCAGCGCCAGCTGCCAGTGTTCGAAGCTGATGGTGGTTGGGATCAAACTGCCGGTGGCGAAGTTGCCCGGCCGCAGGCTGATGCTGATGACGGCCAGCAGCGGAAACAGTGTGAAGGCCAGCAGCACCCACAAGCCCAGGTGGGCCGCCCAAACGCGCCAGCGTTGGCTTTTGCCGGTGACGATCATGAGGCTCGCTCCCAGTGCTGCGACATGCAGTTTGATGTGCCCGCACGCCCGCGGCCGCGCGGGCGCTGG
>JAYVSX010000285.1:0-10736 GCA_043774975.1 Rubrivivax sp.
CTGCGCAGCGAGCACCCTGACGTGACGGTGACCGAGGCCTTCAACTTTGTCGACCCGGTGGTCGAGAACTACAACGGCAGCATGCTGCTGCTGATTGAAGGCGCGCTGCTGGCCGTGTTGGTGGTTTGGCTGTTCTTGCGCGACTGGCGAGCCACCTTGGTGGCGGCCACGGCCCTGCCTTTGTCGATCGTGCCCGCCTTCGCGGTGATGTACTACATGTTTGGCTTCACCCTCAACGTGGTGACGCTGCTGAGCATGTCGCTGGTGGTGGGCATCCTGGTTGACGACGCCATCGTCGAGATCGAAAACATCATGCGCCACCTGCGCATGGGCAAGACGCCCTATGAAGCGGCGATGGAAGCGGCCGACGAGATTGGCCTGGCGGTGATCGCCACCACCTTCACCCTGATCGCAGTCTTCTTGCCCACCGCCTTCATGGCCGGTGTGCCAGGCAAGTTCTTTGTGCAGTTTGGCTGGACAGCGGCCATCGCGGTTTTCTTCAGCCTGGTGGTGGCGCGCATGCTCACGCCGATGATGGCGGCCTACATCCTGAAGCCGCCGCGCAAGGACTACGTCGAGCCGGCCTGGATGAAGCCCTATCTCTCGTGGGCTGGCTGGTGCCTGAAGCATCGCAAGCTGACCTTGTTGGCCACCGCGGTGTTTTTTGTCGGCTCCTTTGCCTTGGTGCCTTATCTGCCCACCGGCTTCTTGCCGCCCGATGACCTGAGCCAAACCCAGGTGACCGTGACGCTGCCGCCGGGCAGCACCTACCAGCAGACCTTTGAAGCGGCCGAGCAGGCCCGTGTGCTGGTGCAAAAGAACCCGCACGTGAAGCTGGTCTACACCGCAGTGGGCGCTGGCAGCACCGGCGCAGACACCTTCACGCCAGGCGGTGGCCTGCCCGAAGTGACCAAGGCCACGCTGACCATCAACATGACCCCGCGCGCCGACCGCCCGGGCCTGAGCAAACAGGCCATTGAGACCCAGTTGCGCGACACCTTGTCGGTGTTGCCGGGCGCACGGGTCAAGGTTGGCTTCGGTGCCAGTGCCGAAAAATACGTGCTGGTGCTGGCCGGTGAAGACGGTGCCACGCTGGCCGCACACGCCGCCGTGGTGGAAAGAGAATTGCGCGGCATCCCAGGCATCGGTGCGGTGACCTCCAGTTCCAGCCTGGTTCGCCCGGAGCTGATTGTTCGCCCCGACGCCGCCAAGGCCGCCGATCTGGGCGTCACATCGGCGGCCATTGCCGACACCTTGCGCATTGCCACCGCGGGCGACTACGAGCAAAGCCTGCCCAAGCTGAACCTCAGCCAGCGGCAGATTCCGATCGTGGTGCGCCTGCCAGCCCAGGCACGCACCGACCTGGAACTGCTGGCGCGCCTGCCAGTGCCGGGCAAACACGGCCCGGTGATGCTGGGCAATGTGGCCACCCTCTCCATCGACAGCGGGCCGGCGGCGATTGACCGCTACAACCGGCAGCGCAACGTCAACTTCGAGATCGAACTCAACCAACAAGCGCTGGGTGACGTGAAAAACGCAGCCTTGGCGCTGCCCAGCTTGAAGAGCCTGCCAGCCGGTGTGATCCAGACCGAGGTGGGTGATGCCGAAGCCATGGGCGAGCTGTTTGCCAGCTTCGGTTTGGCGATGCTAACGGGTGTGCTGTGCATCTACATCGTGCTGGTGCTGCTGTTCAAGGACTTTGTGCAGCCGGCCACCATCCTGGGCGCGCTGGTGCTGTCGATACCCGGTGCTTTCTTGGCGCTGTTTGTCACCCACACCGCCCTCAGCATGCCCAGCATGATCGGCTTGATCATGCTGATGGGCATCGCCACCAAGAACAGCATTCTGCTGGTCGACTACGTGATCATCGCCCGCCGTGACCACGGCCTGGCGCGCTGGGACGCCGTGCTGGACGCCTGCCACAAGCGCGCCCGCCCGATCATCATGACCACCGTCGCGATGGCCGCAGGCATGATGCCCATCGCCATGGGCTGGGGCACCGACCCCAGCTTCCGCGCGCCGATGGCGATCGTGGTCATTGGCGGCTTGATCACGTCAACCTTTCTCAGCCTGTTGGTGATCCCGGTGCTGTTCACCTATGTGGACGACATGATCCAAGGGCTGCAACGGCTGCTTCGGCGCAAGCCCAAAACAGTTGACGTCACCGCCGGCGGCGCTGAAGGGTCGCAGGCATGAACCTTCAGCGCCGGCAGTGGTTGCGCGGAGCGTTCGCACTGGCGGCTCGCACAGCATGTTCACCGACCGCGCCGGCAGCGGTGGCCACAACGCCACGCTGCCATCCTGGCGCGGTTTACCGCGCCTCGCAGTGAGCCCGGGGCCGCCGCCCCGACGTCAACGCTGGGTCTTGACCGCAGCGGCCTTGACCACCGCATAGCGCTGCAGGGTCAACTGGCGAGCTTCGTCGTGCTGAACCACCGGTTGAGGGTAGTTGCCGCCGATGGTGACACCGGCGGCAGCCAGGTCCAGCGGACGGGCCAGCCAGGGTGCATGGATCAGCTTGTCTGGCAGGCCCGCCAGGGCTGGCAGGTAGCGGCGAATGAACCGGCCCTGCGCGTCAAACCGCTCACTCTGGCTGACCGGATTGAAGATGCGGAAGTAGGGTTGTGCATCGCAGCCGCTGCTGGCGGCCCATTGCCAGCCGCCGTTGTTGGCGGCCAGGTCAAAGTCGTTCAGGTGTTGTGCAAAGTAGGCCTCGCCACGGCGCCAGTCCAAGCCCAGGTCCTTGGTCAGGAAGCTGGCCACCACCATGCGCAGCCGGTTGTGCATGTAGCCGGTCTGGTTGAGCTGGTGCATCGCCGCGTCGACCAGCGGGTAGCCGGTTTGACCTTGGCACCAGGCTTGGAACAAGCGCTCGGCGGCCTTGCCGTGTTCCCACTTGATGCGGTCGTATTCGGGCTTGAACGCGCCGCCCACCACCCGCGGGTGGTGGTGCAATACCTGGTGGTAAAAGTCGCGCCAGATCAGTTCTGACAACCAGACCTCGGCACCGCGCGAGCCGCCTTCGCGGCGCTGGTGCGCCAGGCGGGCCAGCTGGCGGACGGAAATGGTGCCAAAGCGCAGGTGCGTGCTCAGGTAACTGGGGCCCTTGATGGCCGGGTGGTCGCGGGTCTCGTGGTAGTGGTCGATGCGTTCCAGAAAGTCGTCCAGCAGCTCTTGTGCGCCGGCTGGCCCGGTGGGCAAACGCAAGGTGTGCAGGTTGGTACGCGCAAAGCCCAGGTCTTCCAGCGTTGGCACGGGCGGCTCGGGTTTCAAGGGTGCCGCCAACGCTGCGGCGTGGCGCGCCACCGGGTAGGACTTCAGGTGAAAGGGCGTGCACTGCTTGAGCCAGGCGTTTTTGTAGGGCGTGAAAACCGAGAAAGGGGTGCTGGACTGCGTCAATACCTCGCCGCGCTCAAACACCACGTGGTCCTTGCTGGTGTGCAGGGCCACGCCCAGGTTCGCCAGCTGTCCGCGCACGCGGGCGTCGCGTGCCAAGGACGCGGGCTCGTCGTCGTGGTTCGCAAAGACCGCCTGAACCGAAAGCTCGGTCGCCAGTGCGGGAATCTCGGTGTGCGCCCAGCCGTGTCGCACCAACAGCCTGACACCTTCGGCGCCATGTGACGCCGCCAGCGCCTGCAACTCGGCGTCCACGCCCAGCAGGCTGTCGCGGATGAACTCCACCCGCCGGTCGGCGCGCTGGCCCAGCTGAATCAAGGGGTCAAGGATGTCGCGGTCAAAGACAAAGACGCACCACACCTGGCGGGCGGCGCGCAGTGCGTGGTAAAGCGCGGCGTGGTCCTGCACGCGCAGGTCTCGCCTCATCCAGACCAGAGCGCGGTTCATCGAAGCGGTTGGTTCCGTGTGCATGCGCTGAAGTGTGCCGCACGCCTAGAATCAATGACATGGGCTCTACTTCCCGCATCGACCTCACCAACCAGTTCTTGATTGCCATGCCCGGCATGGCCGATCAGGCGTTTGAGGGCTCGGTGGTTTATTTGTGTGAGCACAACCAGAACGGTGCGCTGGGCCTGGTCATCAACAAGCCCATCGACATCAAGGTCAAGGGCCTGTTCGAAAAGATCGAACTCAAGCTGGACCGCCATGAACTGGGTGAACAGCCGGTCTACTTTGGCGGCCCGGTGCAGACCGAACGCGGCTTTGTGTTGCACGAAAAACGGCAGCCGGGCGCCACGCCCTACAACTCCACCATGTCGGTGCCGGGCGGCCTGGACATGACCACCAGCAAGGACGTGCTTGAAGCCTTGGCCGATGGCAGCGGGCCCGCCAGGGTGCTGATCACGCTGGGCTACAGCGGCTGGCAAGCCGGCCAGTTGGAAGACGAACTGGGGCGCAATGGCTGGCTGACGGTGGACGCCGACCCGGCAGTCATTTTTGACACGCCGATTGAAAAGCGCTACGACCGCGCCATGGGCCTGTTGGGCTTTGACCCGCGCATGCTGTCCCAGGAGGCTGGGCATGCCTGAGCGCTGTGCCTGCCGCTCTGGCTGACCGATGTCCGACCGATGTGTCTCACCGCTGTGCTTGAGCCCTGCAGCAGGCCCATGCCGCTGACCCCTCTGGCCGCCCGCGCGGCTGACCACCGTGTTGGCCCAGACCTATTTGTGCTTTGACTTTGGCTCCCGGCGGGTGGGCGTTGCCGTGGGCAACACGCTGCTGGGCCAAGCCACGCCCTTGAAGACGGTTGCGGCTGAAGGCGAGGCCCGTTTTGACGCGCTGCAGTCGCTGATTCAAGAGTGGCAACCGGCCGCTCTGGTGGTGGGTGTGCCTTTCCACCCCGATGGTGCGGCCCACGACAACACCCAGCGTGCGCGCCGCTTTGGCCGCCAGTTGCAGGGGCGTTTCAAGTTGCCCGTGCACGAGGTAGACGAGCGCTACACCACCACCGAGGCCTTGTCTCAGGGCGCGGCCGACGCCGATGCTGGCGCAGCGGCCATCATCCTGGACCAGTTTTTCCGCCAACTTCAAAGTGCGCCCCAGGCCGACGACCTGCACCGTCTGTCGCCCTAGGGCCTGGCGCCAGGCAAGCCACAGACCACCACCCAAGAGCGACACCCATGAGCGACACCGATGCTGCAGCTTGACGCCGAGTCCCTTTATGCCGAACTGCGCCAAGGCGTGCGCAGCCTGCTCAGGCCTGACAGCGCCTTGGTCGGCATCTGGAGCGGCGGCGCCTGGCTGGCCGAGCGCCTGCAAGCCGACCTGGGGCTGCCCGGCGCGCACGGCGTCATCAGCAGCACGCTGCACCGCGACGATTTTTCAGCCCGTGGCCTGGCCAGCGGCACCGACCCCACCCACCTGCCGTTTTCCATCGACGGACGGCATGTGCTGCTGATCGATGACGTTCTCTACACCGGCCGCACCATCCGCGCCGTGGTCAATGAACTGTTTGACTTTGGCCGCCCGGCCAGCGTGACCTTGGCGGTGTTGGTCGACCGTGGCGGGCGCGAACTGCCGGTGGCGGCGGCCTTTGCGGCGGCCAAGATCGTCTTGCCTTCGCACCAGAAACTGACCATGGCCAAAGCCCCTGACGGCGGGTTTTCCTTCACCGTGCGCGAGGTCGCATGTTGATGCGCCGCAACCCCCAGCTCAACCGCAACGGCGAGCTGATCCACCTGTTGTCCATCGAAGGCCTGCCCAAGGCCGTGCTGACGCAGATCCTCGACACCGCCGGCACCTTCCTCAGCGTCAACGACCGCGAGGTGAAAAAGGTGCCCTTGCTGCGCGGCAAGAGTGTGTTCAACCTGTTCTTCGAGAACAGCACGCGCACCCGCACCACGTTTGAGATCGCCGCCAAGCGCCTGTCGGCCGACGTGATCAACCTGGACATCGCGCGCAGCAGCACGGCCAAGGGAGAAAGCCTGCTCGACACCATCTCCAACCTGTCGGCCATGCACGCCGACATGTTCATCGTGCGCCACGCCGAAAGTGGTGCGCCCTACCTGATCGCCCAGCATGTGGCGCCCCATGTGCACGTGGTCAACGCCGGTGACGGGCGGCATGCCCACCCCACGCAGGGGCTGCTGGACATGTACACCATCCGCCATTTCAAGAAGGACTTCACGCAGCTGACCGTGGCCATCGTGGGCGACATCGTGCATTCACGGGTGGCGCGCTCGGACATCCACGCGCTGACCACGCTGGGCGTGCCCGAAATTCGCGCCGTCGGCCCCAAAACGCTGGTGCCGGGTGACCTGGCGGGCATGGGCGTGCGGGTCTGCCACAACATGGCTGAAGGCATCAAGGACGCTGACGTGATCATCATGCTGCGCCTGCAAAACGAACGCATGAGCGGCGCCATGCTGCCCAGCGCAGGCGAGTTCTTCAAGAGTTATGGGCTGACGCCGGAAAAGCTGGCACTGGCCAAACCCGATTGCATCGTCATGCATCCCGGGCCCATCAACCGCGGCGTGGAGATCGACTCTGCGGTGGCCGACGGCAGCCACAGCGTGATCCTGCCGCAGGTCACCTTTGGCATTGCGGTACGGATGGCCGTGATGAGCACGATTGCGGGGAACCAGGCATGAAGATCCTCATCCGCCAGGGGCGTGTGATCGACCCCACTTCGGGCCGCGATGAGGTCACCGATGTGGCCATCGCCTCGGGCCGCATCGTCAGCATCGGCAGCGCTGGTGACTTTGTCGCCGACCGGGTCATTGACGCCAGCGGCCAAGTGGTGGCGCCAGGGTTGGTTGATTTGGCCGCCCGTCTGCGTGAGCCCGGCCAAGAACACGAAGGCATGCTCGAGAGCGAGCTGGCGGCGGCGGCGGCCGGCGGTGTGACCAGCCTGGTCTGCCTGCCCGACACCGACCCGGTGCTGGACGAACCCGGCCTGGTGGAAATGCTCAAGTTCCGCGCCCGCAAGTTGTCGCGCTGTCGCTTGTTTCCCTTGGGCGCCCTGACGCGCAAGCTCGAAGGTCAGACCTTGACCGAGATGGTCCAACTCACCGAGGCCGGCTGTGTGGGTTTTTCGCAAGCCGACGTGGCCATCGCCGACACCCTGGTCATGCAACGTGCCTTGCAGTACGCCGCCACGCATGGTTTTGCCGTGTGGCTGCGCCCGCAAGACGCCTACCTGGGCAACGGCGTGGCGGCCCAGGGCGCGATGGCCACACGCCTGGGTCTGTCGGGCGTGCCAGCCATTGCCGAAACCATTGCCCTGCACACCTTGTTTGAGCTGGTGCGGGTGACCCGGGCCCGGGTGCACCTGTGCCGCTTGTCCACCGCTGCGGGTGTGGCGCTGCTGCGCGCGGCCAAGCTCGAGGGCTTGCCGGTAACGGCCGACGTCAGCATCAATTCGCTGCACCTGACCGATGTTGACATCGGCTACTTCAACGCCGACATGCGCCTCACACCACCTTTGCGCCAAGGTGCCGACCGCGACGCCTTGCGTGCGGGCTTGGCCGACGGCACCATCGACGCGCTGGTCTCGGACCACAACCCGGTGGCCGACGACATGAAGAACCTGCCATTCGGCGAGGCCGAGCCCGGCGCCACGGGGCTGGAACTGCTGCTCAGCCTGGCGCTGCGCTGGGGCGAGGACAGTGGCCTGCCACTGACCCAGACGTTGGAGCGGGTGACACGCGGCCCGGTGCGGGTGTTGTCCGAATCCTTGGGCTCGTTGGCCAGCAGCGCGGGGCGCTTGGTCGAGGGCGGCGTGGCCGACATTTGCATCTTTGATCCGCAGGCCACTTGGGGCGTGGAGCCGGGCCGCTTGACCAGCCAGGGCAAACACACGCCGTTTGCCTTTGCCAGCACCGGCATGGCGCTGCCCGGCCGCGTCAGCGCCACCTTGGTGGCCGGTGTGATGGCCTATGAAGCGGCGGACCTGACTGCGAAGGCGCGCGGCTGATGCGCTCGCCGGTGCGCTCTCTTGTGCGCTCGCTGGTGGGGGCCTGGCGCCTGCTGCGCGCCTGTGCCCATGTGCTGCACGGCATGCTGGTCATGACACGTTTTGCGGCGCTGGATGAAGCCGGCCGCCACGAACGCATTCGTTGGTGGTCGGCCGGGCTGTTGCGGGTGATGGGGCTCAGCTTGCAGGTCAGCGGACGGCCCCGACCGGGCGGTGCCTTGATCGTGGCCAACCACGTGTCATGGCTGGACATTGCCGCCATCCACGCTGCGGCACCGCACGCCCGTTTTGTGTCCAAGGCCGATGTCTTGCAGTGGCCGCTGCTGGGTTGGCTGATCCGCCACGCGGGTACCTTGTTCATCGAACGCGAACGCAAGCGCGACGCGGTGCGGGTGCTGCACGTGATGGCGGAGTCGCTGCAGGCCGGCCAGACCGTTGCCGTCTTTCCGGAAGGCACCACCGGTCTGGGCGCGCAGCTGCTGCCTTTCCATGCCAACCTGCTGCAGGCAGCGGTGGCCACCGGCACGCCGGTTCAGCCGGTCGTGCTGCGTTTTTTCAATGAGCTGTCGTCCTTCAGCCATGAGGTCACCTACGTAGGTGAAACGACCTTGTTGCAAAGCATTTGGCGCATCGCCTGCGCTCGCGGTTTGTCGGTCCAGGTGAGCCTGTTGCTGCCGGTGGCGACCCAACACACCGAGCGGCGGGCTCTGGCCGAACATCTGCGAAACCTGATCCAGCAAGAGCTGCCGGCGTGAGCCCGGCCACTGGCAGATGTGCTGGTTGACGCGAGCAAGCCTGCTGTCCAAGGCGTCCCCCAGGCGCTAGAGTCGGTCGATGAGCATGCTGCTGGTGTTTAGCGACGAAGTCACCTTGGGTCAGGATCTGGCAGAAGCGCTGGGGTGGCCCATGGCCCTGATCGACGTGCACGCTTTTCCTGACGGTGAGACGCGCCTGCGCCTGCCCTCCGTCGTGCCGCCGCACACGGCCGTGCTGCGTGGACTGCAGCAGCCCAACGGCAAACTGACGACGCTACTGCTGGCTGCCGCTGGCGCGCGCGAGCTTGGCGCGCAGCGCCTGACCTTGGTCAGCCCCTATCTGGCCTACATGCGCCAGGACATGGCCTTCACGCTAGGCGAGGTGGTCAGTCAGCGCCACATTGGTCGCTTGTTGGCCGACGCCTTTGACGCGGTGCTCACGGTTGACCCCCACCTGCACCGAGTGGCGACCCTGAATGAAGTGGTGCCCGGGCGGCGCGGTGTGGCCCTTACGGCGGCCGTCTTGCTGGGCGCCCACGTGGCCCGGCAGGTGCCCCATGCATTGCTGATGGCGCCCGACGAAGAAGCGGCGCAGTGGGTCAAGGTGGCGGCGCAGGCCCACGGCCTGGACCACGCGGTCTGCATCAAACAGCGCCGCGGTGACCACGAAGTGGAAGTGGCGCTGCCCGATCGCAACGTGCGCGGCCGCGCGGTGGTGCTGATGGACGACGTGGCCAGCACCGGCCGAACCTTGGCGGTTGCAGCGCAAGCCGCGCTGGCGCAAGGCGCCGCCACGGTGGACGTGGTGGTGACGCATGCGCTCTTTGTCGGCGACGCGCTGGATCAGGTGCGTGCCGCCGGTGTTCGAAACATCTGGAGCAGCGATTGTGTGCCGCACCCAACCAACGTGATCACGGTGGTGCCTTTGCTGGCGGCGGCGATGCAGGCGCTGGGCTGAGCCCGCAGGGCAGCGCACCGATTTGACCCGCGTGCTCCCAGGGCCGCTGGTGCGGAAGGCCGAATCTATAATTCGCGGTTTTGCAGATTCGGGCGGCCCCATTGAAATTCTTCGTTGACAACTGGTACCTCATCCTGGTGGCCTTGGTTTCCGGTGGACTGCTGATCTGGCCGGTTTTGCGCAAGCGCGCTGGCGGCGCAGGGGCCGTGGGAACAGCCGAAGCGGTGCGCCAGATCAACCGTGAAAAGGGTTTGCTCATTGATGTGAGCGATGCCGCCGAGTACGCTGGGGGTCACGCTTCGGGTGCGCGCAACATCCCCCTGGCTCAGCTGGAAGGCTCCAAGGATTTGCCCACCAACAAGGCCTTGCCACTGCTGTTGTTGTGCCCCACGGGCGCACGGGCGGGGAGGGCGGCGGACTTGCTGCGCAAGGCCGGGCACGAAAAGGCCGTGGCCATCACGGGCGGCACAGCCGCCTGGCGCGAAGCTCAGCTGCCCATTTCGAAGGTCGCGGAGAAGGCCTGAACTGCTGCATCTGCCTGAATCTGCCAGGGTCTGCCTGCATTTGCCTGTGCTTGGCGGCGGCGGTTGGCAATGCCCCCGACCAGCGTGTTCTTGAGCCACCGGTCAGAATCTGCTCTTCCAGCCATTTCAAGGGTTTTGCATGACCGCCGTGAAGATGTTCACCACCTTGGTGTGCCCGTACTGCGTGCGCGCGAAGGCCTTGCTGAAGCAGCGTGGCGTGGAGCAGATTGAAGAGATCCGGATTGACCTCGATCCGGTCCAGCGTGATCACATGATGGCTTTGACCGGCCGCCGAACCGTGCCTCAAATCTTCATTGGCGAGACCCATGTGGGCGGCTGTGACGATCTGGTGGCGCTGGACCAGCATGGTGGATTGATGTCCATGTTGGGGCGCTGAAGGCTCGGTTACCTGGGCAGCTGTTGCTTCGGCGTCAGCATGGGCGGGCGCGGTCCACCAAGTTCTGTGAGTTGACGCGCAGCGGGCCAACCACTCAGAAGGTGGCCCCTGGTGGTGCTGACGGATAATGTTCACTTGCGGCCCGACGCCCCAAAGGCGGCGGGCTTTCTTCTACTTAGAGACACACCATGGCCGACGAGACCCCCGTTTTCCAGATCCAGCGCATGTACCT
>JAYVSX010000286.1:0-3666 GCA_043774975.1 Rubrivivax sp.
CATCGGCTCCACGCTCTTGCGCTTGAGCGGGGACATCAGGCCCGTGCAGTACCCACGCAACCTACCCACGCAGCCCGGCGTGCCGGTCCGCGTGACCCAAGCCCTCACTCAAATGCGCCATGTACCGATCAAACTCCCGAAGCTCTTCCATCAAGGTTCACCTCTTGCTTGAAGAAGTGCGCATAATGCCTTAAATTCTCTAACACAGTAAGACTAGTACTCGCCCGAACTGGTACCTGGCGCCAGGTTGTCAAACTTGGTCAGCGGCTTCAGGAAGGCCAGCTTCACGGTGCCCACGGGGCCATTGCGCTGCTTGGCGACGACGATCTCGGCCACGCCGGGTTCCTTGCTGGCGTCCTTGGTGTAGTAGTCGTCGCGGTAGATGAACATGATGATGTCGGCGTCCTGTTCGATGGCACCCGACTCCCGCAGGTCGCTCATCATCGGGCGCTTGTCGGGGCGCGCTTCGACACTGCGGTTGAGCTGCGACAGCGCGAGCACCGGGCACTGCAGCTCCTTGGCCAAGGCCTTGAGTCCACGCGAAATTTCTCCCAACTCGGTGGCGCGGTTTTCGTCGCTGCCACCGCTGCCGCTCATCAGCTGCAGGTAGTCCACCACGATCAGGCCCAAGGTGCCGCCAAACTGGCGCGCCATGCGGCGAGCACGGGCACGCAGCTCGGCGGCGGTCAAGCCCGCCGTTTCGTCGATGAACATGTTGACCTGGCCAAGTTTTTCAACGGCCTCGGCCAAGCGCCCCCATTCGTCGTCGGCCAGCTTGCCGGTGCGCAGGTGTTGCTGGTTGATGCGGCCCAGGGAGCCGACCATCCGCAAGGCCAGCTGCGACGCACCCATTTCCATGGAAAACACCACCACCGGAAGCTCTTCCTTGACGCAGACGTGCTCTGCAATGTTCAGCGCAAAGGCGGTCTTGCCCATGGACGGGCGCGCTGCCAGAACGATGAGGTCGCCTTTTTGCAGACCGGCGGTCATGCTGTCCAGATCGTAGTAACCGGTGCGCACGCCGGTCACGTCATCGGCGCCGTTTTCAGCCAGTTCGTTGACCCGGTCCAGCAGTGCCACCACCAGTTTGTCCATGCCCTGGAAGCCTTGCTTCTGGCGCGAACCCTCTTCGCCAATTTTGAGGATCTTGCCCTCGGCCTCGTCCAGAATCTGCGACACCTGCCGGCCTTCGCGGTTGAAGGCAGCGGTGGCAATTTCGTCGCTAGCGGCGATGAGTTTGCGCAGCACGGCGCGCTCGCGAACGATTTCGGCGTAGCGCCGCATGTTGGCGGCGCTGGGCACACTTTGGGCCAAGGCATTGAGGTAGGCCAGCCCCCCGCAGTCATCGGCCTTGCCCAGGCCTTGCAGTTGCTCAAACACCGTGATCACGTCGGCCGGCCGGCTGTGCTGCACCAAGCCGGCGATGGCGCTGAAGATCAGCCGGTGTTCATAGCGGTAGAAGTCGCTGTCGGTCAGCTGTTCCGCTGCTCGGTCCCAGGCCAGGTTGTCCAGCAGCAAGCCACCCAAGACACTTTGTTCAGCTTCGACCGAATGCGGTGGCACGCGCAGGCGCGCCACCTCATCGTCGCGCTGGTTGGTGGTGTCGCGGGGATCAGCAATCGAGTTCAAAGGCAGGCTTTCGGGTGGCCACGGCGCGTCGCCGAACGGGTGCGAACAAGCACGACCGTGGAAGGTTGAAAATCAACCATAAGTGGTTTGGGGGGCCAAGGGGATGCGGTAAGCCCTGATGCCCGACTGGCATGACCCATGCCTTGTGTGTAAACCTGTGGATGACGGGTGCGCACCCTGTTCACAGCGGCGCTCCCCATGACAAAGGCCGGCAGAAGCCGGCCTTTTGAAACGAGCGGAAGGCCCGTCAGTCGGCTTGCGCCACCACCAACACGGTGACCTCGGCCACCACGTCGTGGTGCGGGGCAATGCTGACCGGGTGCTCGCCCACGGTCTTCAGCGGCCCGGTGGGCATGCGCACTTGCATCTTCTGCACCTGCAGACCCATCTTGACCAGTGCTTCAGCCACGTCGTGGTTGGTGACCGAGCCGAACAAACGGCCGTCGACACCGGCTTTTTGCACGATGCGCACAGTCTTGCCAGCCAGTTGCTCGCCCAGCGTCTTGGCGGCGTCGAGCTTGGCCTGCGCGGCCTTTTCCAGTTCAGCGCGGCGGCCTTCAAATTCCTTGATCGCGGCCGGCGTGGCGCGGCGCGCCTGCTTGGTCGGGATCAGGAAATTGCGGGCGTAGCCGGGCTTGACGTTGACCACGTCGCCCAGGTTGCCCAGCTTGCCCACTTTTTCAAGGAGGATGATTTGCATGTCGTGTGCTCCTTAGACCTTGTGCTGGTCAGAGTACGGCAGCAGCGCCAGGAAGCGCGCGCGCTTGATGGCGGTGGTCAGCTGGCGCTGGTAGAAGGCGCGCGTACCGGTCAAGCGCGCGGGCGTGATCTTGCCGTTTTCGCTGATGAAATCGCGCAGTGTGTCGATTTCTTTGTAGTCGATGGACTCGACCTTGGCGACCGTGAAACGGCAGAAACGCTTGCGTCGAAACAGCAGCGACTGGTTGTTGCGCTTGGGGCGCTTGTCTTTGGAAAAACGACCTTTACCACGTGGTGGGGGCATGGTGGCTCCTACTTGAGTTCAATTCGATCCGGATGAATCGGCTGGGCTTGGCACCAAGGCCTCAGGCTCAACCGACGTGATGTGGAACAGCAGTCCTCGTCCGTTGCGCATGCTGGTGATGAAGCCTGCGTACAGGCCGACACTTCCCAGCGACAGCGGCATCAGCGTTTGCGTGATCGCCCCAATCGCCACCGCTTTCATCTCCATCGAGACTTTGCGGGGTTTGCCGTCTTCGGTGACCTCGGACTCGTGCTTCAAGCTCAAGTCCAGGGCCGTCAAGCCGGCCGGGGTGTAACGCGGCGCTGAGCGCTCCATCAAGGTGGCCGACAAAACCAAGCGGTTCATGCCAGCGCCCCCGGTGGGCAACAGACCGTCAGGCTCAGGCCGGGGCCTCCTGGCGCTCCTTGCGGGCTTCCTCGCGCTCGACCGCCCGCATCATGATCGATGGGGTGGTTTCGGCCTTGTCCTTGCGCACGGTCATGTGGCGCAAAACGGCGTCGTTGAAGCGGAAACCCGTCTCGATCTCGGCCAGCGTTTCGTTGCTGACTTCGATGTTCAGGCACAGGTAGTGGGCCTTGACCAGTTTCTGGATCATGTAGGACAGCTGACGCCGCCCCCAGTCCTCAACCCGGTGCACCTTGCCACCCGCGGTGGTGACAACGGTCTTGTAGCGTTCCAGCATGGCCGGAACCTGTTCGCTTTGATCCGGATGGATCAGCAGAACGATCTCATAGTGACGCATGTTTACTCCTTGTGGATGACCGGCGGCGTAGGCCCTGCAAAACAAGGCTGATTGGACGTCGGCTGGGGAAGCTGCCCCGATGCGTCAACATGACGGGTGCAGCAAGGAAAGCCCGTGAGCATACCACTCTGGCAGCCCCCAGCCGGGGCAGGCTGAAGCTGGCGAGCTGGCGCGCCCCGGCTAAGGCGCCAACAGCTAGTGCAGTGTTCCGTTCTGTTTGGAACTTAAGCGCGAGTTGGCCCGAATGACCTTCTGCAAGATGTCGCGCGCACTCTTGGTCCAGATGAACGGC
>JAYVSX010000287.1:0-6545 GCA_043774975.1 Rubrivivax sp.
CGCTGCTTTGGGCTGGGTTCTGCGCCTGGGTCTGCGCCTGGGCTTGGGCGCTGTTCGGCCGGCCCAGCAGCACAGCCGCCATGGCGGGGGTCAAACCCAGCGCCGCCATCTGTTGCAAGAAGTCGCGGCGCGGCAATTGCTTGGCGTGGACCTGGGCTATCCAGTGGCGCAGTTGGGCTTCAGACATCGTGACATCCTTGCTCGGCCGGTGTGTGGTGACGATAGCGCGTCAGCCCGGACCGATGCGGTTCGCAGTGGGCCCAGCCAGCGCACTTAACCGTGGATGGCTGGCCACACCATGGCCACGTCCAGGCCCGGGGTGGCTTGTCCCTGCCGCACCCGCAGTTCACCGCTGTGAGCGCGCGCCACCAGGTGGCACAGGTGCAGCCCCAGACCCACGCCACCGCTGCTGCGCGTGCGTGCAGCGTCGGGCCTGTAGAACGCCTGCTCCAGTTGCGGCAGCACATCTGCCGGCACGCCGGGGCCGTGGTCTTGCAGGCTCTGCGCCGCCACCACCTCACGCGGCAGTGCGGCCAGGTCGGTGGGTTCGGCGTGCAGCGCCTGGTGACCCTGGGCCAGGCGTTCGCTTTCCAGCAGCGTGGTGATGAGGTCGCGCATCTCGCCCAGGTCGCGCAACAGCGCACGGCGCTCGGGCGTGTCGTCAAGCAGTTCGGTGTGGACACGGGCGCGCGTCAAGGGGCTGCGCAATTCGTGGCTGATGGCCAGCAGCAGCGGTGGGTTTCACGCCAGCGCTGCAACACCGTCATGCCCGCACCCCGGCAAAGGTGTAGCCGGCGTTGCGCAGCGTGTGAATGCAGTCCAGCGGCTCCAGCTTGCGGCGCAGCCGGCTGACCAGGATGTCGACCGCCCGCGAGTGGATGTCCTCGGCCGAGCGGCCGCGCAGCTTGTCCAGGATGTCGTCGCGGCTGAACACCTTCAGCGCTCAGGGTGCGCCAGCCGTGGCCGTAACCGTGGTGGTTGTGGGCCCAGGCGGCCAGGCCGCCCAACAGGGTGCCAGCGGCGGCCAGGCCGATGAGGGTGCGGTTGATCCAGGTTTTCATGGGGTTCAAGCAAGTTGGCTCTGTGTCAGGGCCGGGGTTGAACATGACGCCATGGTCGCGGGCAGGGCGCTGGCTGTCCTTTCGTGGCCGTATCGCTGCGTAACGTTTTTTGTCGACGCGGTGATGGAACAATGTCTGTCAACCCGTTCGTCGCCCTCTTCCAAACACTTTCCCTGGAGCAAGCTCATCATGTCCCTGCAAGGCAAGACCGCCCTCGTCACCGGCTCCACCAGCGGCATCGGTCTGGGCCTGGCCCTGGCCCTGGCGCGCCAGGGCGCCAACATCGTGCTCAATGGATTTGGCGACGCCGAGCCCGCCAAAGCGGCGGTGGCGGCCTTGGGCGTGAAGGTGGCCTACCACGGTGCCGACATGAGCCAGCCGGCCGAGATTGAAGCCATGATGGCCTTCGCCAGCGGCACGTTCGGTGGTGTTGACGTGCTGGTCAACAACGCCGGCATTCAGCACGTGGCCAACGTCGAAGACTTTCCCGTTGAACGCTGGGACGCCATCATCGCCATCAACCTGAGCAGCGCCTTTCACACCAGCCGGTTGGCTATTCCGGCCATGCGGGCCCAGAACTGGGGCCGCATCATCAACGTGGCCAGCGCCCACGGCCTGGTGGCCAGTGCGGCCAAGAGCGCCTATGTGGCGGCCAAGCACGGCATCGTGGGTTTCACCAAGGCCAGTGCGCTGGAATTGGCCACCAGCGGCGTGACGGTCAACGCCATCTGCCCAGGTTGGGTGCTGACACCGTTGGTGCAAAAGCAGATCGACGCCCGTGCACAGAAGGGCGGCATCAGCCAGGAGCAGGCCAAAAATGACCTGCTGGGCGAAAAGCAGCCTTCACTGCAATTCACCACCCCTGAACAACTGGGCGACCTGGCGGTGTTCCTGTGCAGCAGCGGCGCGGACAACGTGCGCGGCGTGGCTTGGGCGGTGGACGGTGGATGGACCGCGCAATGAAGGCCCGGCGGGTTGAGCCCAAGAGAACTTGAGCCTCAGCCCAGGTCAAGCTTAAAAAAAGTGTCGGTCACTTGCATGTCTGTTTGGGGAATGAAGCTGTTGATCGCCACCCGATAATGAAGCCATGACCATCTTCTACTGGGTGATGGGGCTGCTGATCGTTGGCACGCTCATTCCGTCGATCTGCTTCTTTGTGCTCTACGCCGTCACGGGCGAAAGAGCTTGCGCTCGGCGCGCCAGCGCACTGTGGAACGTGTCGCGGGTGTTTGCCTTGCTGGGCTTCAACCTGCTGGTCTGGGGCCACGTGGCGTGGGGGTTGTGGAGCATCTGGCGCAAGTGAAGCAACGGGGCTTCTGAGTCACTGAGTCACTGAGTCACTGACTGACTGATTCACTGAGTCACCAAGTCGATCGGCTCGTTGGCCCGCCACGCGCGGTTGTTGGCTTTCGCCCAGCCGAAGTCTCGCCCAGCCAATCGCTCAGACCCTCTCCACCACCAACGCAATGCCCTGACCCACGCCAATGCACATGGTGCACAGCGCATAGCGTCCGCCCCGCCCTTCGTTGATTCGGTGCAGCTGGCTGACCGCCGTGGTCACCAGGCGCGCCCCACTGGCGCCCAGCGGGTGGCCCAGCGCAATGGCGCCGCCCCAGCGGTTGACGCGCGGGTCGTCGTCCTGCAAGCCCAGGTCGCGCAGCACCGCCAGGCCTTGTGCGGCAAAGGCTTCGTTCAGCTCGATCACGTCCATTTGCGCCAGGCTCAGGCCGGTCAGCGCCAGCACCTTGCGGGTGGCCGGTGCGGGACCAAAACCCATGATGCGCGGCGCCAGGCCGGCGCTGGCCATGCCCAGCACGCGGGCGCGTGGGGTCAGGCCGTGGTCTTTGACGGCGGCTTCGCTGGCCAGCAGCAGCGCGCAGGCGCCGTCGTTGATGCCACTGGCGTTGCCGGCGGTGACGCTGCCGTCGGGCCGCACCACGCCCCTCAGCTTGGCCAGCGCTTCCAGGCTGGTGGCGCGTGGGTGCTCGTCGGTGTCCACCACCACGGCGTCGCCTTTCTTCTGCGCGATGGTGACCGGCGTGATCTCCAGCGCCAAGTGCCCTTGCTTTTGCGCCGCGACAGCGTTCAGCTGGCTGCGCAGCGCCATCCGGTCTTGCGCCTGGCGTTCGATTCGGAAGTCGGTGGCCACGTTCTCGGCCGTCTCGGGCATGCTGTCCACGCCATAAAGTTCCTTCATGCGCTGGTTGATGAAGCGCCAGCCCAGTGTGGTGTCGTAGACCGCGTTGCTGCGGCTGAAGGCGGTGTCGGCCTTGGGCATCACAAAGGGCGCGCGGCTCATGCTTTCCACGCCGCCGGCGATCATCAACTGCGCTTCGCCGCAGCGGATGGCGCGGGCCGCGCTGCCCACCGCGTCCATGCCGCTGCCGCACAGGCGGTTGATGGTGGCGCCGGGCACGTCTTGGGGCAGGCCGGCCAGCAGCGCGGCCATGCGCGCGACGTTGCGGTTGTCTTCACCGGCCTGGTTGGCGCAGCCGTAAAGCACGTCGGTGATGGCGGCCCAGTCCACCTGCGGGTTGCGTGCCATCAAGGCCTTGATGGGAATGGCGCCCAGGTCGTCGGTGCGCACCGAGGACAGCGCGCCGCCGTAGCGGCCAATGGGCGTGCGGATGGCGTCGCAGATGAAGGCTTGGCTCATGGGGTCTCCGGGTTCGGGATGGCGCGGCGGCGCAGCCAGGGGCTGACGCGGTAGCGTTCGCCGCGGTAGTGGGTGTCCAGCGCGTCGATCAGGCGCACCACGTCGGTTTCGTTCCAACCGGCCAGCCATTCAAAGGGGCCGGCAGGGTAGTTGACGCCCAGCTTCATGGCGGCGTCGGCGGCTTCGGGGGCGCAGACGCCCTGCAGCACCGCGTCGGCGGCTTCGTTGATGAGCATGGCCACGGTGCGCGCGGCCACCAGGCCCGGGGCGTCGGCCACCGGCAAGGGTGCAAAACCCAGCGCCGCCAGCCAGGCCGCGGCCTGGCCGCGCCAAGCCGGGCTGGCAGTGTCCGACACCGCGTAAGCCAACGCCGTGCCCGGTGCCGGGGGCAGGCTGAAGAGGCGGTCGAACACCGCCACGTTGGCGGTGCGCAGCTGCGCCGCCAACTCCAGCGCGGTGCGGCCGTTGCTCATGACCAGGTAAGCGCCGTCCACCACCAGGCCGGTCCAGCCGGTTTGGCGCAGGCGGGCCGGGCCCCAGCCTTGGGGTTGCAGCGCACGGGTGGCGGCCACTTCCAGCAGGTCGGCCATGGCGCCGTCACCGTGCACCGTGACCTCGCGCGCCGTGGCCGGTGCTTCATGCACGGCCACCGGCAGCGCGCCGGTGTCATTGGGGTAGCGGAAAAAACCGCGCCCGCTTTTGCGACCCAGCAGCCCGCCGTCGACCATGTCGCGCTGCACCAGGCTGGGCGCGTAGCGCTTGTCCTGAAAGTTGGCGTCGAAAACCGAGTGGGTGACCGCGAAGTTGGTGTCGTGGCCAATCAGGTCCATCAACTCGCACGGCCCCATGCGAAAGCCCGCGCCGCGCAGGCAGGCGTCCAGCACCGCCGGCGTGGCGGCCTGTTCCAGCAGCAGCGCCAGGGTTTCGGCGTAATAGGGCCGCGCAATGCGGTTGACGATGAAGCCTGGCGTGCTCTTGGTGTGAACCGGGATCTTGCCCCAGGCCTTGGACAGGGCATGGATGGTCTCGGCCACCGCCGCTTGCGTGTGCAGGCCTGACACCACCTCCACCAGCTTCATCAAGGGCACCGGGTTGAAGAAGTGCATGCCGACCAAGCGGCCGGGGTGCTGCAGACCGTTGGCGATGGCGGTGACGCTGATGCTGCTGGTGTTGGTGGCCAGCACGCAGTGCGCGCTGACCACACTTTCCAGGCCTTGGAACAACGCGCGCTTGGCGGCCAGGTCTTCAACGATGGCTTCGACCACCAGTTGCACGCCGGCCGCTTGCGCCAGCGCGTTGATGGGGCTGATGCGGGCCAACGCTGCTGCGGCTGCATCGGCAGCCAGCTTGCCTTTGGACACCAGGCCTTGCAGCGTGTTGGCCAGCTTGGCCACGGCCGCTGCCGCTGCCCCGTCGCGGGCGTCGTGCAGCAGCACCGTGTGCCCGGCCTGGGCGGCCACCTGCGTGATGCCGGCGCCCATGATGCCGGCGCCCACAACAAGGACGGTGCAGCCGGTGAGTGAGGGGGTGTTCATGGGTGCTGTGGAGTGGGCTGAAAAGGGCTGAGCTGAAAGGGGCTGAGCTGAAGAGATCTGCAGCGGACCGGAAAAAGACCCGCTTGGCTGGCCGCTGACGGCATCAATAGGTTTCCAGGTGCAGGCGGCCCTGCTGCTTCAATGATGCAGCAACCGTGGCCCAGTCCAGGCCAGCACCTTTGGCGATGTCAGCCAAGGCCAGCACCACGCCTTCTTCCATGCTCTTGAGGCCGCAGACGTAGAAGCAGGCGTTGGGGTCGGCCAGCAGCGGGGCCAGGTCGGCGGCGCGTTGGCGCATCAGGTCCTGCACATAGACCTTGGGCTGACCTCCTGGTCCGTTCATGCGGCTGAACGCAAAGTTGATGTCGATGAAGTCCTTGGGCAGGCTTTGCAAGGGCCCGAAGTAGGGCAGTTCCTCTTTGCTGCGCGCGCCAAAAAACAGCAGCAACTTGCCGCCTTCAAACTTGCCGCTGGCGCGCAGGCGCCGGCGCCATTCGGTCATGGCCCGCATCGGCGCGCTGCCGGTGCCGGTGCAGATCATCACGATGTGGCTCTTGGGGTGGTTGGGCATCAGGAAGCTGGTGCCAAACGGGCCGGTGACTTGGCACCTGTCGCCCACCGCCAGGTCGCACAGGTGGTTGCTGGCCACGCCGCGCACGGGCTGGCCCTGGTGGTCTTCGAGCACGCGCTTGACCGTCAGGCTGACGTTGTTATAGCCCGGCCTTTCGCCGTTGCGCGGGCTGGCGATGCTGTACTGGCGCGGGTGGTGCGGGCGGCCGTTGGCGTCGGTGCCCGGCGGGATGATCGCGATGCTCTGGCCTTCCAGCACCGGCAAGGGCATGGCGCCGAAGTCCAGCACGATGTGGTGCGTGTCGTAATCGTGGCCAACGAGCTTGCCGACCTCTGTGACGCGCACGTTGCCAGCCACGGTGGCGGTGATGTGCCTGTCGCTGGCCGGGTTTTTGGAGGATGGGCCATAGAGGTTGGTGTACGCGTGCGCGGCGCTCCAGGGCGGCAGCGTGGCGCCGAACTGCGTGCTGTTGAAGGCGGGCTCGGTGCCCGGCTCCACCGGGGCGGTGCTGGTTTCAGCGGCCACACCCGCAGGCGCGTCCAGCACCTCCAGCACCTCGGCGTCACCGGCCAGCGCCATCAGCTGATCGCGGCTGATCTCGGCGGGCAAGGTGTCCCAGGCCAGCTGCTCGTCCAGGCTGTAGGCCTTGGCTTGCAGCACCTGACGGTAGTTGTCGATGCTGCCGGTGGGGCAGGGCGAGATGCAGGCGTTGCACCAGTCGC
>JAYVSX010000288.1:0-16920 GCA_043774975.1 Rubrivivax sp.
GCCATCGATTCGGCGCGTGGCTCCACGGTGGTTCGAACAAAGCGGTCGGGCGCGACGAAGCTGAGCGTGCCGCTGGAGCGCAACGGCCCGTCAAAGCCGCTGACAAAGCGCTCTTCGGTGAAGCGGGCCTCGCCTGACTTTTTTTGCGCCAACAGTTGGGTTACGGTGGCCAGGTCCAGTGCCCAGGCCGGGGCCGCACCGGCCAGCGTGAGGCTCAGCGCCAGGACGCAGGAAAACCCAGCGGTGACGCGTGAAGCCGGTTGTGCGGCGCGATCAAGCCTCATGGTCTTCTTGCCAGTAGTCGTAAAAGTTGAACCAGTTGTAGGGCGCTTCCACGCACAGGGCCTCCAGTCGTGCCACGTAGTTGCGCAGTGTCTGCTGAACCAGCTGCTCGCGTGCGGCCGCGTCAGCGGGTGGCTGGCGAAAGTCGGCCAAGGTCTCAAAGCGCACGTCGTAGCGGCGGCCGCCCAAGAACAGGCCGACCATGAAAATAACGCGCCGCTTGAGCAACATGGCCAGGCGCAACGGGCCGTCCGAAAAAAGTGCCTTGTGACCCAGAAACGGGATCTCGATGCCCGGCGCACGCGAAGCGTCGGCGTTCAGGCAGCGGTCGCCCAGCAGCCCCACCAGGTGCCCGGCGTCCAGCGCGTCGCGAATGGCCAGGGTCGAGCCCGGGTTGCCAATGCCAATGACGGCCAGCTTGAACTGGGGCGCCAGGGCTTGCAGCACGCCATGGATCTTGCGCGCGTTGTCGGGGTACATGACCATCGTGACCTGCATGCCCGGAAAGCTTTTGCCGGTGGCGTGCAGGCTCTCGAAACTGCCCAGATGGGCGCCGATCAAGAAGCCGCCCTGGCCGCTGGCCATGGTGTCTTCGCAACCGGCGTCGCCGCGCAGGGCGATGTCAAACGACTCCATCTGCCCGCGCACGAAGTAGACCCGGTCCAGCACGGTGCTGGCAAAGGTGTGGAAGTGGCGGTACTGGTCGCGCCAGGTGGCAGTGCGACCCAACACGCGCGCCAGGTAGCGTGCCGAGTGGCGGCGCGGGGCGGCGGCAAAGAGCAAAAAATACAGCGTGATGGGATGCAGCAGCCAGCGCGCCACGGGGCGGCCCAGCCGGGTGGCCACCCAAGCCATCAAGCGCAGCGCCAGCAGGCTGCCGCGTTCGCGCCGGGCGGCCCAGGCGGGGGCGGTTGGGTTGGCGGTGGCTGGGGTGCTGTTGTTCATCTCAAGACGGCGCTGCGCGACTCTGTGGCGACGCGCTGACTGCGCTGTCGGCAGTGCCGGTAGCCACGCCAGTGCCGCCTGTGCCGCCAGTGCCGGCAGCGCCACCAGTGCCACCAGTGACACCGGTGCCGCCAGTCCCGCCAGTCCCGCCAGACAACAAGCCGCGCGCCACCGGCACCGCGCCGTCGTGCACTTCAAAAGCCACGCCCTGGCCCTGCGCTGCCAGCGACACCCGCAGGCGCGAACCGGGCGACGCAGCGTTCAGGAACTTGGCGTTGGCCACGCCAGGGCTCGAGCCCAGGGTCAGCGCCAGATCGGGCCGATTGGCCAAGGCTTGCATCACCCAGCTCAGCACGCTGACGCCAGGCAGCACCGGGTTGCCGGGGAAGTGGCCGGCCAGCGTGGGGTGCTCGGGTGTCACGTCGAAGTGGGCCTCACCGCGAACCTCACTGCGGACATCGCTTGGGACCTCACTGCGGACTTCGCTACGGCCCTCACCGCGGGCGGCTTGTGCGCCATGGGCCAACGCAAACTGGCGCAGCGCGGCCACGGTGAGCTTGCCGGTGGCTTCGCGCGGCAAAGCGTTCACCTTGATCACCCGGCGCGGCACAAAAACCCCTTCTAACTGGGCGCGCAGGGCGGCAATCACCTGGACGGTGCCCAGGCTGGGTGCCACGACAAAGGCGATCGGGCGCACGATGCTTTCGGCCACCTCGTCGGGCAGCCAGAACGCACCGTCTTCGACCCCGTCAATGCGGTTGAGGTGGAAGTTCAGGTGGGCCAGTGAACTGCGTTTTCCGGCCACGTGGATCAGGTCGTTGGCACGACCCAACAGCTTGAAGTGCTGGCTGTCCAGCAGGTCCAGCACGTCGGCCAGGGCGGTGGGCTCCAGCACGTGTCCGCCAGCGACGGCGTAAGTTTCCACATCGCCACCGGCCGCCCCGCCACCCTGGCGATGGATGCGCAGCTCGCCCAGGGTCTGCCAGACCTCACCCGCGGTGGTGCGGCGGCTGGCCACCTGTCCGGCCTCGGTGCAGCCATAAATCTCAATCAGCTGACCACCCAGGGCCTGCTCTGCCTGGGTGGCCCATTGCGGGCTAAGTGGCGCCGTGGCCGACAGCGTGAGCGCCACCGCAGGTGCTTGCAAGCCGGCCAGCAACAAGGTTTTCAGATGAAAAGGGGTGGTGACCAAGGCGCGTGGTTCAGGCACCTGCTGCAGCGCGTCAACGATGTCGGCGGGGTAGAAAGGCCGGCCGGCGTCAAAACAGGCGCCCCCCAGCATGGCCAGCAGCACGGTGGACTCCAGCCCATAGCTGTGCTGGGCCGGCACCGTGGCCACCAGCGTGATGCCGTGCAAGTTGGGGCGCCCCAACATCTGCGCCAGGCGGCTGGCTTCGGCGCCAATGTTGGCCACCAGCGAACCCCAGCGCTTGGCGTGCGGCTGCGGTGCGCCGGTGGAGCCGCTGGTCAGCAGGCACACGGCATCGAGGTCTGACGCCAACAGCGGCACTTCGGTTGCGGCCTGTGCTGCGGCAGGCCGGCTGACCTGCAGGGCGTGGAGCCCGGTGGTCGCATGGTTGCCGTCGTCCACCAGCAGGTAGGGCTGGCCGCCGCTGGCGGGCACCTGGCGCAAGGTCTCGGGCAGCGCGTTGGGCGGCATCAGGCTGGTCTGGCCACGCAGCAGCGCAGCGGCCAGGCCCAGCGCAAAGTGATAGCGGTCCTGGCACAAATTGATGGGGCGACCAGGGGGCAGCTGGTCGGCCAGCGATTGGGCTTCGGCAATGAACTGGCCCGCGCTGATGGCCTGACCCGCGCGCCAGCACAGCGCTTGCGACAGGTCACGGTCGCTCAACAGGGGCAAGCAGGCAGCGGGTGGGGCTGGCTTCACGGCGCCACCTCTTGGCCTCTGCGGCGGTAAGCCTGGGCGATGGCCTGCAGCGAGACCCGCGGAAACTCAGGGTGACGCCATTCACGCCAAAGGTGCTCAGCGACAAAAAGCACCGCCACCGAGATCGGCGTCAACACCGTGCAAAACAGCGTCCACATCGCCCACGACATGCCCACGTAAATCAGCCCAGACATCACCACCATGCCCACGAAGTAGCCGACCCAGAGCACCGTGACCGAACGTGTGTACAGCGCCAGCTCTGCGGTAAAGGGTTGGCCCAGGCGGCCGTGCACCCCTTCGGCCAGGGCCGTGATCAGCGGCTTTTCCGTGCCTCGCAAGGTCATGGCAAAGCTCCAGCCCAAGGCCAGGTGCAGCGCCGCATGCTGCAGCAGGTACAGGCGCTGGGCGTTGACGACGCCGCCGCGCCAGACCACCAGCACCAGCACCACCAGCAAGCCCGCACAAGCACCCAGCGTCCACCACTGGCGCTTGCGCCAACCCATGGCGCCCAAGGCCAGCAGCAAGGGGCCAAAGAGCAGGCCCACGGTCCAGGCGTGGTCGGCTGCATGCACCATCAACACGTTGGACAGCAGCGCATAAACGACCAGTGCCACCACCACCGCCGCTGCCATGGCGGCATCACGCCAAGCGTGGGCCCGCATCGAGGGGGACTTAACGGGTGCGGTGCTGGGCGACATGGGCCGCCAGGCTGCGCAGGTTCTGGAAGATTTTTTGGTTGTTCTCGTCGTCCGAACGCAGTTGGAAGCCGTAGCGTTGCGAGACCTCGAGCGCCACTTCCAGAATGTCGATGGAGTCCAGGCCCAGCCCGTCGCCAAAAAGTGAGGCCTGCGGGTCGATGTCGGCGGCCGCGACTTCCAGGTTCAGCGCCTGCACAAACAGGGCGGCCAGCTCGCCTTCCAGCGTGGGCAGGTCACTGACCACGGGGGCAGCGGTGGGGTTGGGCAGCACGGACACGGAACAATTTCCTTTTTCACCAGGCGCAGCCCGCAATCAGACCAGCGCTTGAATTGTAGGCGGGGCGCTGGTGCGCTTCGGCTGCAGGGCGGGCGCGGGTTGGTTCGGCGCGAACTGTGCTTGTTGCCCGCAGACAGCGCCAGGGTCGGGCGACCCAGCGCTGCCGGCGGGCGCCAAACGCACCCCAACGGTCGTGAGCCGCGCGGCGCCAGGCCGGATCGCGCCCGCGCTGCCGTGCATCAAGCCGGATGCAGCCGCTTGGCGATGGCCTGGACCCGCGCACGGTTGACGCCAAAGTCCTTGCGCCCCAGTCGCGATGCCGAACGCACCTGCACCACGCCGGCAGCCGGGTCGTACCAGAACTCCACGTCGTCGGTGAACTTCAGCACTGGCGTGGTGAAGGTAGCGTAGAGGTAGCCCGCTTCGACCTTGACGATGGCGGCGCCCGGCATGGCCTGCACCAGCGCTTGCAGCTTGGCCAGCGTGCTGGCAGCCGCGTCGGGGCCGCTGCCCACCAGGGCCAGCGCTGCGATGTTGGCGTAGGCCAGTTGCTCGTGGCCCGGCCACAGGGCCGCTTGGCTGCTGACGCTGTTGGGGGTTTTGGAGGGCGGCTTGAGCTTGCCGTCGCGCACACCCAGGTTGCCGGGAGCCTGCCCGCGCAAGAGGCCCATCTGGCCCGCCAGCAGCAGCAACACCGGCAGCGCCACCAGTGCCACGAGCGCGATCACCAGCCACTTGACCATGGTGTGTTCCTTGTTGTTGCCCACCGTGGGCGCGGCGATTGTGCCTGCGCATGCCTGC
Source organism: Rubrivivax sp. (assembly GCA_043774975.1). Classification (GTDB taxonomy): domain Bacteria; phylum Pseudomonadota; class Gammaproteobacteria; order Burkholderiales; family Burkholderiaceae_C; genus Rubrivivax. Next base: position 4,892 of record JAYVSX010000288.1, read on the forward strand.
AGCTGGCGGGCGGGCCGGGGTCGGGTGTGTCGCGGGCTGACCTGCGCTACTTCCAGGTGAAGCGCGGCTGGTCGAAATGCGCCACCGGCATCGGGCGGTCCAGCAGGCACTGCTGGGCAAACTGGTAAAGGATGGCCGCGGTGGGCGCGGCCACCCAGTTGTGGCCCAGTGGCATGCGCAGCACCGGATGCTCGAAGCCGGCATGCGGTGGGTCCAGGATGGGGGCGTCGTCGCGCAGCAGTTCCGTCAAGGGGATGCGGTGGGCGCTGGCCACTTCGGCGGGGTCGGGTGTCAGCGTGGCCGCGCTGCCGGCCCACACCACATAGGGTGTGATGACAAAGCCTGACCGGGTGGCGTAGTCGTCCAGGGTACCCAGCACGCAGCGGGCATCGGCGACCAGGCCGACTTCCTCCTGCAGTTCACGCAGGGCAGCCAGCAGCGGCGTCTCGGCCTCGTCGATGCGCCCGCCCGGCAGCGACCACTGCCCGGCGTGGCGGTTCATGCGCGCGGCGCGGCGGGTCAGCACCAAGGCGGCGTCGGTGCTCCACTGCTTGTGCGGGTTGAAGCCAGGCAGGTTGGCGCCCATGCCGGCGTCCACCACCGCCAGCGCCACGGCGGCGCGGCGCAAAACGCCCGGCTCGATGGTGCGCGCCGGGTAGGCTTGCAGCCGCTGCGTCAGGGTCAGGCGCAGCGCCTCGGTGCGTTGCAAGGTTCGGTACCCGTGACAGGGATGCGACGGCGAGCGAGTTGTGTTCAGCGCCGGCGCGAACCGCCGAGCAAAGAACCCAACACACCCCGGATGATTTCGCGCCCGACCGCCGAGCCGATGCTGCGCACCGCCGACGACGCGGCCTTTTCAGCCAAACCGGGGTGGCGGCCGCCGCGCGGCCCGGTGGTGCCCAGGACGGCGTCTTTCAGCATGTCCATCATGCCGCCGCCAGCGCGGGCCGCCTCGGGTGCCGGGCTGCCCAGGGTTCCGTCTGCGGTGGGTCTGCCCATGTTGATGCCCCCGCCTGCTGCAGGCGTGCCGGGCGCGCTGTTGGCAGGCCCCGCAGCAGCCGTGGCTGCCGCGCCCTCTGGGGCGGTGCGGCCCTTGATCCGCTCGTAGGCCGACTCGCGGTCAACCAACTTTTCATAGACGCCGGCCACCAAGGACCCGGCCCGCAGCGCTTGGCGCTGCTCGGGCGCGATGGGGCCGATCTGGCTGCCGGGCGGCAGCACATAGACGCGCTCGGTCACGCTGGGGCGCCCTTTGCTGTCAAGAAAACTGACCAGCGCTTCCCCTACTGCCAGCTCGGTGATGGCGGTGGCCATGTTGCCGATGGCCGGGTTGGCACGCATGGTCTCGGCGGCCGCCTTGACCGCCTTTTGATCGCGCGGTGTGAAGGCGCGTAGCGCGTGTTGCACGCGGTTGCCCAACTGGGCCAACACGGTGTCGGGCACGTCCAGCGGGTTCTGGGTCACGAAGTAGACGCCGACGCCTTTGCTGCGCACCAGGCGCACCACCAGTTCAATGCGCTCGGTCAGGGCCGGCGGCGCGTCCTTGAACAGCAGGTGGGCTTCATCGAAGAAAAAGACCAGTTTGGGCTTTTCCAGGTCACCCACTTCGGGCAGCAGCTCAAACAGCTCACTTAGCATCCACAGCAAGAAGGTGGCATACAGGCGCGGCGCGTTCATCAGCTTGTCCGCGGTCAGGATGTTGATGACCCCGTGGCCGTCCACCGTTTGCATGAAGTCGCTGATGTCGAGCATGGGCTCGCCAAAAAAACGGTCGCCACCCTGCTCTTCGATTTGCAGCAGCCCGCGCTGAATCGCGCCCACGCTGGCGGCGCTGATGTTGCCGTATTCGGTGGTGAAGTCCTTGCCGTTGTCGCCCACGAACTGCAGCATGGCGCGCAGGTCTTTCATGTCCAGCAGCAGCATCTGGTTGTCGTCGGCGATCTTGAACACCAGACTCAGCACGCCAGCCTGGGTTTCGTTGAGGGCCAGCATGCGGCTCAGCATCAGCGGCCCCATGTCGCTGACGGTGGCGCGCACCGGGTGGCCCTGTTCGCCAAACACGTCCCACAGCGTGGCTGGGCACTGCGTGCTTTCTGGCGCGGCCAGGCCGCGTTCCTTCAGGATGCCGGCCACCTTGGGGCTTAGCGTGCCTTTTTGTGTGATGCCGGTAAGGTCGCCCTTCACGTCGGCCATGAAGACCGGCACGCCCAGGCGGCTGAAGTTTTCAGCCAGCGTTTGCAGCGTGATGGTCTTGCCGGTGCCGGTGGCGCCTGTGATCAGCCCATGGCGGTTGGCCAGGGCGGGCAAGAGGTGGCATTCGATGGTGTCGCGCTGGGCAACGAGGATGGGATCGGGCATGCGCACACTCCAAAGGACGGGGTTCTGACGGTGCGCAGTCTAAGGCGGGGCTGGTCCCCGACCCCAGCCCATGTCTCCAGCCCATGTCCCCAGCCCATGTCCCCAACTCACAAACCCAGCCCCTCTCCGGCCCCTCTCCGGCCCCTCTGCGGCCTCAGGCCACTGGGGCCGATACTTTGAGTTTGTCCAAACTGGGCTGGCACCAGCCGCGGTCGCCCTCGTCCAGGCCGACAAAGGCGCTTTCCGCCTGGCTCAGCGCCTGGGCCAGACCAGCGGCGTTCCCGGCGGCCTGTTCAACTTGGCCCATGACCACCCCAGCAAAAAAGGCCTCCAGCGGCACGTTGCCCTGGGCTTGCACGATCTGCTGGCAGTTTTGAGCGTGGAGACGGGCCTGGGCAACGTCGCCTGCCTTGAGCCAGCTCAGTGCCAGGCGGTACTCGGCGCGCTCGGTCTCCAGCCAGGTTCCGGCGATGGCCCAGTGCCTGCGGCCAGCCTGGGCGGCCTGGATCATCAAATGCACCTCGCTCGGTGTCAGCGTGGGCTTTTCTTCCAGGGTGCCGGCCACGTTGTTGCCGGCGATGGCCAAGGCGCGGTGGAAGGGGTCGGTGTCGGGCAGGCCTGCGTCCTGGGCTTCGGTGAGCGCCGAGTGCAAAAAGGCACTGGCGCGGGCAGCGTCGTGTTCGGCCAGGTTGTTGGCGGCCATCGCGTTCAAGCGGATTCGGTCGGACGCCGCCAAGCTGGCCCGCTCGTCGCCCAGGCCACCGGCCAGCCGCAGCGCGCTGATGTGGCGGGTTATCGCCTGGGCCTGCGGGCCACCGGCTTCGCAGCAGGGCAGGGCAGCCAGCTGCTGTTGAAAGTGCACGCCGTCTTGCCAGCGCGCCAAGTGTGAGCCGAACAGATGGTGCGCCAGATGGGCCATGCTGGCCAATTGCGGGGCGTCGGTCACCCGCGCCAACCCTTGGGCTTGCAGCTGGGCGGCAACCGCGGCCGGGTCGGTGGCATGGTCGGTCCAGGCCTGGTCGATGAAGGTGTCGAAGTCCATCTGGCGCTCCTTGGCACCCGCGACCTTAGCGGTTGATGGCGGGGCACTCAAGCGGAGCACTCAAGCGGGGCAGCCCTTGGACGCAGCTTTCAGGTGGAGATCTCAGGCCAGGATCCCGGGGGCAGATGTCAGGCGCAGATGTCAGGCGCAGATCACAGGCGCAAAGCGTGCTTTCGCGCCACCTCGACCGGCAGGTAAAATGCCCGGCTGTTCTTCAGCCGTGCATTTCCAGCGGCCAACCACGGGAATCGAGCACTTCATGGCGGGTCACTCCAAATGGGCCAACATCCAGCATCGCAAAGGCAGGCAGGATGAAAAGCGCGGCAAGGCCTGGACACGGGTGATCCGCGAGATCATGGTGGCGGCCCGCCTGGGTGGCGGCGACCCCGGTATCAATCCGCGTTTGCGCCTGGCGATTGAAAAGGCCAAGGCGGTCAACCTGCCGGTCGAAACGGTCAAACGCAACATCGACAAGGCCACCGGCAACCTGGACGGCGTGAGCTACGAAGAAATTCGCTACGAAGGTTATGGCATCGGCGGCGCGGCCATCATCGTGGACTGCATGACCGACAACCGTGTGCGCACCGTGGCCGAGGTGCGCCACGCCTTCAGCAAGCACGGCGGCAACATGGGCACCGAAGGCTCGGTGGCTTTTCAGTTCAAACACTGCGGCTTGATGGTGTTTGCGCCCGGCACCAGCGAAGACAAGCTGATGGAAGTGGCGCTGGAAGCCGGTGCCGAAGACGTGGTGACGGGGGACGACGGCTCGATCGAAGTGCTGACTGCACCGCCTGACTTTGAAGCCGTGAAGCTGGCGCTGGAAGCCGCCGGCCTGAAGCCCGAGATGGCCGAGGTGACCATGCGCGCCGAAAACAACATCGAACTGGCAGGCGAGGACGCCGTGCGCATGCAAAAGCTGCTCGACGTGATTGAAGACCTGGACGACGTGCAGGACCTGTACCACAACTCCAGCCTATGAAGCACCGCCTGCCCAAACAGCTGCCCAAGCACCTGCCCAAGTACTTGGCCGAAGAAGCTCAGACACCCAACCCTGCCCCGGCCAGCCCCGGGGTGCTGTCATGAAAATTCTGGTCATCGGTGGCGGGGGCCGCGAACATGCGCTGGCCTGGAAGCTGGCCCAGGGCGAGCGTGTGCAGGCGGTCTACGTGGCGCCCGGCAACGGCGGCACGGCGGTAGACGGGCGCTTGAAAAACCTGCCCCTGACCGACCCCGAACAGCTGGCCGACTTTTGCCAGGCCGAAAAGATCGCACTCACGGTGGTCGGCCCCGAAGTGCCGCTGGCGGCTGGCGTGGTGGACGTGTTTCGCGCCCGCGGCCTGCGCATCTTCGGCCCGACCCAGGCCGCCGCGCAACTGGAAAGCTCCAAGGCCTACGCCAAGTCCTTCATGCAGCGCCATGGCATTCCCACCGCGCTGTATGCCACCTTCACCGAAGCGGCGGCGGCGCACGCCCACGTGACCAAGCACGGTGCGCCCATCGTCATCAAGGCCGACGGCCTGGCGGCGGGCAAAGGGGTGGTCGTGGCGATGTCGCTGGACGAAGCCCACGCCGCCATCGACCAGATGCTCACGAAAGTGGGTGAGCGCGTGGTGATCGAAGAATTCATGACGGGCGAAGAAGCCAGCTTCATCGTGCTGTGCGACGGCAAGCACGTGGTGGCCCTGGCCACCAGCCAGGACCACAAGCGGGTGGGCGACGGCGACATTGGCCCCAACACCGGCGGCATGGGCGCTTATTCACCGGCGCCAGTGGTCACGCCCAATGTGCACGCCCAGGTGATGCACCAAATCATCCATCCCACCATCGCTGGCATGGCCAAGGACGGCATCCCCTTCACCGGCTTCCTGTACGCCGGCTTGATGATCGACGCGCAAGGTCAACCCCGCACCGTGGAGTTCAACTGCCGCCTGGGCGACCCTGAAGCCGAAGTCATTCTGATGCGCCTGAAGAGCGACCTTTTTGAGGTGCTGATGCGCGCCACCGACCCCGCCGGCCCGGGTCTGGACGGCGTTGAGCTGCAGTGGGACCGCCGCACCGCGCTGGGTGTGGTGGTGGCGGCGCAGGGCTACCCGGCCGACCCGCGCAAGGGTGACGTCATCACCGGTGTGGCCAGCGCAACCGACGACCTGCAGGTCTTCCACGCCGGCACCGAATTGGCCGACGGCGTGTTGCGCAGCAGTGGGGGGCGTGTGCTTTGCGTCACTGCCTTGGGTGACTCGGTGCGGGTGGCGCAGCAGCGTGCGCTGGCGGCGGTGCAGCAAGTTCGGCTGGACGGGGCGCACTGGCGCAGCGACATCGGCCACCGTGCCATCAAGCACTGATTTTCCTTGATTCACCTTGATCACCTTGAGCCACCCAGCGCCCCCTGAGCAGCACCGCCAAGCGCTGTCGCCCTGCCAGTTGGAGAGCTGACGATGGTTGACACCGTGGCGGTTCGAGACTACCTGCTGGGCCTGCAGTCCGGCATCGTGGCGGCCTTCGAGCAAGAAGATGGCCTGCCCTTTCGCAAGGACGGCTGGACCCGCCCGGCCGGCGGCAAGCTCACCGGCGACGGTCTGACGCAGCTGATCGAAGAGGGCAACGTGCTCGAGCGCGGGGGCTGCAATTTCAGCCACGTGCAAGGCGCCTCTTTGCCACCGTCGGCCACCCAACACAGGGCCGAGCTGGCCGGTGCGCCGTTTGAGGCCCTGGGTGTTTCGCTGGTGATGCACCCGCGCAACCCGTTTGTTCCCACGGTGCACATGAACGTGCGGCTGCTGGCGGTCTTCCCCAAGGACCAGGCACCGGTGGTGTGGTTTGGCGGCGGCATGGACCTCACGCCCTATTACGGTTTTGAAGAAGACGCGGTGCACTTCCACCGCAGCTGCGCCAACGCGCTGCAGCCCCATGGCGCAGACCTGTACGCTCGTTTCAAGCCTTGGTGCGACGAGTACTTTTTTCTGAAGCACAGGGCTGAAGCCCGCGGTGTGGGCGGGATTTTTTTCGACGACTTCACCGAGGGCACCTTTGAGTCGGGCTTTGCCCTGATGCGCTCGGTGGGTGATGCTTTTGTGCCGGCCTACCGCCCGATCGTGCAGCGCCGTCGCAACACCCCCTTTGGTGAGCGAGAGCGCGACTTTCAGGCCTACCGGCGCGGCCGCTACGTCGAATTCAACCTGGTCTGGGACCGTGGCACCCACTTCGGGCTGCATGGCGGTGGCCGCACCGAAAGCATCCTGATGAGCATGCCGCCACTCGTGAAGTGGCGCTACGACTGGCAGCCCGAAGCGGGATCAGCCGAAGCCCGCCTGTACTCGCACTTTTTGCCGCCGCGCGATTGGCTGGCCGCATGAGGCGGCGCGTGGGGCTGCTGGGCGGCACCTTCGATCCGGTGCACCTGGCCCATCTGGCCCTGGCTCGTGCGGCCCTGGACAACCTGGCGCTGGACCAGGTGCTGTGGATTCCCACCGGCCAGCCGTGGCAAAAGACGCGCCCGATCACGCCGGCTGTGCACCGCGTGGCCATGGTCCAGGCGGCCATTGCCGACGAGCCCCGCTTTGTGCTGAGCCGCATCGAAGTCGACCGCCCTGGCCCCAGCTACACGCTGGACACGGTGCGCACGCTGGTCGCAGGGCAAGCGGGCACCGAGTGGTTCTTGTTGATCGGTCAGGATCAGTACACCACGCTGCACACCTGGCGTGATTGGCAGGCCCTGTTGGCGCTGGTGGTGCTGGCGGTGGCCAACCGGCCGCTGCACACGGGCGACAAGTCCACTAGAGCTGCCCTGCAGGCCCACCCCGATGTGCAACGCCTGGCCTACCGCCAAGTGGCGCTGCCCATGATGGACATCTCGTCCACCGACATCCGCCGCCGCGCCCTTGAGGGCGCGGACTTCTCGCATCTGGTGCCGCCCGCCGTGGCGCGCTATATTGAAACGCACGGGCTCTATCCAAGCCCAGTCAGGAGCTGAATGGACATCCGCAAGCTGCAACGCGCCATCGTCGATGGTCTTGAAGACGTGAAGGCACAGCACATCACGGTCTTCAACACCGAACACCTGAGCTCGATGTTCGAACGCGTGATCATCGCGTCCGGCACCAGCAACCGGCAAACCAAGGCGCTGGCTGCCAGCGTGCGCAACAGCGTCAAGGCGGCGGGCATGCCGGTCCTGTCCACCGAAGGCGAGGACAACGGTGAATGGATCATCGTGGACTGCGGTGCAGCCGTGGTGCACGTCATGCAGCCGAGCATCCGCGAGTACTACCACCTGGAGGAAATCTGGGGTGGCAAGTCGGTGCGCATGAAGGTGGGCGAGGTCAACACCAAACTGGTCAAGGCCAGCGAGCCTGAACGAGCACCACGGCGGGCACCGCGGCCGGCAGCAGCCCAGTCGACGGCGCCCGCGGGCCTGGCCGCTGGCGCGACCGCGTCCAAGGCGCCGGTGCGTGCTTCGGCCAAGGCTTCTGCCGCCAAACCGGCTTCGCCCAGCCGGCCCAGCGCAGGCGGCAAAGCGGCCAAGACCGAGGCCGACAAGAAGATGGCCAACCGCACCGCCGCCTACAAGCGCGTGGCCACCAAGTCGGCCACCCCCAAGCGCACGACCGCCAAGCGCGCGACCGCCAAGACCGCCGCCACCAAAACTGCGGCAAGCAAAACTGCTGCAAGCAAAACCGCGGCCCCCCGCAAGGCACCGGCCCGCAAGGCGCCCACGCGCGGCTGATGAAACTGCTGGTGGTGGCCGTGGGCCAGCGCCAGCCAGCCTGGGCCGACCAGGCCTGGGCTGAATTTGCCAAGCGCCTGCCCGCCGAAATGCGGCTGGAACTGAAGGTGCTGAAGGCCGAGCCGCGCAGCAGCGGCAAGACCGCCGCGCAGTGCATGGCGGCAGAAGCCACCCGCTTTGAAGCCGCCCTGCCCAAGGGTGTGCGGCGCGTGGTGCTGGACGAACATGGCACCCGGCTGACCACCGCACAGCTGGCACAGCGCCTGGGCGTCTGGCGCGGTGACGGCCGCGACGCCGCTTTGCTGATCGGGGGCCCGGACGGATTGGCCGCGGACTTGAAGGCCACCGCGGACGAGACCTTGCGTTTGAGCGACCTGACCTTGCCGCACGCCTTTGCGCGGGTGCTGTTGGCCGAAGCGCTGTACCGGGCCTGGTCGCTGTTGGAGGGCCACCCTTACCACCGCGAATAGGGGGCGAGCGCGGCGCCGCCACAATGAACGCATGCCTGCATCCCACCCGCCTGCGCCCCGCCCTTCCGCGCTTCACCCGCCTGCGCTTCACCCGCCTGCGCTCCACCTGCCAACGCTTCACCCGCCAACGCTCTACCTGGCTTCGCAAAGCCCACGTCGCCGCCAATTGCTGCAGCAGATCGGAGCCCAGCACGAGCTGCTGCTGGCCGGCCCCGACGAAGACGCCGAAGCGCTGGAGTCTGAACGCTCCCGTGAGCTGCCGGCCGACTATGTGCAGCGTGTCACCGCGGCCAAGCTCCGGGCTGCGCTGGCGCGGCGTCTGCAGCGAGGCCTGCCGCCGGCGCCAGTGCTGTGCGCCGACACCACGGTGGCGCTGGGTCGGCGCATTTTGGGCAAACCCTTTGATGCCGAAGCGGCACGTGCCACCTTAAGCCTGCTCAGCGGCCGCACGCACCGGGTGTTGACTGCGGTGGCGCTGCACGACGGCCGGCGCACGCGACGGGTGCTCAGCACCTCGCACGTGCGTTTTGGCAGCCTGCCGGTGTCGGTGATCGAGGCCTACGTGGCCAGTGGTGATGCCTTCGGCAAAGCCGGCAGCTACGCCATTCAAAGCGCCTTGGCGGGCTGGATCGTGCACATCGACGGCAGCTACAGCGGCATCATGGGCCTGCCCTTGTTCGAGACAGCGCAGCTGTTGCGCGCGGCGGGCGTGCCCCTTGCGTTGTGAGACCGGCGGCGCGGTCAAGCGTTTGACAACGCGCCTGACAACACGCCTCACAACGCGCTTGACAGAGCGCTTGACAGAGCGCTTGACAGAGCGATTCACCGATCTGGCGCCGCGCAGCCGATCCAGCCGTTGGGTCAGGCCGGCCGAGTCGCGCCGCCCACACCTTCACCCGAACTAGACTGCGGCCATGGCCAACCAAGACATCCTCATCAACTGGTCGCCGCAAGAGACGCGGGTAGCCGTTGTCGAAAACGGTGCGGTGCAAGAACTGCACATCGAACGCACGCTGGAGCGTGGCCTGGTGGGCAACGTCTACCTGGGCAAAGTGGTGCGTGTGCTGCCGGGCATGCAAAGCGCCTTCATCGACATCGGCCTGGAACGCGCTGCCTTCCTGCACGTGGCCGACCTGCAAAATGGTCTGCCCAAGCCCGATGCGCCCCTGGTACCGATCGAGCGCCAGATCTTCGAGGGCCAGCCCTTGACCGTGCAGGTCATCAAGGACGCCATCGGCACCAAGGGCGCGCGCCTGACCACGCAGGTCAGCATCGCCGGGCGCATGCTGGTGTTCCTGCCGCACGACAAGCACATCGGCATCAGCCAGAAGATCGGTTCGCATGAGCTGCGTGAACAGCTGCGGGCCCGCGTCACGGCGCTGGCCGGTGAAGCCGGTGGCGGTTTCATCCTGCGCACCAACGCCGAAGAAGCCGGTGACCCCGAACTGGCCGAAGACATTGCCTACCTGCGCCGCGCCTGGGCCTTGATTCGCGAACGCGCGCAAAGCCAGCCACCGGGTACCTTGCTGCACCAGGACCTGACGCTGTCCGAGCGGGTGCTGCGCGACCTGACGGTGGAAGCCACCCAGACCATCCGCATCGACAGCAAGATGCAGTGTGACGCGCTGAAGACTTTTGGCGACACCTACATGCCCAGCGCGGTGGCCAAGCTCGACCACTACCGCGGCGAGCGCCCCATCTTCGACCTGTTTGGCATCGAAGAAGAGATTGCGCGCGCACTGTCCCGTCGCGTCGATCTGAAAAGCGGCGGCTACCTGGTCATCGACCAGACCGAAGCGCTGACCACCATCGACGTCAACACCGGTGGTTATGTGGGCGCGCGCAATTTCGACGACACCATCTTCAAGACCAACCTGGAAGCTGCCGGCGCCGTGGCACGCCAACTGCGCCTGCGCAACCTGGGCGGCATCATCATCGCGGACTTCATCGACATGACGCGTGAAGACCATCAACAGGCGGTGCTGGCCGAACTGAAAAAACAGCTGGCCCGCGACCGCACCCGCACCACCGTCAGTGGCTTCACCGCCCTGGGCCTGGTGGAGATGACACGCAAGCGCACCCGCGAGAGCCTGGCCCACATGCTGTGCGAGCCCTGCCCCACCTGCCAGGGCCGTGGCCAGGTGAAGACCGCGCGCAGCGTCTGCTACGACATCCTGCGCGAGATCCTGCGAGAAGCGCGCCAGTTCAGCCCCAAGGAATTCCGGGTGGTGGCCTGCGCCTCGGTGGTGGAAATGCTGCTCGACGAAGAGAGCGTGCACCTGGCGGGCTTGAGCGAATTCATTGGCAGGCCCATCTCGCTGAGTGCCGAGCCGGGGATGAACCCCGAGCAATACGACATTGTGTTGATGTAGCTGTTCGCTGCGTCTTACTGCATCCCACTTGTCACCTGAAAACCCGCATGGAATAAGGCGTTTGCGGGTTTAGGCGTGTTTGGAAGGTCTGTCACCTGGCTTGTCACCTGGTTTTGGCAGGAACCCGCCATTGCAGTAGCATATTGGTGTCAAAGCACCAATGCGAGGCGGGCATGAGCCGACTGACCATCACCCTGTCTGAAGCCCGCTACCGCGCGCTCAAAGAAGCATCCGCGCAGCGCGACAAGACCATCGGGCCACTGATCGACGAGAGCCTGGATTTCTATGGAATCAAGTCGCGTGAGGACGCCCGCGACCTCGTGCGCCGCGCACGGCTGCACAGCAAGCTCACTGAAGACCAGGCGGTGGCCGTGGCCCAAGACCAGGTTCGGGCCGTGCGCCGCAAGTCGTGAGCCGCCAGGCAGTCATCGTCGATACAAACGTCGTCGTGGCCGGCCTGCTGACGGCGCACGAAGCGTCGCCTGTCGCCCGCATCCTCGATGGCATGCTGGCCGCCGCGTTTTCATTTGTCGTGTCCGAGGCCCTGCTGGCCGAGTACCGCACGGTGCTCGTTCGGCCGAACCTGCGCAAGCTGCATGGGCTGGCGGTCGCCGAGGTGGACGCCATCCTCACCGATCTTGCCCAGCATGCGATTGTGCTGACTCCTGTCCAAGCACCGCCAGCTCCCGATCCGGGCGACCAGTTGTTGTGGGAGCTGCTCGCAGCACGGGCTGACCTGTTGTTGATCACTGGCGACAAACTGCTGCTCCGGGACGCGGGCATGCAGGGACGGATAGTTTCGCCGCAAGCGTTTGTGGCTGGCGTTTGACGTGACCCGCTGACGCATGCACTACAGCCCACACCAGCTCGCATACTTCGCGCACAAGCTCACTCTCCGCGCGGCCACCAATTCCATGGATCGAATGGCCGGCGCGCTGCTGGACGCGCAGGTCGATCTGAACCCCCATCAGATCGACGCGGCGCTGTTTGCCACCAGCAATCCGCTCTCCAAGGGTGTGATCCTGGCCGACGAAGTTGGCCTGGGCAAGACCATCGAAGCCGGCCTT
>JAYVSX010000289.1:0-2863 GCA_043774975.1 Rubrivivax sp.
GTGCCGTCGCGCAGATGAACGTGCCAGTCGTCGGGACGACGGATGGTGAGGGTGTTGCTCATGCCGGGCATTGTCGCTTGGGCTGCATCAGCAACTTGGCAATCAGCAACTTGGCACCCGACCCGGGGTGCCTGCGGCGCCGCAAAGGCGCGGCCGTGCAGCCAGACTGCGCATGCGGGCCAGACTCGCGAGGCGTGCCGGCGTTTGTGGCGCCGCTCGCCCGGCGATCAGTGCGCCAGGATCTTGGACAGGAAGTCGCGCGCGCGCGGCGAACGCGCCTCAGGGCTGCCGAAGAAGTCTTCCTTCTTGCAGTCTTCCACGATCTTGCCGACGTCCATGAAGATCACACGGTGGCTGACCTTGCGCGCAAAGCCCATCTCGTGTGTCACCACCATCATGGTCATGCCCTCCTGGGCCAGCTGCACCATCACGTCCAGCACCTCGCCCACCATCTCGGGGTCGAGTGCCGACGTGGGTTCGTCAAACAGCATCACGATGGGGTCCATGCTGAGCGCACGGGCAATCGCCACCCGCTGCTGCTGGCCGCCCGAGAGCTGGCCCGGGAACTTGTCCTTGTGCGCCATCAGGCCCACCCGGTCCAGCATCTTCATGCCGCGGGTCAGGGCGTCGGCCTGGTTGCGGCCCAGCACCTTGATCTGCGCCAGCGTCAGGTTTTCGGTCACGCTGAGGTGCGGGAAAAGCTCGAAGTGCTGGAACACCATGCCGACACGGCTGCGCAGCTTGGGCAGGTCGGTCTTGGGGTCGGAAATGCTGATGCCGTCGACCGTGATGTCGCCCTTCTGAAAAGGCTCCAGCGCGTTGACGGTCTTGATCAAGGTGCTTTTGCCGCTGCCCGAGGGGCCGCACACCACCACCACTTCGCCCTTCTTGATGGTGGTGCTGCAGTCGGTCAGCACCTGGAAACTGCCGTACCACTTGCTGACATTCTTGATATCGATCATGGGGCGTCCTATCGAATGATGGCGATTTTGTTCTGCAAGCGGCGCACCAGCATGCTGAGCGAAAAACAGATGATGAAGTAGACGACGGCGGCCACCAGATAGGTTTCCACCGGCCGGTTGAAGTTCTTGCCTGCGATCTCAAAGCCCTTGAGCAAATCGTAGGCGCCGATGGCGTAGACCAAGGACGTGTCCTGGAACAGGATGATCGTCTGAGTCAGCAGCACCGGCAGCATGTTGCGAAAGGCCTGCGGCAAGATGATCAGCTGCATGGTCTGCTGGTAGGTCATGCCCACCGCATAACCCGCGTAGACCTGACCCTTGGGCACGCTTTGGATGCCGGCGCGCATGATCTCGCTGAAGTAGGCCGCCTCGAACAGCGTGAAGGTGATCATGGCCGAGACTTCGGCACCCAGCGGGCGCCCGGTCAACAACGGGATCAGCAAGAAAAACCACAGGATGACCATCACCAGCGGAATGCTGCGCATGGTGTTGACGTAGGCCGCTGCCGGGGTCACCAGCCAGGACTTGCCTGACAGGCGCATCAGCGCCAGCGCAGTGCCCAGGACGATGCCACCGACCATGGCAATCAGCGTCAGTTGCACGCTGAAGATCAGGCCCTTGAGCACAAAGCTGGAGACCACGCCCCAGTTCAGGAAGGTGAAGTCGAGGTTCATCTCACTTCCCTCCAATCATGCCGGGCACCCGCACCCGGTTTTCCACCACCAGCGCCAAGCGGTTGATGGTGAAAGCCGAGATGAAGTACAGCCCTGTGACCGCCAGGTACATCTCGACGTTGCGCGAGGTTTCTTCACCCGCCTGCATGGCAAACATGGTCAGCTCAGCAATGCTCACGGCAAAAGCCACCGACGAGTTTTTGATGATGTTCATGCTCTCGCTGGTGAGCGGCGGTATGACGATGCGAAAAGCCATCGGCAAGAGCACAAAGCGATAGGTCTGCGGCAACGTCAGCCCCACGGCCAGGCCCGCATAACGCTGGCCCTTGGGCAAAGCCTGGATGCCCGCCTTGACCTGCTCGGAAATGCGCGCACTGGTAAAGAAGCCCAGCGCAAGAACCACCAAGACAAAACTGGGAAAGGCCTGCAGCGGCTTGAAGATGGACGGCAGCACGTGGTACCAAAGGAAGATCTGAACCAGCAGCGGGATGTTGCGGAACAGCTCGGTCCAGGCGTTGCCCAAGGCCACCAGCCAGCGGTTGGGCGCGGTGCGAAAGATACCCATCATCGAGCCCACACCCAGGGCCACCACCATGGCCAGCAGGCCCACACTCAGCGTCCAGCCCCAGGCCGACAGCAACCAATTCAAGTAGGTGATGTCGCCGCCGCTGCCAAAGCAGCTTTTGACCATGTCGCCCGATGTGGTCTCTTTGCAGAAGACCTGCCAATCCCATGTGGCCACATGGCCCTCCTGTCTGCCCAACGCTGTACAAGCGGGGCCGGCTTTTCAGGCCGGCCCCGTTGGCGCTTTTTTACTTCTTGGCGTAGTCCTCAACCGGCCTGTCGTTGGGGTTGGCCCAGGCCGCCTTGGTGGCGTCGCTGGCAGGCAAACCCACGCGCGTGTTGCTCGGCGGGATGGGCTGCACAAACCACTTGTCATAGGCCTTGGCCATGTCGCCCGACTTGACCATGGCCACGATGCTTTCGTCGACCGCCTTCTTGAAGGCCGGGTCATCCTTGCGGTACATGATCGCGATCGGCTCGACGCTAAGCGGCTCGCCGACGATCTTGTAGTCGGCGGGGGTCTTCGACTTCGAGACCAGGCCGGCCAGGATCTGTCCATCCATCACGAACGCGTCGGCGCGACCCGATTCGAGCAGCAGGAAACTGTCCGCGTGGTCCTTGCCGAAGACTTCCTTGAAGTCCATGTTCGCGGCGCGCTTGTTC
>JAYVSX010000290.1:0-7779 GCA_043774975.1 Rubrivivax sp.
GTCCCATAGCTATGGCTATGGGCCTGCAAGCCCGGCAAAAACTGTCCTCGCTGGGGCCAAATTTCGCTTCGACGCCCCAAGTCCGACAGGCTCCTAGGCACCACTTCTAGAATGACCCTCATGAGCACATACCGCATTGCCCCCAGCATTTTGTCGGCCGACTTTGCCCGCTTGGGCGAGGAGGTGCGTCATGTCATTGAAGCCGGCGCCGACTGGATTCACTTCGACGTGATGGACAACCACTATGTGCCCAACCTGACCTTTGGCCCGATGGTCTGCCAAGCGCTGCGGGCGCACAGCAGCGTGCCCATTGACGTGCATCTGATGGTGCAGCCGGTGGACCCGCTGGCCCAAGCCTTTTGCAAAGCCGGCGCCGACCTGGTCAGCTTCCACCCCGACGCCAGCATGCATGTAGACCGCACGCTGCAACTCATCAAGGCCGAAGGCAAAAAGGCCGGCCTGGTGTTCAACCCGGCTGAACCGTTGAACGTGCTGGAGTGGGTCATCGACAAGGTGGACCTGATCCTGATCATGAGCGTCAACCCCGGCTTTGGTGGCCAGAGCTTTATCGACAGCGCCCTGCGCAAGGTGGAACAAGCACGCCAGCTGATCGACCGCAGCGGGCGCGACATCCGCCTGGAAGTGGACGGCGGCATCAAGGTCGACAACATCCGCCGCGTGGCCGACGCCGGTGCCGACACTTTTGTGGCCGGCAGCGCCATCTTTGGCGCTGCCGACTACCGGTCCGTCATCCAGGACATGCGGCGCGCACTGGCCTGAAGCCCAGCCGGGTTCAGATTCGGTCGATGCGCCGCGCCAGCACCACGCTGGTGGTGGTCTTGAGCACACCTTCAAAGGCGCCGATTTCGTCCAGCAAGGCGTCCAGGCGCGTGGTGGACTCGGCGCGCAGCAAGGCCAGGTAGTCGAACTCGCCGCTCACCGAACACAGCTGCCGCAATTCGGGCAGGGTGGCCAGGCGGGCGGTGACAAGGCGTGCGGCCTTGGGCTCGGTGGTGATACCGACGTAGGCTTGCACACCGCGGTCGCCCTCGTCAGCGCCCAGGCGCACGGTGTAGCCGACGATGACGGACTGTTTTTCGAGCCGCGTCAAACGGGCCAGCACCGTGGTGCGTGCAACACCCAGTTGGCGGGCCAGATCGGCCGCGCTGGTGCGGGCGTTGGCCTGCAGCAGCGCCAGCAAACGGCGGTCAAGTTCGTCGAGCAGCATGGTTGGATTGTCAGCCTGTTGGCGCCATGCTCGCCCAGGGCGAGACTTGTCCTTCCGATTGCACTACAGTCCAGGGTGCAGACAGCGAGTGGCCGCAGAGCGCACCGTTTTGACCAGTGCAGGGAGCGACGTCCTAACAGCCAGAGGCGACGCATGAAATTTCGCACCGTGACCATCTTCAGTGGGCAAGTCTTTGAAGTGCCGCAAAGTGTCCAGCGCATCGACCACAAGGCCACCCACGGCTGGCAGTTGCGCTACGGTGGCACCAAGCTCTATTCCGACCACACCAACGACGGCAGCGGTGCGGCCGAGTCCTTGCGCCTGGCCACCAAAGAATTGTTGAAGCGCATTGCCACGCTGCCTGCGCCGTCGTTGTTGCAGCGTGGGCCCAGTGCCAACAAAAGCAATGATCTGCCGGTGGGCATCTCGGGCCCGATCGTGCGGCAGCGCCGCGGCAGCGCTTTGCGCGACTGCAGCCTGGCGGTGTTGATCCCGCGTTTTGGCCAGACGCCGCAGCGCCGTAGCATCTACATCGGCACAGAAAACACCTACACGCCCACCCGTTTCAAGGCGGCCCTGAAGCGCGCCATTGAAATGCGCAAGGAAGCCGTGGAAGCCTACGAGATCGCCACCACACGCGACAAGCGTGCGCAGGCGCGGGCACACAAGAAAGTGCTCAAAGCTGCCGCCGGTTGACGGCGGCAGCTAACAGTCGCCCTGGGGAGACGATGTCAACTTGGGTGGGGGCTGGGCTGAAGCCATCGCCCCGCCCCCTTGATGCACTGACCCTTTGGAAATTCAGCCGCGTCGGCGGTTTGGCACTGGCGCCCGACGGCGCTCAGGCCGTGTGCTCGGTGACTCGCTACGACATGGACAAGAACAGCGGCAGCACGTCGCTGTGGCTCTTGTCCACGCTGGGCGGCGAGCCGCGCCAGTTGACACGTTTTGGTGACAAGGACGGCCAGGCGACCTGGTCTCCGGCAGGCGACCAGATTGCCTTTGTCGCGCGGCGCGAAAACGACGGCAAGCTCGACAGCAGCGCCCAGCTCTACCTGATTTCACCGGATGGGGGCGAGGCCCGCCGCATTAGCAATTTCGCGCCTGGGGTGGAGTCATACCGGTGGATGCCCGACGGCAAACGGCTGCTCTTTGCGGCTTGGGTCTGGCCCAAGCTGAAGGGCGCGGCGGCTCAAAACAAGCAGCACAAGGCTTGGTCAGACCGCAAGGAAACCGGCTACGCCACCAGCGAGGCCTTTTACCGCTATTGGGACCACAACATCCCACAAGACCGGGTGTTGCACCTGCTGCTGCTGGAACTTGAAAGCGGCCGCGTCACCGACCTCTTTGAAGGTACGCCGTTTGAGCTGGATCGCGCCGCCGAAGGCCCTTCCAGCTATGACGTGCATCCCAGCGGGGGCCGGCTGGCCTTTGCCCACGACCCGGCCGCGGTCAAGCGCCTGGGCAACCGCAGCGCCATCACGGAGCTCACCTTGCGCGGCCGCCGATTCACCCCCTTGTTGGACCAAGCGGGTTGGGACTTTGCCTCGCCAAAATACAGCCCCGATGGCCGCCAGTTGGCGCTGACGGCGGCCCACGTGGGCCTGGAGCACACTGCTTCAGCGCTTCCTGCGCTGAAGGATCTGAGCACCGGCAAGTGGCGCGTTCTGAGCAAGGCCTGGGACGGTTCGGTGGGCTCGGCGTTGCAATGGTCCGCCGACGGCGCGGCCCTGTTCTTCACCGCCGATCACAGGGGCCGCATGCCGCTGTGGTGCTGCGACCTGGCGCGAGGGCGCATGACAGCCGTCCACAGCGACGGTGCGGTGCAGGCTTACGACGTGGGGTCGGGTCTCATCGTTGTGGCTGCCGACACGGCCCTGTACCCCGCGCGTGTATGGGCCCTGCGCCCGCAGGCAACACCGCTGCGGTTGGAGCGTTTCAACGACGACGTGTTGGCGACTGTGCGCCTGGGCACTGTTCAGGAAGTGACCTTTCAAGGTGCACAAGGTGAAGACGTGCAGATGTGGCTGACCTTCCCGCCGAACTTTGACGCCCGGCGCAAGCACGCCGTCACACACGTCATCCACGGCGGCCCCTTCGCGGCGGCGGGCGACACCTTTGGTTGGCGTTGGAACCCGCATGTTTTTGCAGCGGCGGGCCACGTCATCGCACAGGTCAATTTCCACGGCTCCAGCGGCTTTGGTTGGGCCTTTCGGCACAGCCTGATCGGACGTCAGGGCGAGTTGGAGTTGCAAGACATCGAGGCCGGCACCGACTGGCTGTTGTCTCAACCCTGGGCCGATCCAGCCCGCGTCTGCGCCACCGGGGGCAGTTACGGCGGGTTTTTGGTGGCCTGGATGAATGGCCACGTGCCCGTGGGGCGCTACCAGGCCTACATCTGCCACGCGGGGGTGTTCGACCGGGTGTCTACTTTTTCTGCCGACAGCTACCCCGTGCGCCCCAAGGACCTGGCCGCCAACTTCTGGGAAGACATGGACCGGGTGCTGGCTCAAAGCCCGCACGCCAGTGCGTCGAAGATGAACACGCCCACCTTGGTGATCCATGGCGCCAAGGACTACCGGGTGCCTGATTGCAATGGCTTGGCTTACTACAACACCCTGAAAGCACGCGGTGTTGATGCCCGGCTGCTGTGGTTCCCTGACGAAAACCACTGGGTGCTCAAGCCGCGCAACAGCGTGCTCTGGTACCAGGAGTTCGCAGCCTGGTTGGCCAAGTACACGCAGCCCAAGCGCCGTGCAATTCAGGTGTAGAGCGAGTGCGGCTCCAGCGTCACAAAAATGCCGCCTCGCATAATCCGCCAATGCCCATCAAGCCAAGACTCTCTGTTGACGCCGCCATCGTGGACCTGGACGGAACGATGGTCGACACCGTGGGCGACTTTGATGTGGCGCTGCGGCTGACCTTGACGGATCTGGGCTACGCGCCGGTCAACCGCGAATTCATCCTGCACACCATCGGCAAGGGTTCCGAACACCTGATCACCCAGGTGTTGAAGCATGCCGGTGCGCCGGCTCAACTGCACGAGCATGCCTGGGCCCGTTACCAGCACCACTACCTGGCCATCAATGGGCAACATTCGCAGGTCTATGCCGGTGTTGTCCAGGGCTTGCAGGGCTTGCGGGCACAAGGTCTTCGGCTGGCGTGCCTGACCAACAAACCCACCGCCTTTGCGCGCCCTTTGCTGGCGCAAAAGGGCCTGGACGCCTACTTCGAACACGCCTTTGGCGGCGACGCCTTTGCGCGTAAGAAGCCCGATCCTTTGCCCTTGCTGGAGACCTGCAAAGCGCTGGGCACGGCGCCAGCGCGCACCTTGATGGTGGGCGACAGCAGCAACGACGCCGCGGCCGCCCGGGCCGCCGCTTGCCCCGTGGTTCTGGTCAGCTATGGCTATAACCATGGCCAGCCTGTAGTCGATGTTGGCGCCGACGCTGTCATCGACAGCCTGGCGGCGTTGCCGGCTCTGCTGGCCAAGCTGCTGCGCGCCCGGTGAGCCTGGCATGTGGCACCTGGCCTGTGGCACCTGTCCTGTGTCACCTGTCCTGGGGCGCGCTGCTAGACTTCAGCCGTGACTACCCGCCATCTGAACTTTTTAGCCGCCCGCCGGCCTGGCCTTTGCGCCCAGGGAGCCTGGCCCTGGCGCCGCTCGCACCACTGCGTCTGACCGCGTCTGACCGCGTCGGCGGTCGTTTCATCGGGGCCCGGGCCCCATCGCAAAAATCCAGCCGCACGGTCCCTTCATTCAAGGGCCCAAGGCTTCGTGTGCAGAGGTGTAAGTCGTGATCACTGAACTTGAATTTCAAAGCCTGGCCGGTCAGGGCTACAACCGCATTCCACTCATCGCGGAAGCATTTGCCGACCTGGAAACACCGCTGTCGCTGTACCTGAAGCTGGCGGGCGGCGCCAAGTACAGCTTCCTGCTGGAAAGCGTGGTCGGTGGCGAGCGGTTCGGCCGCTACAGCTTCATCGGCCTGCCGGCCAAGACCATGCTGCGGGCCCATGGCTTCAAGACCGAAGTGCTCACCGATGGCCAGGTGGTCGAGACCTTCGAGGGCAACCCGCTGGACTTTGTCGAGGCTTATCAGAAGCGTTTCAAGGTGGCGTTGCGCCCGGGCATGCCGCGTTTTTGCGGCGGCCTGGCCGGCTACTTTGGCTACGACGCCGTGCGCTACATCGAGCCCAAGCTGGCGCAGACCTGGAAGGCTGGCGGCATCGACACGCCCGACATCTTGCTGCTGCAGTGTGAAGAGCTGGCCGTGATCGACAACCTGTCGGGACGTCTGCACCTCATCGTCTACGCCGACCCGGCCAAGCCCGAGGCCTACTTCAACGGCAAAAAACGCCTGGCAGAGCTGGCCGACAAGCTGCGCTACAGCGTCACCGCACCGGCCGTCAAACGTGGGCCGTCTTATGCGGTGGAGCGTGAGTTCGACAAGGCCGCCTACATCGCGGCCGTGGTCAAGAGCAAGGAATACATTGCCGCTGGCGACATGATGCAGGTGCAGATCGGTCAGCGGCTGAAAAAGCGCTACACCGAGAGCCCGCTCAGCCTGTACCGCGCGCTGCGTTCATTGAACCCGTCGCCCTATATGTACTTCTATGACATGGGCGATTTCCAGATTGTCGGCGCGTCGCCCGAGATCCTGGTGCGGCAAGAGCAAACACCGGAAGGTGCCAAAGTGACCATCCGTCCGCTGGCAGGAACACGCCCGCGTGGCGCCACGCCCGAGCTGGACAAGGCGCTGGAGCAAGAACTGTCCAACGACCCCAAAGAGCGTGCCGAGCACCTGATGCTGATCGACCTGGCGCGCAACGACATCGGCCGCATTGCGCAGACCGGCAGCGTCAAGGTCACCGATGCCTTTGTGATCGAGCGCTATTCGCACGTGATGCACATCGTCAGCAACGTGGAAGGGCGGCTTCTGCCGGGCACCAGCAACCTGGACGTGCTGCGAGCCACCTTCCCCGCAGGCACGCTCACGGGCGCACCCAAGATCCGCGCCATGGAACTGATCGACGAGCTCGAGCCCGTCAAGCGCGGCATCTACGGCGGCGCCTGCGGTTACCTCAGCTTTGCTGGCGACATGGACGTGGCCATCGCCATCCGCACCGGCATCGTCAAGGACAACACGCTGTACGTGCAGGCGGCGGCCGGTGTGGTGGCTGATTCCATTCCCGAAATGGAATGGAAGGAGACCGAGCACAAGGCCCGGGCACTGATTCGCGCGGCCGAATTGGTCGAAGAGGGGTTCTGACCCAGGTACTGCTGCAGTGACATCGGCGGTGCGATGCATCTGTGCGGAGTCACTGCTGTGCCACTGCAGCAGCACTCGACTGCCATCGCAGTGACAGGCGCGGTGACAGGTGCGCTGACTGCCCCGAAGCTTCGGCCGGTATAGAAGGCGCTGCCAGGAAATGTCTCGCAGGACATTGCGTCGAACCATTTCGACCGGCTACTCTGTTGTCCCGGGGTCGATGGCTCGGCGTGGCCACCCGTGCGCAGCGGGGTGTCGTCCTGCTTCGCACCGGCGAGAATGATAGAGATGAATCGGAACCGCAGGCTGACTCCAAGTCCATGATCGATGACCTCAAGAAGACCCTCTGGGCCACCGCCGACAAACTGCGCGCCAACATGGACGCGGCCGAATACAAGCACCTGGTGCTGGGCCTGATCTTCCTGAAGTACATCGCCGACACCTTTCAGGCGCGCCGCGCCGAATTGCGCCTGCGGCTGGTGGACCCCACCGACGACTACTTCTACGGCGACGCCGCCGATGAAGACCTGGACGCCGAGCTGGAAGACCGCGACTACTACCGCGAGGTCAATGTCTTCTGGGTGCCCGGGGCCGCACGCTGGGAAGCGCTGCGTGCCGCCGCCAAGCAGCCCGACATCGGCAAGCGCATCGACGACGCGCTGTCGTTGATCGAGACCGAGAACCCCAAGCTCAAGGGCATCACGACAAGCGCTTTGCGCGCGCCCAGTTACCCGACGGCAAGCTGGGCGAACTGGTGGACCTGGTGTCCACCATCGGCTTTGGTTCATCAGCGGCCGAAGCGCGCGACGTGCTGGGCCAGGTCTACGAATACTTCCTGGGCATGTTTGCCAGCGCCGAGGGCAAGCGCGGCGGGAATGACCACACGCCGCGCAGCGTCGATTGGTTGATGGTGTCTGTGATGGCACCGCGATCCGGCAAGGTTTACGACCCATGCTGCGGCGCAGCCAGCACATTGGTGCTGGCACAGCAGTACTCAGCGGCCCACGGCGGGCAGCCTGGTGACTTGTCCATCTACGGACAAGATGCCAACCCGACCACTTGGCGCATGGCCACCATGAACTTGGCCATCCACGGCATCGACTTCAATCTGGGCCGTGAGCCGGCCGACACCTTCACCAAGAACCAGTTCCCCGACCTGCGCGCCGACTTCATCCTGGCCGGCCCGCCGTTCAACATCAGCGACTGGTGGCACGCCAGCCTGTCGGGCGACGCACGCTGGGTGCATGGCGACCCGCCGCAGGGCAACGCCAACTACGCCTG
>JAYVSX010000291.1:0-12745 GCA_043774975.1 Rubrivivax sp.
TGCGTGACCGCAACACCGGGCGTCTCGGCAAGCAGTGCTTCCAGCCGCAGGTGGACCTGGTTGCTGGCGCAGAAGGTGCCTTCCGCGGCGTTGCACAGCGTGGCCGCGCCGGCGCTGGCTGACGGCGAGACCAGCGCGACAACCTGAGCGCCGGTGCCAACACGCAAGTGCTCGACCAGCAGCGCTGCCACGGCGTGCAGGCCCCGGCGGGGGTCGAGTGACGCCTCGATCTCGCCGACCAGGGCCAAGCGCTGTCGCAGCACGCTCAGTGGCCGCGATACCAGGGCTGAGGCCGGGACCAGCGCCAGCACGCCCATGGCGAGCAATGCGCGCGACAAGGGGGTGTCCAAAGTTTGGAACAACGGATTGCTGAAGTCCAGAAGCACCCCCAGCGCGCCGAACATCGCCAGCTCAAGACCGCGGCGAGCGCCGTAGCCGATGCTGGCGAGCACCACGGGCGGGACCAGCGCCAGGACCAGCATGTCGGGGGCTGTCGCGGTCAGCTGCAACGTGACGGCGGCCCATGTGACGTCGATCCAGTAGTGCACCACCGAGTGGCCGAAGCGGCGACCGGTTGCTTCGGTCCACAGCACATGCGCGCACCAAATGCCGTAGACCAGCAGCACCACAGCAGCGGCCGGGCCGAGCGGCGGGTTGCCGCCGAAGAGCAGCAACGTGCACAGGATCGCCACGATCGCGCGCATCCCTGCCGAGAAGCGCCTCATCTCGTCAGACGGACCGCCCTGCCAGCGCCCTGCCAGATGGTTGGGCGTGGTCGCGGCGCTCACCGTTGCAGTGTCAGTTGCCAACCCGTGGAACTCCCACGCTGCCCGTTGACATGGGGGAACCACGATGGAAGAGCCTGTTGCCCTTCGTTCGGATGCCGTCGTTCACCACGCGGCGCCTTGGAAAGTTGACGCTCCATCTGGCGCATGCTGATGCCTCCACATCGCTTGCATAGGCGACCAACAGAGTGTATTCATAATCCGTTACTTCCGGGTGAATGTGCTAACCCTCACTGTGCACTGTGAGCGCTGGCGGGCGGGCTTCAAGCCGTCTAGCAGCAGGTGAATCCGTGGAGTCCACGCAGCTCGTAGCGCAGCGTGTGTGGGCTGCTCAAGTGATGTCAGAGCCTTGTGCATAGCGCGCTGGGAACATCGACCGTTCGATCGTTCGATCGGGCCGGGCTGCCCCTGGTTTTTCAGCGTGAGCTTTCGATCCGCCCGCATCGCTTCAACTAATGCGCCCCACGGCAGCCAGCCCTATCTTCCGGGTTACGTTCCGCCGCCGCTTCACCAATGTTGATGAAGAGTTTCCATTGATGGCAAGGTCGGACGGTTCGTGGCGCAGGGCTGACAACGCTACGCCAGTGCGCCAGCAAGCCACGCACGCGGCAGATGTGGCGCTGATCGGGTTTCGACCATCGTGCAGCCCCAAGACATGCCTTAGAGCGTGCCGCTGCCGCGCAACTTTTCCAGCCTCAATGCGAGCTGCTGGCGCATGCTGGAAAGGTGTTGGCGCGCCGCCATGGCAGCCGCCTCATCGGTGATGGATTCCAACGCCGTCCGCGCGGCCTCAATCTGCTGCATCAACTCCACTTCAGGCGGCACCACGCCCGCGTCCTTCAGGATTTTCATGCCCATGCGCAACTCTTCGGGCGTTTGTTCGTAGCCGTCGCCCAGGTTCAGCGGCTTGCCGTAACTGGGGGCTGAGCGCAGCTCGCCGCTGGCGTGGCTTTCGCGGAGTTTGCGGCCGATGTCGTCTTCCAGCAGACGCAGGCGGTTGTCTCGTTTTTGCTCTTCGGCGTTCATGCGCGAGCCTCGGTGGGTGAAGCCAAACGATCGATCCAGTGGCGCGTCAGCGGGGTGATGGGCTTGGCCATGGTGCGCTCGTTCAGCAGCGCGCGGCCCAGGCTGACGCGCCCGCCTTGGGCTGCGGCGGCGAGCAAGGTCTGGTCGATCAGGTCGCGTTGCGCGTGGCTGCCACCCAGGCGCGCGGCCTGGGCGCGCACCGGGGCCACCAGGTCGACCGCGCCGTCGGCATCACCCCGTTGCAGCGCCACCAGCCCACGCATCAGCGGCAGGCCCACTTCGCGTGACATCAGGTGGTTGCTGCGGCTGGCGTCGGCCGGTGTCAGCGCGCGTTCGGCGCAACGTGCCAGCCAGGTCTCGGCGCGGTGGATGTCGCCCGCGCCCAGCATGGCCATCACCACGTGCACGTCGTTGAAAGCGTAATGGCCGGCGAACTCATGCGGCAGGCTCCAGCCGTTCAACACCTGCGTGAATTGCGCCGCCACGTCTTCGCCCAGCAGCTGCAGCCGCCACAGCATGGACACCGCGTCGACCCGGTTCAGGGTGACCTGCAAGGCGCTGCCGCTGAGGTGGCTGTCCACCAAGCGCAGCGCGCCCTCGGTGTCCATGGCTTCCAGCCGGAAAAGCGTCTTGTGCCACCACAGGTGGCAGGCAAAGCCGTTGCCTTCAGCCCAGTGCGGCTGCTGTTGGCGCAGCCAGGCGGCACCGTCCTCGAAGCGGCCCTGCATTTCCATCACATGGGCCACGGCGTGCACGGCCCACGGCACACGGGCATTGATGGCCAGGGCGCGCCGCGCGGTCTCTTCGGCTTGCGAGTACAGGTTGTTTTCTTCCAGGCCAAAGGCGTAGAGCGCCAGCACGTAGGGGAACAGCGGGTCGCGTTCGTCCCATTCAGGCACGGCGCGTGCGGGTCTTTGGCGCAGGCCGTGTGCGTCGCCACGGTAAAAGTCCCACAGCTGTGACCACTGCAAGGCCAGCGCGTCGCGCGGGTGTTCAACCAGCACCGCGTCCCAGATGCGGCAGGCCTGTTGCCAGCGGCCGTCCTGCACGGCTTGCACGGCATTCAGGTGGGCCTTTTCACGCGCGGTGGCGTGGCCCAGCAGGGCTTGCGCCTGGAGCAGGTGCGCTTGCGCGTCCAGCAGCAAGGAAGGTTCGGTCAGGCTGAGCAAGAAGCCGGCCTTCATCACATGCGGCAGCATCCAGCCGGGGTCGGCCTGGCTGGCGGCGTCCAGGTCGGCCAGCGGCGTGTCGAAGAAAGACATCATGCGCCACAGCGCCTGTTCGGCGGCGTCGCGTGCGGCCCCGTGCTGGCTGCTGCAGGGGTTGCCGCGAACGTCAGGGTGGGCCATGGGGTCGCAATCTAACGCGGCGTTGTGACAGCGGGCGGCGGCGTCAGCGTGGCGGTGTCAGCGCGGTGGTGCAGGCCAGGGCAGCAGCGGTGCCCTCAGCTGCTCAAAGGCGCGGGCCATGCGCAGCACGCCAATGTCATCAAAACGGTGGCCGCTGATTTGCAGGCCGATGGGCAAACCGGTGGCCGTGTGCGCGCAGGGCACGCTGATGGCGGGCTGCTCGCTCATGTTGAACGGCAGCGTGAAGGCGATGTGCTCCATGGCCCGCAGCGGGTCGTTGGTGGGCATGGCCCATTCGGCGGCAAAGGCCGACACCGGTGCCACCGGTGAAATCACAAAGTCGAATGCATGGCAGGCCGCTACCGCCGCGTCGCGCAGCGCTGCGAACTGGCTGTAGCCCTGGAACAGCTGGGCGCTGCTGCAGCCTTCAGCCACCGCCACCCATTGGCGGATGAACGGCAGCACCCGTTCGCGCCGCTCGGGCGGCAGCGCCTGGATGTCCAGGAACGAGCGGTTGCGCCAGAACAGGTTGATGCCGTCGGCCATCTCGCGGGTGGAGAAAGCGGGCATGGATTCAACCATGGCGCCGGCCGCTGCAAGGCGGCGGGCTGCGTCTTGCACCGCGGCGCGGATGTCGCCCGCCACCGGCAGGCCCCAGCCGGCGTCCAGCAGCAGGCCGATGCGTTTGCCCTTCACGGCATCCACGGGCTCCAGGTCCAGCCAGGGCAGCGCTTGGTAGGGCAGCCGCGTGGCGTCTCGGTCGTCGGGCAGGCTCAGCACCGACATCAACAGCGCCGCGTCGGCCACGCTGCGCGTCATGGGCCCGGCTACGCGGCCCAGGTAGGGCGGCTTGATGGGCACCCGGCCAGCGCTGGGCTTCAAGCCCACCACGCCGCACCACGAGGCCGGCAGGCGAATGCTGCCGCCAATGTCGGTGCCCAGGTGCAGCGGGCCGTAGCCTGCTGCCGCTGCCGCGCCCGCCCCGGCGCTGCTGCCGCCGGGGTTCTTGTCCAGCGCCCAAGGGTTGCGGGCCAGCGCGTGAAAGCTCGACAGGCCGGAGGACAACATGCCGTAGTCGGGCATCGTGGTCTTGCAGACAAACACCGCGCCAGCTTCACGCAGGCGGGCCGCTGGCGGTGCGTCGTCAGCTGCCGCCACCAGCTCGGTGGCGGCGGTGCCCATGGGCTGGGCCACACCGCGGGTGGCGATGTTTTCCTTGATGGTCACCGGCACGCCGTCCAGCAGGCCCAGCGGCTGGCCCTGCTGCCAGCGCGCTTCAGACTGGCGCGCCATGGCCAGCGTGTTGGCTTCGTCCAGCGCCCACGCGGCGTGCAGGTGGGGTTCCCAGCGTTCGACGTGCTTCAGCACGCTGTGCGCCACCTCCACCGGCGACAGCTCACGCTGGGCGTAAGCACGGTGCAGCGACTGCGCGTCCAGATCATGCAAGGCGCTCACGAGCTACAGCCTTGGCTGAGGTAGCGCTGCAAGTTGGCTGCGGCCTGCCTCGACAAGCCAGCCTGGAAGCGCTTGATGGTGGCCTGGCTCATGCAGCGCAACTTGTTCAGCTGGCCGGCGCCCAGCTCACCGCGGCCATGTCGTTGGCGAAGATCGGGCTGCTGTTCCACAAGCCGCGCAGGCCCTTCTTGAACACCGCCACCTGGGCCGGGTTCCAGACATAGGCATTGACCGCGTCGTCGGCCAGTTGGCGCTGAATGTCGCGCCACAGCTTGGCCTTTTCTTTCGGGTCGCTGGTGGCGGCCAGCGTGGCCACCAGGCCACGGAACTTGGCGCTGTCGTAGCCGTAGTAGTAGTTGGGGTCGGCGTAGGCGGTGGCGTAGTCCAGCGGCTCGACGTGGTTGATGATGGTCAGGTCAAAGTTGCCCTTGAACGGGCCGCTGAGCCACTGCGCCCATTCGACGTTTTCAATCTTGGCATTGATGCCCACCTTGGCCAACTGCGCGGCAATGATCTCGCCGCCCTTGCGTGCGTACTGCGGCGGCGGCAGCGTCAGCGTCAGGTTCAGCGGCGTGGTGATGCCGGCTTCTTTCAGCAGGGCTTTGGCCTTTTCGGGGTCGAAGGCGCTTTGTTTGGTCAGGTCCATGTAGCCCAGGTCGGTGGGCGCAAAGTGGCTGCCGATGGCTTTGCCCAGGCCTTCTTGCGCGCCGTCGATGAAGGCCTTGCGGTCGATGGCGTGGCCAATGGCACGGCGCACCCGCACGTCGTTCAGGGGCGCCTTCTTGTTGTTGATGGCAACGATGCCCTTGCCCGAGGTGCTGCCCAGTTCCACCACAAAGCGCTTGTCGGCCTGGAACTGCTTGATCGACTGCAGTGCGCCAAAGCGCGGGATGCCGTCAATGTCGCCGGCCAACAGCGCGGCCACTTGGGCGGCCGGGTCGTTGATGAAGCGGAAGGTGACCTTCTTGATGCGCACCTTGGCCGCGTCGCGGTGGCCGTCCCACTTGAGCAAGGTCACCGAAGACCCTTTGGCCCAGGCGTCCAGCTTGTAGGGCCCCGTGCCCACCGGTTTGGTGGCGGCACTGGCGACGCTGTTGGGGTGCAGGATGACGGCCGGGTTCTCGCCCAGGCGGAACGGCAGCAGCGCTTCGGCGTTGTTCAGCACCAGGATCACCGTGTGGGCGTCTTGCACCACCACGCTGGAGATGTTGTCGAACACCGCCTTCTTGGCCTTGTTGGTGCTGCCCGCAGCGCGCGCGCGGTCAAAGCTGAACTTCACGGCGTTGGCGTCAAAGGGTGCGCCGTCGGAAAACTTCACGCCCTTGCGCAGCGTGAAGGTGTAGGTCTTGCCGTCGGGCGTGTGGTACCAGTTGTCGGCCAGCAGCGGCGTCACGGCGCCGTCCATGCTGATCTTGGTCAGGCCTTCAAGCACGTTGTAGTGAACGATCTCGCCAATCGCCGCTGCTGCCGCCGTGGTGGGGTCCAGGCTGGTCGGTTCGAGCACCATGCCCAGCACCACGTTGTCCTTCTTGGACTGGGCTTGGGCCAGGGGCAGGGCCGCGGCCAAGGGCGCGCCGGCAAGCAGGGTGTTGATCTGGCGACGAGACAGCGTCATGAACGGGCTCCAGCAAAAAGTGGACGGGGCAAGGGCTGCATTCTGCGCCAAGCCATGGCCGGCCAGGTTCAGGCTGGTCTCATGTTGCAGCGCGTGGTTTCAAGCCCGGCACTGCGGCCAGCAAGCGGCGGGTGTAGGGATGCTGCGGGTCGGTGAAAAGCTGGTCCGGACTGCCCTGCTCGACGATGACACCCTGGTGCAGCACGATCACTTCGTCACACACCAGGTCGACCACCGCCAGGTCGTGGCTGATGAAGAGATAGGTCACGCCAAACTGGTCCTGCAGGTCTTGCAGCAGGTTGAGCACCTGGGCCTGCACGCTGACGTCCAGCGCGCTGACGGGCTCGTCGGCAACGATCAGTTGCGGCCGTGTGATCAGGGCCCGGGCGATGGCGATGCGTTGACGCTGGCCGCCGCTGAATTCATGCGGGTACTTGCCCAGGTCGCCCGCGCCCAGGCCCACCGCGGCCAGGGTCTCGGCGGCGCGTTCGCGTTGCACGGCCTTGGACGCGCCATGCAGCACCGCCAGCGGTTCGGCCACGGTTTGAAGCACCGTGCGGCGCGGGTCCAGGCTGCCATAGGGGTCCTGGAAAACCATCTGCAGCTTGCTGCGCGCCTGGCGCAGGGCCGCTGCGTCCAGCTGGTGCAGGTCCACGCCGTCGAGCAGCACGCGGCCACTGCTGGGCGCCTCCAGCGCCATCACCAGACGGGCCAGCGTGCTCTTGCCCGAGCCCGATTCGCCCACCACGCCCAGGCTCTTGCCGGCTTGCAGCGTGAAGCTCACGCCGGCCAAAGCCTGCACCTGCGGCGCTGCCGACAGCAGGCTGTGGCGCGGCAGCGTGTAGCGCTTGGCGAGTTGTTCCACCTGGAGCAAAGGCGCGGTCAGGGTTGGGCCTTCGGGCTGCGTGCCCTGCCGTTCGGCCCGCTGCGGACCGGCTCCTTCGCCTGTCACCATCATGTGACCGCGGCTGTGACCGCGGCTGTGACGGAGGCAGAGCCGATGTGCAAGCAGCGCGCTTCGTGCTGCGGCCCCACCCGTACGGGCGGCGGCAAGCCTTGGCGGCAGTCGTCCTGGGCTTGTTCGCAGCGCTGCGCAAAGGGGCAGCCCGCCGGCATGTCGGCCAGTGCAGGCACCCGCCCCGGAATGGTGGCCAGCCGGGTGCCCCGCGCCAGGCCCAGGTGCGGGCGGGCTGCAAACAGGCCGCGTGAATAGGGGTGTGCCAGGCGCTGAAACACTGCGGCGGTGGGGCCGCTTTCCACCACCGTGCCGCCGTACATCACCAGCATGCGCTGCACGGTGTCGGCCATCACACCCAGGTCGTGGCTGATCAGCAGCAGGGCCATGCCGCGGTCGCCCTCATCAAGCACCAGTTCCTGGATCAGGTCCAGCACCTCGCGCTGGATGGTGACGTCCAGCGCGGTGGTGGGCTCGTCGGCGATCAACAGGTCGGGGCCACAGGCCAGCGCAATGGCGATCACCACGCGTTGGCGTTGACCGCCGGAAAGCTGATGCGGGTAAGCGTCCAGCCGCTGCGCCGCCTGCGGCAGTTGCACCCGCTGCAGCAGGCGCAGCGCCTCGGCGCGCGCGGCGCTGCGGGACAAGCCCTGGTGCAGGCGCAGCGGTTCGGCGATCTGGTGGCCCACCGTGTGCAAGGGGTTCAGTGCCGTCATCGGTTCTTGAAACACCATGCCCATGCGGTGGCCGCGCAGTTGGCACAGGCGGGCTTCGCTGAGCTGCGTCAGTTCCTGCCCGCCCAAACGAATGCTGCCGCTGACTTGGGCACCGTCGGGCAGCAGGCCCATCAAGGCCAGCGCGGTGATGCTCTTGCCGCAACCCGACTCGCCAATCAAGCCCAAGGTCTGCCCGTGGTCCAGATCAAAGGAGACGCCACGCAAGGCTTCCAGTGCGCCACGCGACGTTTGCAGGGTGACCCGAAGGTCGTGAACTTCAAGCAGGGCCAAGGGCGATGGGCAGCGGCGTCACGAGGTGGTCCAGACGATAGCGCATCGGGTCCGCGCAACAGGCTTGAGGCTGAAGGCTTGGCTGCTTGGGCCGGGCTGCTCAGGCCGGACTGCTCAGGGCCCGCGCCTGAACACCACGATTCCAGCGGCCAGCATCCACACCGACAGCAAAGAGAACGCCTGGGGTGATACGCGCTCGGCAGGCGCGAAGCATCTGGAGTTCAGGTTAAGCGGCAGCACAAACAAAATCCGGTAGGTGCAGACACTCCGTCGTCAGTATTTTCCCCGTTGCATGGCGGTCAGCAGGTCGAGATAGCTGCCACTGACGCAGGGCTCGGACGCCAATCCCAACTGATGCTGCACACGCGCGGCCGTGGCCATGCCGTCGGCGTCGCTTTGCTCGGGTTGGAGCACCACTTCCAGCTCCATGAAGTCGCCCAGGTCTTGCACACGGTCCAGGTGAATCCGGGTGCTGAAGCCTTGGCTTTCCACGATCAACAGCCAGCGCTGCTTGCGCACCCGGCCCAGCAGCCCGCAGCCACGTTGCAGGGCTTCGCGCAGGGCCGCGGCGTCGGGTACCGGCACGCGCACGTAGTCGCTGGCCTTGGCCTGCTCGGTGTCGGCGCGGTGGTAGTGGATGAGTTCGGCGCTGCCGTCGGCAAATTCGCGCAGTTTCAGGCGGCCATGAGGCACTTTGAAAAAGGTGTCGTCTTGCAGGATGAGTTCGGCGTTGCTGCCGGCCAGCTGGCAAGCCAAGGGCAGCAAGTCCTCGACGCTGTTGATGCGGGCCTTGATTTCGATGTTGCGCGGCATGATTGAATGAACCGTGTCGCTCAGGCCGCTTCTTTGGCGATCTGGCGCAGCGCCTGCTCAAACACATCGGGCGGTTGCCCGCCTGAGATCAGGTGACGCTGGTTGATGACGATGGCGGGTACCGAGTTGATGCCGGCTTCGCTCCACTCCTGTTCAGCAGCGCGCACCTCGTTGGCATAGCGGCCCTGGTTCAGCACTGCGGTGGCTTCCTGGCTGTCCAGGCCAACCTGCTTCACCAGGTCCAGCAGCACTTCTGGCGCGCTGGGGTTGCGGCCTTCGCCGTGGTAGGCCGTGAGCAAGGCGTGCTTCAGCGCGCGCTGCTTGTGCCCAGGGTGGCCCCCAGGATGGCCAGCAGGGTTGATGCCCGGCTGAGTGAATGGCGCCGACAGCTGGTCCTGCAAGCCAGCCCAATGCAACAGGCGATGGGCGTCAAAGGTGTTCCACACCCGCGCCCGGTCCCCGAACGTGAAGCCCACCAGAGCCCCGCGCTCGTGGATGACGCTGCGGTTTTGCGCCAGCTGGGCGTCGCTCATGCCGTACTTGGCCTTCAGGTAATCGGCCGCATCGGCACCTTCCGAAGCCATCGTGGGGTTCAGCTCGAAGGGCTGGAAGTGCAGTTCAACCGGGATGTCCGGGCCGATCTTTTCCAAGGCCCGTTCCAGCGCGTTCAGGCCCACGGCACACCAGGGGCAGGCCACGTCAGAGACAAAGTCGATGCGCATTCAAGTCACTCCTCAAAAGTTGTTTCGCCAGGCCGCTGCCGCAGCGCGATCCGGCTGGGCTGGGCTGGCATTCAACGCTGGCGCGCCAGCCTGGGGTCCATCAGGTCACGCAGCCCGTCGCCCATCAGGTTCAACCCCAGCACGCTCAAGACGATGGCCACGCCCGGGTAGACCGCCAGCAGCGGGGCCTGGAACATCAGGCTTTGCGCTTCATTGAGCATGCGCCCCCAACTGGGTTGCGGCGGCTGGGTGCCCAGGCCCAGGTAGGACAGCGCAGCCTCGGCCAGGATGGCGGTGGCAAAGCTGATGGTGGCCTGCACGATGAGTTGGCTGGCGATGTTGGGCAGCACGTGGTCCAGCGTGATGGCCAGCGGGCCCTTGCCGGCAGCACGCGCGGCGGTGATGTAGTCGCGGGTCCACACCGCGTTGGCCGCGCCGCGCGTGATGCGTGCAAACACCGGGATGTTGAAGATGCCGATGGCCACAATGCTCATCACCAGCCCGGGGCCGTAGATGGCCGTCAACATGATGGCGCTGAGCAGGGCCGGGAAGGCGAAGGTGAAGTCGCTGGCCCGCATGATCAATTCTTCCACCCAGCCGCGGCCGCTGGCGCGCGAGGCCGACGCCAGACAGCCCAGGCCCACGCCCACGGCCAGGCCGATGCCCACGGCAATCAGGCCCACCACGATGCTGTTTTGCGCGCCCACCAGCAACTGCGAGACGATGTCGCGGCCCAAGCTGTCGGTACCCAGCCAGTGGTTCATGCTGGGCGGCTGCAACTTGGCGGGTATGTCGATCTCGGCCACCGGGTAAGGTGTCCACAGCAGCGACAAAAGGGCGGCCAGCGCCAGCACCACGGTCAGTGTGGCGCCCACCAGAAAGCTTTTGTGGCGCAGAGCGCGTTTGAACAAGGGGTCGCTCATGCGCGGGTCACGGATTCACCTTCGTGCTGCGCACTCCGGAATTCGCTCTTGGGGCGGCCCGGCGCGCTCATGGCCGGTTCATGCATGACGCAGACGCGGGTCGACCACCGCATAGAGCACGTCGACCACAAAGTTGACCGCCACCACCACCGCGGCCAGCAGCATCACCACGTCGCGCACCACGATCAAATCGCGGTTGCTGATGGCCTGGAAGATCAGCCGGCCGATGCCCGGCAGCACAAAGACGTTTTCAACGACGATGGTGCCGGTGATCAGGTTGGCAAACTGCAGCCCGGCCACCGTCAGCACCGGGATCATGGCGTTGCGCAGCACGTGGCGCCACAGCGCCTGGCGCCGGCTCAGGCCCTTGGCGCGCGCGGTGCGCACAAAGTCTTCGCGCATCACGTCGAGCACCGCCGAGCGCGTCACGCGCGCCAGGATGGCCGCTTGCACCAAGGCCAGCGCCACGGCCGGCAATATCAAGGCCTGCAAGCCCGCCCACAAGCCGCCGCCGTCGTCTTCGGTCCAACCCGGAAAGCCGCCCGCGCTGACCCATTGCAGCTGCACCGCAAAGAGCAGGATCAACAGAATCGCGAACCAGAAGTTGGGAATGGCGATGCCCACCTGGCTGGCCGCCATCACACCCACGTCGCCCAGGCGGTTGTGGCGTGAAGCAGCAAAGATGCCCATGCTCAGCGCCAGCACCAAGGTCAGCGTCATGGCCATCAGGGCCAGCGGCAGGGTCACGCGCAGGCGCTCGGTGATGAGTTCGGCGGTGGGCGTGTCGTAGCTGATGCTTTGTGCCGTCTGGCCTTGCAGCAACCCGCCCACCCAAGCGGCGTAGCGCGTGCTGGCAGGCCGGTCGAGACCCAGCTTGGTGTTCAGCGCGGCCAGCGACTCGGGCGTGGCGGTGTCGCCCAGGATCACTTCGGCGGCGTTGCCAGGCAACAGCTCCAGCACCACAAACACCACCACCGAGGCCACGGCCAAGGTGGCCAGGAAGGTAGCAAAGCGCTTCAGCAAAAAGGGGCCCATGGGGGAAATATGATGCCTCAAGCCAGCCGGAGCGCCGCCGTGAACCCATCCACTCCTTTTGACACCACCCAGGTTTGTTTTGGCGGCCGTTGGCGGGCGGGCGATTCGGGGCAGACCTTGCCGCTGCTCAACCCGTCGGACGGCAGCGTGCTGGCCCACATTGCCAGAGGGGAACCGCAGGCGATGTGGACGCCGCCGTGCAGGCCGCGCAAGCGGCGCTGGACGGCGAATGGGGCGCGCTGACCGCCACCGAGCGCGGCCGGGTGCTGATGAAGATGAGCGCGGCCGTGCTGGCTCAAGTCGACGAGCTGGCCCGCCTGAAAGCGCTGGACGTCGGCAAGCCGCTCAAACAAGGCCGAGCCGACGCGGTGGCCTTGGCGCGCTACCTGGAGTTCTACGGCGGCGCGGCCGACAAGGTGCTGGGCCAGACCATCCCCTTCATCAACGGCTACACCGCACTCACGCTGCGCGAACCACGCTGCGCGAACCACGCTGCGCGAACCACACGGCGTGACGGCGCACATCGTGCCCTGGAACTACCCGATGCAGATCATCGGCCGCAGCGTGGGCGCGGCGCTGGCCATGGGCAATGCCTGTGTGCTCAAACCGGCGGAAGAGGCGTGCCTGGCCGCCATGGCGTTTGCGCGCGTGGCCACCGACTGCGGGCTGCCCGCCGGGGCCTTGAACGTGGTGCCGGTGACGTTGGAGCTGGGCGGCAAAAGCCCGCAACTGGTGTTTGACGACGCCGACCTGGACGCCGCTTTGCCCTTGCTGGTCAACGCGGGCATTCAAAACGCGGGGCAGACCTGCTCGGCCGCGTCGCGCATCCTGGTTCAGCGCGGCGTGTTTGCCGCGGTGGTGCAGCGCATGGCTGAGCGTTACCGCGCGCTGCGCGTGGGGCCGACGTTGGACGACCTGGACGTGGGGCCGGTGATCAGCCGGCGCCAGCAAGAAGTCATTCAACCTACAAACCGCAGTTGGACGCGCCCGAGTGGGCTGCGATGGGGCGCGCTGGCAAGGCGCGACGACGCTGCGGGCTCATGCCCTCGAGGAGGAGCAA
>JAYVSX010000292.1:0-4793 GCA_043774975.1 Rubrivivax sp.
GGCACCGTTCAAGGCGGGCGCGTCTTTCAGGCCGGATGAACCACCCGAACCCGCCACCCTTGGCCCGGCTCGCCCGGACCCCCGTTGTCATCATCGGCGGCTACCTGGGCGCGGGCAAGACCACGCTGGTCAACCACCTGCTGCGCCATGCCCAAGGGCTGCGCGTGGCGGTTTTGATCAACGACTTTGGCAGCGTCAACATCGACGCCGAATTGCTGACCGCACAAGCCCAGGGCAGCCAGGCCGGCGTCATCAGTGGCGTCATCAGCCTGGCCGGGGGTTGTTTGTGTTGCAGCTTTGGCGACGACCTGGTCGGCACCTTGCAGTCCTTGCAGCAACGCCAACCCGCCATGGACGTGGTCTTGATCGAACTCAGCGGCGTGGCGTTGCCAGCGCCGGTGGCGCGCACCGTGGGCCTGGCGCGTGGCGTGGAACTGGTGGGAAGCCTGGTGGTGGCCGACGCCTTGGAGATTCGCCAACAAGCGGCCGACACCTATGTCGGCGACACCGTTTGCCAGCAAATACAACAGGCCAGCGCTCTGCTGCTGAACAAGGCTGGCCTGCTGCAGCAAACCTTGAACCAGCGCGACGGCGCACAGGCCTTGCTGGACACCGAAGCCTGGTTTTCCACGCTGGCGCCGCAAACGCCTTGCCTGACCTTCGAAGCCACCGAGCTGCCTGCGCAATGGGTGTGGGACTGGTGTCAGGCACCGCGCAGCCGCTGGGGCGCTGGCTCGGTGGACGAGCCAACGGTGCCAACGGTGCCAACCGTGCTAACCGTGCTAACGGACAACGTGGAGCGCAACGCCAACACGTTCGCAGGCCGCCCCATCAAGCCCCGCGCCGAGCACGGCAAAACCGGCTTTGTCGCGCTCAGCCTGCCCTTGTGTGCAGGCCTCGATCTAGACCGCCTGGGCGCGCTGCTGGTGCAGCCTGACTTGGGTGTGCTGCGCGCCAAAGCGCTGCTGCAACAAGCCGACGGCACCTGCCAGTTGCTGCAGATGACACCCGGCCGATGGCAGGTGACGGCGGTTGCAAAGAGCGTGATCAACGAACTCGTGGTCATTGGCCTGAAGCACCACCTGGACGAAGACCGGTTTCGTCAACAGGTGCAGTCCTGCTTGGCGCAAGCCGCGGTCTGAACAACAGTGCTTATGCAAAGGCGCGTGGCGCCAAGCACGCGCCCGTCAGTGCCAGCAAGCCCGCCAAACCCAAGACCCACAGGCTGCCCATGGCCGTGGGCCCTGCTCCCGCTGCATTGAACAAGGCGCCAGCCATCGCCAGCGCCGCGCTGCAGCCCAAGGCATCGCCCAACTGCAAGGCCGACGCGTTGCGCCCCTGCTCACCGGGCGCAGACAGACTCAAGGTCAACACCGACAGCATGGGAAAAGCCAAGCCAATGCCAAAACCCGACAGCGCCCAGCCAACCATCACCCAGGCCACAGGCCAGCCCCAAAGCAGTGGCATGGCCACGCCCAGGATGCCCACCGCCACCATCAGGAAGCCCAGCACCAAGCCACGGCGCCGCGCGCTAGTGTGTTGGATGCGCGACTGGACCGCGCTGCCCACACTCCAGAAAACAGCACCGGTGCTCAAGGCCAAGCCCGCTTCAATCAGTGACCAGCCGTGCACGCCGGTCAGCATCAGCGGAATGAAGACCTCGGCACTGGCGAAGGCCGCCGCCAGCAAGGCGCGCAGCACCACCACCGAGGGCAGCCCGGGCCGAGCCCAAAGACATCCGGCGGGCAGCAGGCGACTTGCGGCCCACCAGACACTGGCCAAGCCCACCCACAAGGCCACGGACTGCCACGCTGCGTCCAGGCTGGAAAGGCTGTTCAAGACCAGTGCGCCAGCGGCGCCGACACCTGCCCACAAGAAGGCCTTGCGTGGCGGCGCCGTGGGGCCTGTTAGATGGGTCTGGGTGGCGTCGCCAGCCACTGGCCTGGGCAGGCGCAAAAAAGTCGGCAACAAAAAGGCTGCTGCCACCGGCACCAGTGCCAACACCAGCAAGAACACCGACCGCCAACCCCACTGGCCCACCATCAAGGCGGCCAAGGTGGGGCCGATCAAACCAGGCAGCACCCAGGCCGCCGCAAACAACCCAAACAGCCGCGGATGTAAGGCCGCCGGCACCACCTGTCCCATGCCGACGTACAGCGTCACGCCCAGCATGCCGCCGCCCAGCCCTTGCAACAGGCGGCCGGCTACCAAGACCGGCATCTGTGTGGCCAGCCCGGCCAGCAACAGGCCCGCCGCAAAGAGCAACAGCCCCGCCACGCTGGGCTGCCAGGGCCCACGCCGGTCGCTCCACGGCCCGGCCATGACCATGGCCAAGACCGAAGCCGCCAGCGGGCCACCAAAGGCCAAGGCGTAAAGCGACAAGCCGTCCAAGGCCTGGGCCATGGCCGGCATGGCGGTGGACACGGCCATGGCCTCGAAGGCCAGCAAGGAAATCAGCGCCACCGCGCCCAGGCAGGGGCCCAGACGCCCAGCGGCAAAGAGCGACTCCGAGGGTAAAACGACGAGCGCAGGGTTCATGGTGGGTGTGGCAACAAACCGATGCAAAGGCGGCGAGAATAAAACCTCAAGTCAACTTGAGGTCAAGTCATGTCGCCCGAAGCATCCAACTGGACCGTCGGCCAGCTCGCGCAGCGCAGTGGTGTGGCGGTATCGGCACTGCACTATTACGAAAGCCGGGGTTTGATCACCGCCTTGCGCAGTGCCGGCAACCAGCGCCGCTACAGCCGGGCCACGCTGCGGCGGGTGGCCTTCATCCGCGCCGCGCAGCAGCTGGGCTTGGGCTTGGCGGAGATCACGGCGGCACTGGATCAGCTACCGGCCCAGCGCACGCCCAACAAAGCCGACTGGGCGCGCCTGTCTGCCCACTGGCGCCAGCAGCTCGATGCGCGCATCGCGGCCATGGTGGCCTTGCGCGACCGGCTCGATGGCTGCATCGGCTGCGGTTGCTTGTCGCTGAAGTCATGCGGGCTCTACAACCCGCAGGATCAATGCGCCTTGCAAGGGTCTGGCGCGCGCCGCCTGCCGCCGGTGATGAACGGTGGCCCTGGCTGAGCAGCCAGCAGCCATCAGCCCAAGGCGCACCTTGTTTGTTACCACGCCAGCACTGCAGTTTGTGCGCAAACGGGTGGAGTTAACGGCGCAGCGGCTGCAACAACGCGTCAGTCGCCAATCGCCAATCGTCAAACATCAAACTTGACCCCCTGCGCCAAGGGCAGGCTGTTGCTGTAGTTGATGGTGTTGGTCACCCGCCGCATGTACTGGCGCCAGGCGTCGGAGCCCGACTCGCGCCCGCCACCGGTTTCTTTCTCGCCGCCGAAGGCGCCGCCAATCTCGGCCCCCGAGGTGCCGATGTTGACGTTGGCAATGCCACAGTCGCTGCCGGCTGCGGCCATGAAGGCTTCGGCTTCGCGGATGTCGGTGGTGAAGATCGCACTGGACAGGCCCTGCGGCACCGCGTTTTGCAGCGCGATGGCCTCATCCAGGGTGCTGTACTGCAGCACATAAAGAATCGGCGCAAATGTCTCAAAGCACACCACGGCCGTTTGTGAAGGCATCGTCACCAGCGCGGGTTCGGCGTAGAACGCCTGCGGCCACTCGGCGGCCAGCGCACGCGCGCCACCGCGCACCTGCCCGCCTTGCGCGCGCGCCTGGGCCAGCGCCGTTTGCATCGCGTCAAAGGCCTGCTGGTCCACCAAGGGGCCGAGCAAAGTGCCCTCCTGCAACGGGTGCCCGATGCGTAACTGCAAGCGAACCTGTTCGAGCCGCTGCACCAGCTGCTGGTGCACGCTGTGGTGCGCGATGACACGGCGCGTGGTGGTGCAGCGCTGACCTGCCGTGCCCCAGGCGCCAAATGCGATGGCGCGCACGGCCAGGTCCAGATCCGCCTTGTCGCTGACGATGATGGCGTTGTTGCCACCCAGCTCCAGCAAGCAGCGCCCAAAACGAGCTGCCACCTGGGGCCCCACGACGCGCCCCATGCGGGTGGAACCGGTGGCGCTGATCAAGGCCACACGCGGGTCGTTGACCAAGGCTTCACCCACCGCCGCGCCCCCGTTGAGCACCTGGCTCAGGTGCGCCGGTGCCGCGTGGCCGTCGGCCACATAGCCCGCCACGGCACGCTCGAACAAGGCTTGCGTGGCCAAGGCTGTCAACGGTGTTTTTTCGCTGGGCTTCCAGATCACCGGGTCACCGGCCACCAGGGCCAGCGCCGCGTTCCAGGCCCATACCGCGACCGGGAAATTGAAGGCGCTGATCACGCCCACCACGCCCAGCGGCAGCCACTGTTCCATCATGCGGTGGCCAGGGCGTTCGCTGGCAATGGTCAGGCCATGCAACTGGCGCGACAGGCCCACCGCAAAGTCGCAGATGTCGATCATTTCCTGCACTTCGCCCAGGCCTTCGCTGCTGATCTTGCCGGCCTCCAAAGACACCAGCGCGGCCAGATCCACCTTGTGCTGGCGCAGCACTTCACCGAATCGCCGCACCAATTCACCGCGTTTGGGCGCGGGCACCAACCGCCAGTCCGCAAAGGCGGCGTGGGCGTGACCAATGGCGGTGTGCATGTCGGCCGCGCTGGCCTGCACCACCTGCCCGGTTGTGGTGCCGTCCACGGGTGAGCGTGCGGTCAGTGTGCCCTGGGTGTACAGGTGGGACGCCACGCCCAGGCTTTTCAACAGTTGCTGGGCTTGGGTGGAACAGGGGATCATGCGAAGTCTCCTGAAAACAGCCGCTGCGGATTGATGGAGCGCAGCGATCGGTGAATGCGAAGGGCC
>JAYVSX010000293.1:0-9662 GCA_043774975.1 Rubrivivax sp.
TCAAGAACCAGTACGAAAACATCAGCTGGGTGCTTTACCCCAACGACAGCACGCCAGCCGGACGCGAACTGCGCCTGCGCCAGGAATACTTTTTCACCAGCGCCAGCATCCAGGACATCCTGGCTCGCCACCTGGCCGAGCATGGCCGGCTGACCAACCTGTCGGACAAGGTGGCGATTCACCTCAACGACACCCACCCAGCCATTGGCGTGGCCGAGCTGATGCGCCTGTTGGTCGATGAAAACGGTTTTGGCTGGCACGCCGCCTGGGCCATCACCAAAAAGGTCTTCAGCTACACCAACCACACCTTGATGCCCGAAGCGCTGGAAACCTGGCCGGTGGCGCTGATGCAGCAGGTGTTGCCGCGGCACCTGGAGATCATCTTCCGCATCAACGCCGAATTCTTGGCCGAAGCCGCCGCGCACCGGCCCGGCGACAACGAATTTCTGCGCGGCTTGTCACTCATCGACGAGCGCGGTGAGCGCCGCGTGCGCATGGCCCACCTGTCCATCGTGGGCAGCCACAAGATCAATGGCGTTTCGGCCCTGCACAGTGAGCTGCTGACCCAGACCATCTTTGCCGACTTCGCCAGCCTGTGGCCCGAGCGCTTCACCAACATGACCAACGGTGTCACGCCCAGGCGCTGGCTGGCGCAAGCCAACCCCAGCCTGGCTTCGTTGATCGACAGCAGCATTGGCAGCAGCTGGCGGCTCGACCTGGACCAGCTCAAACGCCTGCTGCCCCACGCCAAGCGGGAAGACTTTGCCCAGGCTTTCATGGCCGTCAAGCACGCCAACAAGGTGCGCTTGGCCCAGCACATCCGCATCACCACGGGCCTGGTGGTGGACCCGGCTAGTTTGTTTGACGTGCAGGTCAAGCGCATCCACGAGTACAAGCGCCAGCTGCTCAACCTGCTGCAGGTGGTGGCGCGCTACCAGGCCATGCTGGCCGACCCAGGCGCCAACTGGACGCCGCGCACGGTGATCTTTGCCGGCAAGGCCGCCAGCAGCTACACCGCGGCCAAGAACATCATTCGCCTGATCCACGACGTGGGCAGCGTCATCAACCACGACCCGCGCATCGGCGGCAAACTTAAACTGGTGTTTGTGCCCAATTACGGGGTGTCGGTGGCCGAGATCATCATGCCCGCGGCCGACCTGTCCGAACAGATCAGCACCGCCGGCACCGAAGCCAGCGGCACCGGCAACATGAAGCTGGCGCTCAACGGCGCGCTCACCATCGGCACCGACGACGGCGCCAACATCGAAATCCGCCAGCAAGTGGGCGACGACAACATCTTCATCTTTGGCCTGTCCACGCAGGAAGTGGCCCACAGCCGCGCCGCCGGCTACCAGCCGCTGCGGGTCTATGAACAAAACCCGCGCATCAAGGCCGTGCTGGACGCCATTGCTGGCGGTCAGTTCAGCGAGGACGAACCCGGTCGCTACCGAGAGCTGGTGGACTCACTGTTGTGGCGCGGCGATCAGTACATGCTGCTGGCCGACTTTGACAGCTACGTGGCCGCACAGGCGCGCGTCGACGCGCTGTACAACGACCCCAAGGCGTGGGCCCAGAAGGCCATCACCAACGTGGCGGGCATGGGCTTCTTTTCGTCCGACCGCACCATTCGCGAGTACGCGCGTGACGTCTGGGGCCTGGCGGCCAAGGCCTGAAGCGGATGCCCAGCGACGCTGAAGTTTCGCGCCTCTGCCAGGGTCGCCACGGCGACCCCTTTGCCGTGCTGGGGCCGCACACCGGGCCTGACGGTGCACCGTGGGTGCGCGTGTTTTTGCCGGGCGCCGTTTGGGTAACGGTGGTTTCAGGTGCCCGCGCCTGGCCCCTGACGCTGCGCGACGCCGCCGGTTTTTTTGAAGGGGCCACGGCGGCTTTTGGTCTGTACCAGCTGCGGGTGCGCTGGCACGACGGCAGCAACACCCTGATCGACGACCCTTATCGATTTGGCAAGGTGCTGGGCGACATGGACGTCTGGCTGCTCAGCGAAGGCAAGCACCTGCGCCCCTATGAAATCCTGGGCGCCACACCGCGGGTGATGGACGGCGTGGCCGGCACCGCCTTTGCCGTCTGGGCGCCCAACGCCAGCCGGGTCAGCGTGGTGGGTGACTTCAATTTCTGGGATGACCGCCGCCACCCCATGCGCCTGCGCCGTGAATGTGGCGTGTGGGAGCTGTTCCTGCCGGCTGTTTCTGAAGGCGCACGCTACAAGTTCGAGTTGCTGGACCGCGACGGCCGTTTGCTGCCGCAAAAGGCCGACCCCTATGCCCGCCAAAGCGAACTGCGCCCGGCCACCGCCAGCGTGGTGGCCAGCATGCCGCCCGTCGCGCCGCCCTCGCCCATGCGCGCGGCCGCCAACGCG
This sequence comes from Rubrivivax sp., assembly GCA_043774975.1. Classification (GTDB taxonomy): domain Bacteria; phylum Pseudomonadota; class Gammaproteobacteria; order Burkholderiales; family Burkholderiaceae_C; genus Rubrivivax. Next base: position 2,375 of record JAYVSX010000293.1, read on the forward strand.
CTGGACGCCCCGATCAGCATCTATGAAGTTCACCTGGGCAGCTGGCGCCGCAAAACCGAGTCGGGTAACCGCTGGTTGACCTGGGACGAACTGGCCGACGAACTGGTGCCCTATGCCCAGGACATGGGCTTCACGCACCTGGAACTGTTGCCCATCAGCGAGCACCCTTTTGACGGCAGCTGGGGCTACCAGACCCTGGGCCTGTATTCGCCGACGGCCCGCTTTGGTGACAGCGCCGGTCTGCGCCGCTTCATCGACGCCGCCCACGCCGCGGGCCTGGGCGTGTTGCTGGACTGGGTGCCCGCGCACTTCCCCAGCGACGCCCACGGCCTGGCTCAATTCGACGGCACGCACCTGTTTGAATACGCCGACCACCGCGAGGGTTTCCACAACGACTGGAACACCCTCATCTACAACTTCAGCCGCACCGAGGTCAGCAATTTCCTGGTCGGCAGCGCGCTGTACTGGCTGGAACGCTTTGACGTCGACGGCCTTCGCGTGGACGCCGTGGCGTCCATGCTCTACCGCGACTACAGCCGCCAGGCCGGCGAGTGGATTCCCAATGTGCATGGCGGGCGCGAAAACCTGGAAGCCATCGGCTTTCTCAAGCGCACCAACGAGGTCATTGGCGGTGAACGCCCGCAGGCCATCACCTTGGCCGAAGAAAGCACCGCCTTCCCGGCCGTCAGCCGCCCCACGTTTGCCGGCGGCTTGGGCTTTCACTTCAAGTGGAACATGGGCTGGATGCACGACACGCTGCAGTACATGGCGCGCGACCCCATCCACCGCAGCCACCACCACTTTGAGATGACCTTTGGCCTGGTCTACGCCTTCACCGAAAACTTTGTGCTGCCGCTGAGCCACGACGAAGTGGTGCACGGCAAAGGCAGCTTGCTGAACAAGATGCCGGGCGATCCTTGGCAAAAGCTCGCCAACCTGCGCGCCTACTACGGCTACATGTGGGGCCACCCCGGCAAGAAGCTGCTCTTCATGGGCTGCGAATTTGCGCAAGCGGCTGAATGGAACCACGACCAGAGCCTGGACTGGCACCTGCTGCAAGACCCCCGGCACGCCGGCATCCAGCGCCTGGTGCGCGACCTCAACCGGCTCTACAAGACCAGCCCGGCGCTCTACACGCAAGACTTCGGTGGTGAAGGCTTTGAGTGGATCGCTCACGACGACGCGCAGCGCAGCCTGCTGAGCTTTGTGCGCAAGGGGCGCGATGGTCAGCGCATGCTGGTGGTGTGCAACTTTGCCCCCGTGGTTCATGAAGGCCTGCGCTTGGGCGTGCCCGAAGCCGGGACCTGGGCCGAACGGCTCAACACCGATTCCAGCCATTACGGCGGCAGCAATGTGGGCACGCCGCTGGGCGCGGCGCACAGCCAGCCCGTGGCTTCTCATGGACGCGCCCAGTCCATCGTCATCAACGTGCCGCCTTTGGCCACGGTGTTCTTGCAGTGGACCGCTTGATCGAGGGCGTGGGTCTGGGCGCCAGTCTGGGCGCCAGTCCGGGTAAGAGCCTGGGCTCCCATTCGGGGGCTCACCTGGCCACCCCACAGGCCGTCACCGCCGGGCGCCCCTGGCCCCTGGGTGCCACCTACCAAGTCGGCGCAGACGGCCCAGGCGTCAACTTCGCTGTGTTTTCGGCCCACGCGTCCCAGGTCGACCTGTGCCTGTTTGGCGACAACGGCAGCGTGGAAACCGCGCGCTTGCCGCTGCCCGTGCAGAGCGGTGACATCTGGCATGGCCGTGTGCTGGGCCTACAACCCGGCCAGATCTACGGCCTGCGCGCCCACGGGCCCTGGCGGCCCGACCGCGGCCACCGCTTCAACCCGCACAAGCTGCTGCTTGACCCCTGGGCACGCGAGATCGTGTCGCCGCCCGGTGGCTTTGACTGGCGCGCGCCGCACTTCAGCGCCGACCGCGATCACCCCCAGCACATGGACACACGCGACAACGCGCTTGGCGCCCACAAAGCGCGGGTGGTGAACGACCGCTTTGATTGGCAAGGCGACGGACCGCCCGCCATAGCGCTGGCCAGCAGCGTGATTTACGAAACGCACGTCCGTGGGCTGACGCGCCAAATGCCCGGTGTGCCCGAAACCCTGCGCGGCACCTACGCCGGCCTGGGCAGCAGCGCCGCCATCGCGCACTTCAAGCGTTTGGGCATCACCGCGGTGAGTCTGCTGCCGATTCAACAGATCCTGGACGAAGCCCACCTGGCTGAGCGCGGTTTGCCCAACTACTGGGGCTACAACACGCTGGGCTATTTCTGCCCCGACCCCCGCTACGCCGCCACGCCTGACGTGCGCACCGAGTTCCGCCAGATGGTGCAACGCCTGCACGCCGCCGGCCTGGAAGTGCTGATGGACGTGGTCTACAACCACACCCCCGAAGGCGACGAGCGTGGCCCCAGCTTGAGCTGGCGCGGACTGGACAACGCCAGCTGGTACCGCCTGACTGAAGGTGCCAAGGACCGGTCAGAAAACTGGACTGGCTGCGGCAACACCGTCGACATCCGCCACCCCCGTGTGCTGCAGATGGTGATGGACAGCCTGCGCCACTGGGTGCAGGAATTCCACATCGACGGCTTCCGTTTCGACCTGGCCCCCGTGCTGGGCCGAGGCGACAGTGGTTTTGAGCGTGACGGCCCCTTCTTCAAGGCCATCCTGCAAGACCCGGTGCTGCAAGGCGTGAAGCTGATCGCCGAGCCCTGGGACATCGGCCCCGGTGGCTACCAGGTAGGCCAGTTCCCACGCGGCTGGCTGGAATGGAACGACCGTTTTCGCGACACCGCGCGCGCCTTCTGGCTGGGCGGCGACTGCACCCGCGGTGAGCTGGCGCTGCGCCTGGCTGGCAGCAGCGACCTGTTCCAGGCGCGACGCCGCTCACCGCTGGAAAGCGTCAACTACATCGTCAGCCACGACGGCTTCACGCTGCATGACCTGGTCAGCTACGACCTGCGCCACAACCAGGCCAACGGCGAGAACAACCGCGACGGCCATGGCAACAACCTCAGCTGGAACTGCGGCTGGGAAGGCCCCACCACCGACCCCGAGGTGCTGGCGCGCCGCCAGCGCCTGCAGCGTGCGCTGCTGGCCACCGTGCTGCTGGCCCAGGGCACGCCGATGCTGGCCGCCGGCGACGAACTGGGCCACACGCAGGGCGGCAACAACAATCCTTATTGCCAGGACAACCCCACCACCTGGATCGATTGGGCCCATGCCGACCAAGACCTGATCGCCTTCACAGCGCACCTGCTGCAACTGCGCAAGACCTGGCTGCCGCTGGCCCCGCGCTGGTACACCGGCCTGCCCGACGCGCGCGGCCGCCACGACCTGACCTGGCTGCGCCGCACCGGCGAGCCGATGGCGCCCGAGCACTGGAACAACCGCATGTCGCGCATCATGGCGGCCTGGATCGGCTCACCCGGCGCTGGCCGTTCCCCGCTGCTGCTGCTGATCAACGGCCGCGACATGGACGCCACCTTTCGCTTGCCGGCGGGCCAGTGGCAATGTGAGCTGGACAGCACCAGCGCGCAGGGTCGGTCGACCTGGCAAGGCCAGGGGCAGCAGGACTATCTGCTGCTGGCGCGCAGCGTGGTTTTGCTGCGCGACACCTCTGAAGCCTGACTGCACCGAACTCAGTCGCAGGCTGCCAACTTTTTTCCAAGCCCCAACCCAAGGACTTCATCCCATGCGCTTCCCTCGCGCCAGCGGCGTACTGCTGCACCCCACCTCGCTGCCCGGCCCGCATGGCAGCAGCGACTTGGGGTCCGAGGCCTATCACTTCGTCGATTGGCTGGTGAGTGCTGGCCAAAAACTGTGGCAAGTGTTGCCGCTGGCGGGCATCGGCCCTGGCAATTCGCCCTACATGAGCAACTCGGCCTTTGCTGGCAATGCGCTGATGGTCGACTTGCACGACTTGCAGAAGCAGGGTTGGCTAGATGAGGCCGACATCCAACCCGTCCCTGGCCTGAGCGCCGAGCAGGTTGACTTCTCGGTGATGTACCCCTACCGCATGGACAGGTTGGCCACAGCCGCCACCTGCTTTGCCGCCAAGGGCACGCCAGAGCAGCAGGCCGACTTCAAGCGCTTCCTGGCCCAGCACCACAGTTGGATAGACGACTACGCCGTCTTCATGAGCATCTGCGAAAGCTGCAACTGGCAAGACTGGTGCGACTGGCCACCCACCCTGGCACAGCGTCAGAGCGCCGCGCTAGAAGCCGCCAAACAACAGCACGCCCAGCGCATCCACTTCTGGCAGTTTTGCCAGTGGCGCTTCTACCGCCAATGGGCGGCGCTGAAGGCCTATGCCAACGGCAAGGGCGTGCACATCATCGGCGACACGCCCATCTTCATCGCCTACCTGTCGGCGGAAGTCTGGGCCAACCCGCACCTGTTTGAGTTGGACGCCCAAGGGCGCCCCACTGTGGTGGCCGGCGTGCCGCCCGACTTTTTCAGCGCCACCGGCCAGCGCTGGGGCAACCCGCTGTACCGCTGGCGCGAACACGCCAAGGACGGTTTCGCCTGGTGGGTGGAACGGGTTCGCCGAACCTTTGAGTTGGTGGACATCGTGCGCATCGACCACTTTCGTGGTTTTGCCGGCTACTGGGAAATCCCGGCCAGCGAACCCACCGCCATCAAGGGTGTTTGGAAACCAGGCCCTGGTGAAGCGCTGTTCAAGGCCATCAACAAGGCGTTGGGGCCCATGCCCATCATTGCCGAAGACCTGGGCGTGATCACGCCCGACGTGGACAGCCTGCGCAAGAAGTTCGGCTTTCCCGGCATGCGCATCCTGCAGTTTGCTTTTGCGGGCGACGCATCAGACCGCTTCCTGCCGCACAACTTTGAGCCCGACACGGTGGTCTACACCGGCACCCACGACAACGACACCAGCGCCGGCTGGTGGGCCACTGCCACCGACAAAGAACGCCATATGGCCCGCGGCTACCTGGCCACTGACGGCCACGACATGCCGTGGACCCTGATTCGCGCTGCCATGACCAGCGTGGCCGACACGGCGGTGCACCCGATGCAAGACGTGCTGGCCTTGCCCACCAACTGCCGCATGAACTTCCCCGGGCAGGAGAGTGGCTGGTGGCGCTGGCGGTTTCAGTGGAGCCAGGTGCAGCCCTGGCATGCGGGGCGGTTGGCGGAATTGGGGCGGTTGTATGGGAGGTTGTTACCCAGTTCAGCCTGAGTGGCGATCTACTTCAACGCCGCGCAGGCGGCAGGTCGGTGCAACTGCCGTGGGCCACTTCAGCGGCCATGCCGATGCTTTCTCCCAGCGTGGGGTGCGGGTGGATGGTCTTGCCGATGTCCACCGCGTCGGCGCCCATTTCAATGGCCAGCGCGATTTCGCCGATCATGTCGCCGGCGTGCGTGCCGACGATGCCGCCGCCCAGGATCTTGCCGTGGCCATGAGCCTCAGGACCGTCGTCAAACAGCAGTTTGGTGAAGCCTTCGTCGCGGCCGTTGGCAATGGCGCGGCCTGATGCCGTCCACGGGAACAAACCCTTTTTGACCTTGATGCCGTTGGCTTTGGCTTCGTCTTCGGTCAGGCCGACCCAGGCCACCTCGGGATCGGTGTAGGCCACGCTGGGGATGACGCGGGCATCGAACTGGGCCTTGCTGTCGCCGGCGGCCACTTCGGCCGCCACGTGGGCTTCGTGCACCGCCTTGTGCGCCAGCATGGGCTGGCCCACGATGTCGCCAATGGCGTAGATGTGCGGCACGTTGGTGCGCATCTGCACGTCCACCGGAATGAAGCCGCGCTCGCTGACCACCACGCCGGCTTTGTCGGCGCCGATCTTCTTGCCGTTGGGTGTGCGGCCCACGGCTTGCAGCACCAGGTCGTAGAGGCCTTCGCTCTGGGTTCCGTCCAGGCCTTCAAACATCACGCGAATGCCGTCCTGGGTGGCTTCGGCGCCGGTGGTCTTGGTCTTGAGCATCAGCTTGTCAAAGCGCGGCGCGTTCATCTTTTGCCAGACCTTGACCAGGTCGCGGTCGGCACCTTGCATCAGGCCGTCCAGCATTTCCACCACGTCGAGTTTGGCGCCCAGCGTGCTGTAGACGGTGCCCATTTCCAGGCCGATGATGCCGCCGCCGATGACCAGCATGCGTTCGGGTTTCTGGCGCAGTTCCAGCGCGCCGGTGCTGGTCATGATGCGCGGGTCGTCCTTGGGCAGGAAGGGCAGCTTCAGGGCTTCAGAACCGGCCGCGATGATGGCGTTCTTGAAGCGGATGGTTTGAGCCTTGCCGTCGCTGCCAGTCACTTTGACGTGGTGCGGGTCGGCAAACTCGCCCACGCCCGTGACCACCGTCACCTTGCGCATCTTGGCCATGGCCGCCAGGCCGCCGGTGAGCTTGCCCACCACCTTGTTCTTGTGGGCCAGCAGCTTGGCCATGTCGACCTGCGGCTTGCCGAAAGTGACGCCCAGGTCGGCAAAGTGGTTGACTTCGTCCATCACCGCGGCCACGTGCAGCAGCGCCTTGCTGGGGATGCAGCCGACGTTCAGGCAGACACCGCCCAGCACCGGGAAACGCTCGACGATGACGGTCTTCAAACCCAGGTCGGCCGCGCGAAAGGCCGCCGAATAGCCACCGGGGCCGGCGCCCAGGACCAGCATGTCGCATTCGAGGTCGGCGCCACCGGCGTAGCTGGCGGCAGCCGGTATGGCCAAGGCCGCAGCCGGCGCTGCCGTGGCAGCAGCGGCTGTGGAAGCAGGTGCCGCTGCGGGGGCTGCGAGGGCTGCGGCCAACACGGTGCCGGTTTCCAAAGACAGCACCACGCTGCCCATCGCCACCTTGTCACCGACTTTCACTTTGACCTCTTTGACCACACCCGCAGCCGACGACGGAATCTCCATCGACGCCTTGTCGCTTTCCACCGTGATCAGGCTCTGCTCGGCCTTGACCGTGTCGCCGGGCTTGACCAGCACTTCAATGACGGCCACTTCCTTGAAGTCGCCGATGTCCGGCACGTTGATGTCGATGAGCGCCATGGCTTGTCTCTTTAGTCTTGTGGTTTCAGTTTGAAGGTGTGGACCCGTACCGGGCCAGCCGAGCTGGTGTCGAATTCGCAGCCGGCCAGCACGCCAGCCACGGCCACTTCACGAGCGGTCTTGGCCTGGTTCCACACCGCGTGCATGCCGCCCAGCGCAAAGCGCCGGCCCGAGCCAATGGCCCAGAAACGGTCAAACTCAAACACCTCGCGGTAGGACTCAACACCAAAGATGCCCTGCACGTTGGCAATCAGGATGCTGAACTGGCTGCTCTCGTAGGGG
>JAYVSX010000294.1:0-2970 GCA_043774975.1 Rubrivivax sp.
ACCGGCGTGACCCTCATCGAGTGCCTGATCGTGCTCGCCGTCGTCGCCATCCTGGCCGGCCTGACGGTGCCGGGCTTGCGCGGCTCAGAGCGGCGTATCGCCCGGCTCGACGCCGTGCAGGCGCTGATGCGCGTGCAGGTCGAACAGGAAAACTACCGCGCGCAGAACGGCCTGTACAGCGCGGACTGGCGCGCGCTGCGCGGCGTCCAGGGCACCAGTGCGCAGGGTCGCTACACGCTGAGCGTCAACACCCACGGCCCCGAGGCTTACCGCGCCGTGGCGCTGGCCACCGGCTTGCAACAGGCCGACACCGACTGCTCGACCATCACGCTGGACGTGAGCTTGGGATTCGCCACGCGCGGACCCACGCCGGCTTGCTGGGGCCAGTGACCGTGCGTGCCACCAAGCGCAAACACCAGACCACCCAGACCCAGCCCGATACCGGCTTGACGCTGCTGGAAATGGTGATCTGTGTGGCGGTGCTGGCGGTGCTGGGCATGCTGGCCCTGCCCGGCCTGGGCACCCAAATGGAAAAACAGCGCCTGCGCCATGCCGCACAAACGCTGGCGGGCGACATCACCGAAGCCCGCTTTCTGGCCGCGCAAAGGGGCCAGCCGGTGCATGTGCTGGCGCAAGACGGCCCGCAATGGTCTGGGGTGTGGCGATGAGCAGCGGTTGCGACTGCAGCGCCGAACAGGCTTGCCGCATCCACGCCGTGCCGGCCAACCAACACAAAGGCATCCGCCTGCTGAACCCGATGGCGCTGCAGCTGGAACCCACGGGTGTGGTGCAGGCCAGCGCCAGCACCACCTTCGAGTCCAGCCACGGCGACCGCTTGCGCGTCGACGTGTCACCACAGGGCCGGCCGCGCATCTGCGCGCTCAGCGGCACGTGGCCGCAGTTGCCCGCGTGCTGAGCGGAGCCCACATCCCTAGACCTGCATGTTCATGATGTCGCTGTAGGCCTGGGCCAAACGATTTCTGACCTGCAGCGCGGCTTGAAAGCCCAGCTGCGCTTTCTGCATCGCCATCACCGTTTGCTCGATGCTGACGGTGGGGTTGTCCAGCGTCAATTCGCGCTGCAGGCTGTCGGCCTGCAATTGGTTCTGGCTGACGTTCTTCAGCGCATCGGCCATCGCCGTCTTGAAGCCGCCGCCGGCCGCTTCGGCCACCGCACCGGTGCGTGGCATGCCGTCAGGGCGCAGCCCCGCACGGGCCACGGCGGCCTGGAAGTCGAAGGGTTTGATGCGCAAGTCGGACATGGTGCTGGGGTGGCCGTCAAGGTGCAAGGTGTGGCGATGCAGGATCGCTTTTCCACGCCGCCACTTTAGGTTGCCGGGCCTGGCCTTCAAGAACCGATCAAGCGCGTCTTTGTTGGCTTACTTCTGCCTATGTCCGGGCAAACGGCGGCGAACAATGGCTGCGAACCCGGAGATTTGTGCCCAGCCTGCCCTATGGACAACGCCCTCGCTAACACTGCCCCGAACGCCCTCCAGCCCATTGCGCCGCTGGACGCTGGCCGCGCTGTGCCGACGCTGGCCAGCCGCTGGCGCGAACTGCCCGGCCGCATGCAAGCCATGGCCGGGCTGGGCGTGGCCGCACTGGTGGCCGTACTCGCAGCCATGGCGTTCAGTGCCAAAGATGCCGACTACCGCGCGCTGTTCCCGAATCTGTCCGAGAAGGATGGCGGCGCCATCATCGACAGGCTGACCCAGATGAACGTGCCTTACCGCTTCACCGAAGGCGGCAGCGTGATCATGGTGCCGTCAAGCCGCGTGCATGAACTGCGCATGAAGCTGGCCGCCGCCGGCCTGCCCGGTTCCACCGCCGGCGGCAATGCTGGCTATGAACTGCTGGACAAGAACACCTTCGGTCAGACCCAGGGGCAGGAGCGCATGAAGATGCAGCGCGCCATCGAGGGCGAACTGGTCACCACCATCCAGGCGCTGGAACCGGTGAAGTCGGCGCGCGTGCACCTGGCGCTGCCGCAGCAGAACGGCTTCTTCCGTGAACAGCAAAAGCCCAGCGCATCCGTCGTGCTGACGCTGCACCCGGGCCGCACGCTGGACCGCGGGCAGATCGCCGGCATCATCCGCGTGGTCTCAGGCAGCGTGCCCGAACTGACGGCCAAGGCCATCAGCGTGGTCGACAGCAGCGGCGCATTGCTTTCGCAAACCGGCGACGAAGACCAGGGTCTGGACTCGCAGCAACTGCAGTACCGCCGCGATGTGGAAGCCAGCCATTTGAAGCGCGTGCTGGAACTGCTGGAACCGGTGCTGGGCCGCGACAACGTGCGCGCCACGGTCAGCGCCGACATCGACTTTTCACAGGTCATGCAGACCGCCGAGGCCTACCGCCCCAACCAGGGTGCCGACGCCAAGGCCACCATCCGCGAACTGCGTACCGAAGAGTCCAACGGCAGCGGCAGTGCCACGCCAGCCGGTGTACCCGGCGCCACCAGCAACCAGCCGCCGACGTCGGCCAGTGCACCGATCAACGGCACGGCGCAGGCCATGCAAGCCGCGCAAGGCGGCACCGGTGGCGCGAACGGTCGCCGCGAAGCCGCCACGCGTTTCGAGGTCGACAAGACCACCACCGTGACGCGCAATGCCGTGGGCAGCGTGCGCCGCCTCAGCGCTGCCGTGGTCGTCAACCACCGCACCAGCAACGACGCCAAGGGCAAGCCCGTCACCGCTGCCCTGCCCGAAAAAGAGATCGAACAACTGACCGCTCTGGTGCAGCAAGGCATCGGCTTCAACGCCGACCGTGGCGACGTGGTGAAGGTCATCAACGCGCCCTTCCGGGTTGAAACGCCGCCGGCCGCCGATGACCTGCCGCTGTGGAAACAGCCGTGGCTGGTGGACCTGCTGAAGAGCGCTGCCGCACCGGCCGCGCTGGCCTTGGTGGCATTGGTGATCGTGTTCAAGCTGATACGCCCGGCCCTGACCAGCATGCTGGCCCCGCCGTCGCC
>JAYVSX010000295.1:0-3973 GCA_043774975.1 Rubrivivax sp.
CCGCCCCTGAAGCCGTTGACACCTTCAACATCTTTGACACACCGTTCATCGCGGCCATTTTGCTGCATGGGTGGCCGGGTGGTCCTGGCATGAACGCCCGGCTCGGCCCCTGGCTGGCTTGGGCTTTGGCAGTGGCGGCCGTGGTGGTGGGCTACGTGGGCTACGGCTGGCCTGGGGTGGTGCTGGCCATCACCGTGGTGGTGTTCTGGCTGCTGCTGCAGTTCAGCCGGGCCTTGCGGGTGATGAGGGCCGCGGCGGGCAGCCCCGTGGGCCAGGTGCCGAGCGCCGTGATGCTGCAGTCCAAGCTGCACGCCGGCATGACGTTGGCCCAGGTGATGAAGCTGACTGGCAGTCTGGGCCAGGTCAAGGCTGTGGTCGCCGGCAGCGCTGAGCTGGGTGGTGCCGAGGAGGTCTTTGCCTGGCGCGACGCAGCTGGCGATGAGGTGGTGGTGGAACTGCGTGGCGGCAAGCTCCGTGCATGGAAGCTGCAGCGCGTGGCCAACCCGCCCGCATGAACCGCCCGCCTGAACCGGCCGCCTGAGCCGGCCGCCTGAGCCGCCCGCCGCAGCCGTCGCCGCCGCAGCCGCTGTGGCGCCTAAAATCAGAGCCATTGCGCAACCACCCCAAGAGGAATTCCCATGTCGATGTCTGACCGTGACGGCAAGATCTGGATGGACGGCCAACTGGTCGACTGGCGCGACGCCAAGATCCACGTGCTGAGCCACACGCTGCACTATGGCTGCGGCGCCTTTGAAGGTGTGCGGGCCTACAAGACCGACCAGGGAACGGCCATCTTTCGCCTGAAAGAGCACACCGAGCGCCTGTTCAACAGCGCCAAGATCCTGCGCATGAAGATCCCCTTCACGCAGGCCGAGGTGGAAGCCGCGCAGAAGCAGGTCGTGCGGGAGAACAAGCTCGAAAGCTGCTACCTGCGACCACTGACCTGGATCGGCGACCAGAAGCTGGGCGTCAGCCCGCGTGGCAACACCATCCACCTGATGGTGGCGGCCTGGCCTTGGGGTGCCTACCTGGGTGAAGAGGGTCTGAAGCGTGGCATTCGTGTCAAGACCAGCAGCTACACCCGCCACCACGTCAACATCACGATGACGCAAGCCAAGGCGGTGAGCAACTACACCAACAGCATCCTGGCCAACATGGAAGCCACTGACGACGGCTACGACGAAGCCCTGCTGCTCGACGCCAGCGGTTTTGTCAGCGAAGGCGCGGGCGAGAACATCTTTGTCATCAAGAACGGCGTGGTCTACACGCCCGACCTGAGCGCCGGTGCGCTCAACGGCATCACCCGCAACACCATCTTCCACATCTGCCAGGACCTGGGCCTGAAGCTGGTGGAAAAACGCATCACGCGCGACGAGGTCTACATCAGCGACGAAGCCTTTTTCACCGGCACCGCTGCAGAAGTCACGCCCATCCGCGAGCTTGACCGCATCGAGCTGGGTGCGGGCAGCCGCGGCCCCATCACCGAAAAGATCCAGGCCGCGTTTTTTGACATCGTGGGCGGAAAAAATCCGCAGTACGCCCACTGGCTGACGCTAATCTGAGCCCGCGCATGAGCACTGAAACCCCATCCGTCGTTGAACTCGCTGGCACCGACCTCATCGGCCCTGGCGTGACCTTTTGCCCCAACCCCAAGATGGCCTTGTGGTCCAACCACCCCAAGGTGTTCATCGACGTGGCTTCGACGGGCGAAGGTCGCTGCCCGTATTGCGGCACGTTGTACCGGCTGAAGGCTGGCGAAAAAGCGCCCTCGGCACATTGACATTGCGGGGCTGCGACGTGGGCAGCAAGGGCACCCAATTACTGGCCTGGAGCGGGGCGCATCGTCGAACGGGACGCCTGCTTGGCAGCGGGCATGGGGTCAACGAATGCCGGTTTCGCCGACCCGACGGTGCCACCCGCTGACCGCTGTGCGGTGCGGCATGCCCTGCAGACCGACCCGGCTCACTCCAAGACATAGACCAGCGCCGTGCGCGCGGGCAACTGCAACTGGCCTGTTCTGGAGTCCCAACGCGACTGTTGTGCCGGCCGCGAGTCGGCGGCCTGGGGCGCGCGGTGCACCGGGTGCAAAACAAAAGGCCGGCCCTGCAGCGTGGGCAGATTCAAAGTGACGGGAACCTTGTCCACATTGACGGCGTAAAGCAGCTCGGCAAAGCCCGCGCCGGGCAAGCCGCGGCCGTCCAGATGCGCCACCACCACCGCAGCCTGCTGGTCCGGGCCGGTGTTGGGAAAGCTCAAGCGGGCTGAGACGTCGTCGGCATGGCGCAGCCGAAACAGCAGGCTGCTCTGCCGGATGCGCAGCAGGTCCAAAAAAGCGTCCCGCGTGAAGGCGATGTCAGCGGGCGCGGGCTTGATGGCAGGGTTGCCCAACAGCGGGCGCAGCGCGGGCCAGAAGTCGGCGTTGCCCTCCTTGGGGGGCAGGCCAGTGCCCCAGTGGTTGTCGGTGGCGGTCCAGTCCAGGCGGTTGAACCAGTCGCCGCTGTCATAGCTGTTGCGGTCACCGCTTTTGCTGCGCAACAGTTCAACCCCGGCGTGGAAGTAGGCAATGCCCTGGCTGAAGGTGGTCAACGCCAGTCCCAGCACCTGAACACGCGCGCGGTCTTCGCGGCTGGTGGCCACGGGCAACTTGAGCACGTTGATGTCAAACAGCGTCTGGTTGTCGTGGTTCTCGACGTAGTTCACCACTTCGCTGGGCTGGCTGGCAAAGCCAGCGCCCTGGCCGGCGTAGTCGATGTCGGCCAAGCGCTTGCGGCTGCCGTCGGCGGTGGTCATGACATAGCTGCGCAGGGTGCCGGCCAGCCCGACGCGCACCATGTCGGCGGCGCGCAGCAGGTCGGCCGCGCTGGCCTTGGCGTTTGCATTGGGGTCGAAGAACAGACCATTGAGCCAACCCTGGCGTTCCTGGGTTTGCACGGCGTTGTCGCAGCAGCCGCCACCGCGTGCGGCGTCGCGGCCACGGTCGCTGAAGGCGCCAATGCCCGTGCCGTTCAGGCTGAGCTGGCTGGCCTGCACAAAGCGTGCGCCGTTGGCGATTTCGCCAAAGTTCCAGCCCTCGCCCAACAGGTGGATGTGGCGGCCGCTGGCGCGGTTGACGGCCGTTTGCAGGCGTTCCATGGCTTGACGCGGTTGGTGGCCCATCAGGTCAAAGCGAAAGCTGTCGATGCGGTAGTCGCGCGCCCAGACCACGGCGCTGTCGATCATCAGTTTGGCCATCATGCGGTTTTCGGTGGCCGTGTTGTCGCAGCAGGTGCTGGTCTCGACCGCGCCTTTGGCGTTGAGGCGCTGGTAGTAGCCGGGCACGATGCGGTCCAGCACCGACAGCGCCTTTTGACCGCTGGCGCTGGTGTGGTTGTAGACCACGTCCATGCCCACGCGCAGACCCGCCGCATGCAGGGCCTGCACCATGCGCCGAAACTCCAGCACGCGGGTGGCGCCGTTTTGTGCGTCGCTGGCAAAACTGCCCTCGGGCGCAGTGAAGTGCAGCGGGTCGTAGCCCCAGTTGTAGCAATCGCTGCGCGCTTGTGCGGCCACGGCCGCTTGCTGGGCTTCACTGTCGGCGCTGGCCTGTGCCAGCGTGCCGGGGTCGGGGCTGGTGCAGCCGCGTTCGGGCACGGTGGCCAGGTCAAACACCGGCAGCAGGTGCACGTCGGTCAGGCCGGCTCTTGACAGCGTTTGCAGGTGCTGCATGCCGCGGCTGTTGGGTTCGGTGAAGGCCAGGTACTTGCCGCGGTGGGCCGGGTTGACGCTGGCGTCGGTGATGGAGAAGTCGCGCACATGCAGCTCGTAGATCACCATGTCGGTGGCCGATTGAACACGCCGCGGTGGGCTTGTCTGGTGCCAGCCAGGTGGCGTCAGGGCCGCAGCGTCCAGGCGGCCAATCCAGGTGTGGCGTGAGTCGGCGTTCAGGCTCAGCGCATAGGGGTCGGTGACGCGGTTGCGCACCCATCCAACCCCA
>JAYVSX010000296.1:0-21888 GCA_043774975.1 Rubrivivax sp.
ACGGCAGGCCACGTTAGGCTGCCGTTGTACAGCGGCCCGGGCGGCGCGACGAAACTTTCGTCCCATAGCTTTGGCTATGGGCCTGCAAGCCCGGCAAAAACTGTCCTCGCTGGGGCCAAATTTCGCTTCGTCGCCCCAAGTCCGACAGGCTCCTTGGTGACCCCCAGTCCCGCTGACATCAGATGAACATGTTTGTCCAGAAATCCGCTGCGCCCCGGGCCGTTTTGGCCGACGACGAACGCTTGATGCGCGACCAGCTGCGGGCCCGGCTGGCAGAAGTGTGGCCCGAGCTGCAGATCGTGGCTGAAGCCAAGAATGGGCTGGAAGCGGTGGAACTGGTGCAGCAGCACCGGCCCGACATCGTCTTTCTGGACATCCGCATGCCCGGCCTGACGGGCGTGGAGGCGGCGCGCCAGATCGCCCAGTTGCCGGCGCCCCAGCCTGCCGAAGGTGAGGCTGACGAAGACCACGACCTGGTGCCCGAGATCGTCTTCATCACCGCCTACGACCAATACGCCGTTGAAGCCTTTGAACAAGGTGTGGCCGACTATGTGCTCAAGCCGGCCGACCGCAACCGCCTGCAGCTGACCGTGGAGCGCATCCAAAAACGGCTGGCCGCTCGGCTCAGTGTGGACGGCAGTGTGGACGCGCCCGCTGGGCCGCATCTGCAGCAGTTGCTGCATCAGCTCTCGGCCCGCCTAAACCCCGGCGGCGCACCGCAGTACCTGCAGTGGATTCAGGCCACCGTCGGCCAGGCCATTCAGATGATCCCGGTCGACGAAGTGCTGTTTTTCATCAGCGACGAAAAGTACACCCGGGTGCAGACGGCGCAGGTCGAGGCGCTGATCCGCAAGCCCATCAAGGAACTGGTCGACGAGGTTGACCCTGCACTCTTTTGGCAGATTCACCGCAGCACGCTGGTGGCGGTGAAGTCGATTGCCGGGGTCACGCGCGACTTTCGCGGGCGGCAGATCGTGGCCGTCAAAGGCCACCCGCAAAAGCTTGAGGTGAGCCGCAGCTACACCGGCCTGTTCAAGGGCATGTAGCGCCCGCCGCTGGCGCCGCCGACCTGCCCGTCGGTGAGCCAGAGCAACAGGCTCCTTGGGCCAAGCTGGACAGCGCATTCGGATTCGCCGCAAAGCGGCGTTCGTGACGCTTGTCACGAACCGCAGCGCTCATCCTTGGCATGGGCCGGGCCGACCGGTGTAACGCGGAATCATTTGTACGCACACCGGCACCACCCGTCACGGCTCTGACGCCGTTTGGCCTGTAACTTCCGGGCTTCCGAATCGGTGCCGGTCCGCCTGCTGATGTTCAGTTGGCGCCCATGCCCAACACTTTTGCTGTTTGCCATTCTGTTTGCCATTCCGCTTGCCATGCTGTTTTCCTCCGCCAACCCCATTCAACGCCATTTCGACTTCGCCCGCCGTACCGAGCGGGCCGTGGCGGGCTGGGTGGTGCGCGAAGAGGCCATCATGGGCACGGCCATCCGCGTCGAGCTGTGGGCTGCCGACCGCAGGAGCGGCGAGGCCGCGGCTGCCGCCGTGATGGACGAGATGCACCGCATCGACCGCGCGATGAGCCCGCACAAGCCAGGCTCGGAGCTGTGCCGCATCAACCGCGAAGCCGCCCGTCAGCCGGTGGTGCTGTCTGAAGAGATGCTGGGTTTGGTGCAAAAGGCGCGTGCCTTCTCGCACCTGACCCAGGGTGCCTTTGACATCACCTACGCTGCGGTGGGGCAGCTCTACGACTACCGCCAAAAGCTTCGTCCCAGCCCGCCAGCGCTGGCCGCGGCCCAGGCCTGTGTGGGTTGGCAACACCTTCAAGTCGACGTCAAGGCCCGCACCCTGCGCTTTGGCCTGGACGGCATGCGCATCGACCTGGGTGGTTTTGCCAAGGGCCACGCGGTCGACAACGCGGTGGCGCTGCTGGCGCGTCGCGGCATACGGCACGCCTATGTCAGCGCCGGTGGCGACAGCCGCGTGCTGGGCGATCGCCGCGGGCGCCCGTGGAGTGTGGCCATCCGCGACCCGCGCCGTGCCGGCGAAGTGGTGGCCGTGCTGCCCTTGGAAGACGTGTCGATCTCCACGTCGGGCGACTACGAACGCTTCTTCGATGACGGCTCCGAGCGCGTCCACCACCTGATCGACCCCGCCACCGGGCGCAGCCCCAGCAGCGTTCACAGCGTCACCATCCTGGCCTCTGACGGCTTGACCAGCGAGGCCTTGTCCAAGGCGGTGTTTGTGCTGGGGACCGAGCGCGGCCTGGCGCTGGTGGAAAGCTTGGGCGACGTGGACGCCGTGATCGTGGACGCCCAAGGCACCCTGCACGCCAGCGCCGGCTTGCTGCAGGGATTGGCGGCGCCTGTGCCGGTGCCGGTGCCAGTGCCTGTGCCAGTGCGGGTGCCGGTTCCAACGTCTGCCAACGACTCGCAGCTGTCTGATTTGCAAGACCTCGATTCCCACCGTGCCGAATCGCGACCAGTTCCGCTGGCTTGCCCATGAGTTTCAGGAGCGAAACCGCCATGAACCCACCTCACACCCAACGCACGACCACGGCTCGGTGGGCCGCAGCATGTGGCTTGGCATCCTTGATAGTGGTCCTGCTGGCCGCCTGCTCGGGCGGCGGCTCCAGCACCGACACCGTCACCGTCAACGGTGATGTGCCGATTGCCTATGTCAAGCGCGCCACCTCGGTGGGGCTGAACCCCACCGACGCCGCCAACAGCGCCCCGGGCGGTGACCTGATGCTGCGCGAAAAGTCCAGCGCCAGTGCCGCCGAACACAACCTGACAGCTCGTTTCACGCAAGGCGCGGGCGACGCGTCCGACCCCGAAGTCAGCTACGACGGCAAGAAGATCGTGTTTGCGATGCGCTGCCCAAGCAGCAACACCGCCACCGTGGACGGCAGCGCCAGCGGCGCGCCGGCCTGCACCGGGCGCTGGAACATCTGGGAATACGACATGACGGGCAAGAGCCTGACGACGGGCAGTTTCCGTCGCCTGAGCACCAGTGCCGGCAACGACGATGTCGACCCGGTTTACCTGCCGGCCAACCGCGGCGTCATCTTCTCCAGCAACCGCCAGGAAAAGAGCAGCCGCATGCAGACCCTGGGCCGGGCCTACTTTGCCGCCGACGAGTACGAACGCGAGCGGGTGATGAACCTGCACAGCATGGCCGCCGACGGCAGCAACGTGCAGCAGATCAGCTTCAACCAGAGCCACGAGCGCAACCCCGTCATTCGACCCAACGGCGACATCATGTTCGCGCGCTGGGAGCACGTGGCCGACCGCAACCGCTTTGCTGTCTTCCGCAGCAAGCCCGACGGCACCGACATGTTTGTGTTGTACGGCGCGCAGAGCCCAGGCAACAGCTTCCTGCACCCGCGCGACATGGACCCCAAGGGCAAGTACCCGGGTCAACTGGTGACGTCGCTGATGCCGCTGTCGGGCACCCAGGAGGGTGGCTCGATCATGATGGTCGACGCAGCCCGCTATTCCGAGAACAACACGCCGGCCGACCGCAGCGTGCCAGCCCAGGGTGGGCAAAAAGCGGCCACTGAACAAGTGCTGTCGGACGGCCGTGGCCTGTCCTTGTTTGGCCGTGCCACCACCCCCTACCCCCTGTGGGACGGCAGCGACCGCGTGCTGGTGGCCTGGCGGCCGTGTGAGGTGACGCGCAACGACGTGGTGGTGTCGTGCACCACGCTCACCGACGCCGAAAAGGCCACCCTGGGCGATACCAACCGCACCATGGCGGCACGCGCCAGCGACGGCGTGAAAGACAACGCCCCGGCCGCCTATGCCGTCTACATGTTCAACCCGGCCAACCAGACCTGGCTGATCGTGGCGGCGCCGCCCGCCGGCTTCATGTACACCGACCCGGTGGCGCTGGTGGCGCGCACCGAGCCCAATGTGGTGGAGCCCACCACCGTCGACCCGGTGCTGGCGGCGCAAAACATGGCCTTGATCGAGGTGCGCAGCGTCTACGACACCGACGGCTTGAACCGCATGGCCGAAGGCATGCTCACCGCGTCTGACCGGGCTGCCGGCTGCACGCAGTCGATTCCCTTGAAAGCGCCAGTCGACAGCGCCGACACGCGCAGCATGGTGGCTGACCTGGCGCGCCTGAAGAACCCGGCCGACGCCGCTTACGACTGCGCGCCGGCGCGCTTTGTGCGGGCCATGCGCGGGGTGCCACCACCGGCCGGTGGCATGGGTTCACGGCAAGCGATTGGCGAGACCGAGTTTGAACAGATGCAGATCCTGGGCTATGCCCCGATCGAACCCGATGGCAGCTTCAAACTGCAGGTGCCCGCCGACGTGCCTTTGGCGCTGAGCGTCATCGACGCCGAAGGCCGGGCCATCCAGACCCACACCAACTGGATTCAGGTGCGACCCGGCGAACGCCGCACCTGCGACGGTTGCCACAGCCCACGCCGCGGCGCCGCACTCAACAGCGGCCCGGTGGTCAACACGCTGGCCGCCGGCATCAAATCGGCGTTGTCGGCGCAGCACCAAAGCGGCGAGACGCTGGCTTCGCTGCGCACCCGGCTCGACCCTACTGCGCTGGCGCTGACCGCCAACCCGGTGTTCACCGACATGTGGGCCGACACCGCACAGCCGGGTGTGACGGCACGTGCGGCGATCAGCCTGCGTTACACCGGCAACGCCAATCCGGCCGACGACCTGGCCACGCCGGCGCCCGTCAACGGCGTCATCAACTACCCCGAGCACATCCAGCCGCTGTGGACCCGGGCGCGCGGCGCGGCGGGAGCGCAGACCTGCGTGTCTTGTCATGCCGATGTGGCCAAGCTGGACCTGCGCGGCAGCGTGTCGGGCACCGGGCGCCTGGTGTCCTATGAAGAACTGCTGCTGGGCGACCCCCTGATCGACGCCACCACCGGCCGGCCGGTGATCCGGGTTCGCGAGGGCGTGCCAGAGGTTGTGCGCGGCAGCCCGCTGGTTGAAACCAGCTCCGGTGCGGCCAGCACCGCGGGCCAGGCGCGCAAGAGCCGTCTGACGGAAATTCTGTGGGGGCAGACGCTCAAGGCCGGTACCACGGCGCAAGCCCAGCACCCCAACCCACCCAGCTCGGCGCCGGACCATTCGCGTTTGCTCAACCGGGCTGAAAAACGCCTGTTGGCAGAGTGGATGGACCTGGGCGGCCAGTATTACAACGACCCCTTTGACGCCAACAGCGGCATCCGCATGGTCTCGGCGCTGAGCCAGGAAACCTTCCTGTCGCAGGTGCAGCCAATCCTGCGGACCCAGTGCGCCAGTTGCCACCAGGCGGGGCTGGGCAATCCGCGCAACCGTTTTGTGCTGACCGGCAGCGAAGAGGGCGACTTCAACGTGACCCTGACCATGATCAACAACACCTGCCAAAGCGCTGCCAACCCCTTGTTGAGTCGGCCGTCGACGGTGCCGCACCCCAGCGGTGATCTGACGCAAACAACGGCCTTGCTGCCCGTGGGCAGCACCGGTTACAACCAGATCGCGGCCTGGATCGCCCGTGGCTGCTCCAGCAACTGACACGCACCTTTTGTGATTTTGTGAGCCGATGACGCGAAGCCTGAAACCACACTCACTTCTTGCGCCAGCCGCCGCCGTCGTGCTCGCCCTTCTGGGCGCGTGTGGCGGCGGCAGCCCGCTTGACAACCCCGACAACGTGACCAACCCACCGGGCGCCCTGGGTCAAAAGCTCTCGTTCGCCTACTTTCAGCGTTGCGTCAACCCGGTGCTGAACCTGCCACTCCAGGTCAACATCGGCGGGGTCATCTCCACCAACACCTGCGCGGCCGGCGGGTGTCACGACAACGGCACGGGCACGGGTGGTGCCCTGCGCCTTTTTGGCACCGCACCGGCGGTGGACCCCACGCTGGCGCCAGCGGCCGTGCGCGCCAGCGACATGTACAAGAACTACTACTCTTCGCTGGGAGAAACGGTGGTGGGCAGCGCCGAGCAAAGCCGCCTGATGAACAAGCCCCTGGTGCGTGGCGTCCTGCACGGTGGTGGCCTGATCTTTGACCGGCCGGACGACCCTGCAGCCAAGCTCATCCGATACTGGATCAGCCGCCCCATGCCGCAGGGCCAGGACGAGTTCAGCAGCGCGGCCAACACCATGTTCACGCCTGCCGACCCTGCCACTGGGGCCTGCAACACCGACTAGCCCCGGCCGCTCCACATCACCGATGCCCTTTCTGATTCAGTCTTTGCGCGCAGCAGCCTGCGCCCTTGCCCTGGGCGCTGCTTGCAGCGCCTTTGGACAAACCGCGGGCGCTGCCGATGGCCCGCCAACGGCGGCCGGTTCAACGCCCGGGTCGGTGCCCATTTCTGTGCCCGTGCCCGTGCTGATGCCCGTATCCGCGACCGGTCCAGCGCCTGTTTCCGCGCCTTCCGCGGACAGCCTCGCGCCCCCGGCAGGGCCAGGTTTGCGCTCCGAAAAACGGTCTGAGAAGCGCCTGGCTGACGAGCGCCTGCAGGTCAACGATGCTTTCCTGGAAGTGCACACCGGCCCGGGGCGTGGCTACCCGGTGTTCTACGTGGTTGAACGCCGCCAATGGATCACCGTGGAGATGCGTCGCACCGACTGGTACCGCGTGCGCGCCGAAGGTGGGCAGGTGGGTTGGGTGCCACGCCAGCAGATGGAAGGCACGCTGACCGAAGCCGGTGCCGGCAAGTCCTTTCGCGACGTGCTGCTGGACGACTATCTGCGCCGGCGTCTGGAGTTTGGCGCGGGCTGGGGCCGCTTCAAGTCCGAACCCATGCTCAAGCTGTGGACTCAGTACCGTCTGGCCGACACGGTCGGCGCCGAACTCAGCGTGGCCCAGGTGCAAGGCGTTTTTTCGGGCACCGACTTGTGGTCGGTAAGCCTGACCTCCGAGCCCTGGTCTGATCGGCGCCTGTCGCCCTTTTTCAGCGTCGGCCTGGGGCAGTTTCGCAACACTCCCAACAGCAGCCTGGTCAACGCCGCCACCACCAACGCCAAGTTGGCGCACGCCACGGCGGGCCTGCGCTGGCACCTGACGGAACGCTTCGTGGCGCGTGCGGATGGGTCGCTCTACACCGCCTTTGTCGCCGACAACCGCAGCATCGAGTACCGGGCCTTCTCGCTCGGCTTGGCCTTTTTCTTCTGACCCCTTTGAGGCTTTCAGCCTTTGAGCCTTTGAGTCTTTGTTCCACCTTCAACATGCGCCACAACTTGCACACCCCATCATGGTCCCCTTGCCAACGTGCTGGCCTGGCGTCGTGGCGCCCGGCGGCTTTTGCAGGCCCGTTGCTGGTGACGCTGGTGGCGCTGGTTGCGCTGGCTGCGCCGGCTGCGCCGGCAACGGCCCAGCCGGTGGCGCAGCCGGTCACGCCGCCCCGGGCTGCGTCTGAGCAGGTCATCGTGCCGCAGGTGGACCGGCGTGAGGTCAAGCGTCCCCAGTACGCGTCCAACGACTTTTCGGTGGGCCTGTATGCCGGCACCTATGCCACGCAGAACTTCGGTGCCAGCACCGTCAGTGGCATTCGCCTGGGCTATCACATCACCGAAGACTTCTTTGTTGACGGCACCCTGGGTCGCAGCAAGGTCAGTGATGAAAACTTCCGCCAGATATTGCCCGGCGGCATCTTTGTCAACCGCACCGAGACGCTCAGCTACTACGCGCTGTCGGCGGGCTACAACGTCCTGCCCGGCGAAGTTTTCTTCGGTCGCAACACCGCCAAAGCCACCCAGGGCTACATCCTGGCCGGCGTGGGCAGCACCGACTTTGCGGGTCAGAAGCGCCAGACCCTGCACGCCGGCTTTGGCCTGCGCTTGATCTTGAAAGACTGGTTTGTGATGCAAGCCGACGTGCGCGACCATGTCTTCACGCTGGACCTGTTGGGCAAGCGCCAGAGCACCCAGAACCTGGAAGTCACCGCCGGCTTCACGCTGTTCTTCTGACACCATCACCTTGGCCGCACACAACACCATGCAATTCTTCAAGCAAACCCTGGCGCTGTTGGCGGGCCTGGCCTTGGCGGCCGGGTCCCATGCTGCGGTGAGCATCCAGAACGCCGCACCCGACTTCACGCTCAAGAGCGCCGAAGGCCGCAACCTGCGCCTGCAGGAGCAACGCGGCCAGGTGGTGTTGGTGAACTTCTGGGCCAGCTGGTGCAGCCCCTGCAAGCAGGAGATGCCGCACCTGAACCGTTTGTACGACAAGTACCGCAGCAGTGGTTTCACCTTGCTGGCCGTCAACATCGACGACGACGCCCGCCACGGCGCGGCCACCGCCACCAAGTGGGGCTTGAAGTTCCCGGTGCTGCTGGACGCTGACAAGACGGTGACCAAGCTCTACGACATGGGCGCCATGCCGGCCACCGTGCTGATCGACCGCGATGGCCGCGTGCGCTACCTGCACCGCGGTTACCGCGAGGGTGTCGAAGAGGCTTACGAACGCCAGATCCGCGAGCTGGTCAAGGAGTGAACATGGGCCCCTACCGAAGCGCCTTTGGCAAGCACCCTTCAAGCGGGCCGGGTGGCCCTGTCAGTGGCCCCTTCAACGGCGTCGATCACGGCACTGGCATCGGCACTGGCATCGGCACAGCACGGCCGGTTTCGCAGCGCCAGCTGGGCGGTTTAGCGCTGGTTCTTTGCAGCCTGGCGCTGGGTGGCTGCGCCCTCCAGCCTTGGGTCAAGCCCTATGAGCGCGAAAAACTCTCCGATCCCATCATGCAGTTCTCGCGCGCACCGCTGGCCGACAAGCACCGCGCGCACATCCACGCCGTGCGCGAAGGTGCGCGCGGCGCGACCGGGGTTCAGGGGGGCGGCTGTGGCTGCAACTAGGACGCTGCGCCGCCTGTTGGCCAGGTGGCGTGAGCTCTTGGGCACCGCCATGGCCGGCAGTGCGGCCACCCAGGCCAGCGGTGCCGCGCTTCCCGAGGACAAGGCCGAGGCCATCTTCCACGTCTACGACGGCGGTGGCGTCAAGGCCACCGGCCCCGCGCTGCTGGTGCGAAAAAGTCTGCTCGACCGCGTTTCGCTGACGGCTCAGTACTACGTGGACGCGGTTAGCAACGCCAGCATCGATGTCGTCACCACCGCCAGCCCTTTCAAGGAAACGCGCACCGCCTGGGACTTCACGGCCGAAACGGTGGTGCGTGACACCACGCTCACGCTGGGGCTGTCACGCAGCACCGAGCCCGACTACGTCGCCGAGGGCCTGAGCCTGGACGCGGCGCACGAAGTCTTTGGCGGCCAGACCACCGTGAGCTTGGGTTTCACGCGCGCCCGCGACCAGGTCGGACGGAAGGGTGTGGTGGGCTGGATCGATACGGCTGCACATTGGCAGTACCGCGCCGGGCTGACGCAGATCCTGACGCCGCGCTGGTTGATGAGCGCCAATTTCGAAGCCATTTCAGACAGCGGCTACCTGGGCAGCCCTTACCGCGCGGCACGCGTGTTTGGCGCCGCGGTGCCCGAGCGCAACCCGCGCACGCGCACCGGCCGGGCCGTCAAATTGCGCAGCATCCACGACACCGGCGCACTGGTGTCGCGCAGTTCCTTGCGCGCCGAGTACCGCTACTACTGGGACACCTGGGACATCAAAGCGCACACCTTTGAAGTGGGCGCTGCCAAGTACCTGGGCCAAAGCTATTTGCTCGACGTTTCCTTGCGCAGCTATTCGCAAGGCAAGGCCTTGTTCTACAGCGACAACGCGCAGGCTGAAACGCTGTACATCTCGCGCAACCGCCAACTCAGCACCTTCAACAGCACGGGCTTGTCGGCCAAGCTCAGCTACACCTGGCCGGGCCTGCCGGCGGGCTATGACGTCAAGCTCACGGGCGCCTACGAACTCAAGCAGTTCCGCTTTTCGGACTTCACCGACTCGCGCACCAACAAGCCCTATTCCTACAACGCCAACGTGGTGCAGGTTTATGTGTCCGCCACGTTCTGAAGGGGTGCCCGCACCATGAATCCAGCTTTTGTCACGTCTGTTTTGCGCGCCACGGCTGCGCTGGTCTTGAGCGCGTCGGCCTGCGCCTGGGCCGCCGAAACCAAGCCGGCAGCAGCGGCCAGCGCGCCTGCAGCGCCGGCCGTACCGCAGGCGTCGCTCGACAGCCGGGTGCAAGACCTCAAGGCCGACGTCATTCGCCTGAACCGCGACCTGCTGATCCTGGAAGAGGAGCTGCTGTTCCCGGCCGGCACGCAAGTGGCGGTGTTCGTGAGCATGGACGTCGGCAAGCTGTTTGAACTGGAGTCGGTGCAGATCAAGCTTGACGACAAGGTCATCGGCCAACACCTGTACACCGCGCAAGAAGTGCAGGCCTTGCACCGTGGCGGCGTGCAGCGCATTTTTGTCGGCAATCTGCGCGCCGGCAGCCATGCCATCGATGCCTTCTTCACCGGGCGGGGCCCGCATGAGCGCGACTACAAGCGCGGCACCACGCTGAAGTTCGACAAAGGCACCGAGCCGCGCTACATCGAGTTGCGCATCAAGGACTCGCAGGCCAAGTTGCAGCCTGAGTTTGAGGTCAAGGTCTGGTGATGATTCCCCCCTGTAGCGCCTGCGGCGCTGCTCCCCAAGCGGGGCGAGCCTGCACCGAGCCAGCGCCTGCGCGCTGGCGAGTGGCTGGCCAGCGCCGCACGGCCCGCCAGCCGCGTGGCTCGCCCAGCGGCCTGGCAAAGCCAGCGCTGCGACGATGGCTCGGTCGCTTGGCCGGGCTCATCACGATGCTGACGCTGTCGGTGGGGCCGGCAGCGGCGCAGAGCGACCCTGCGCCCGTCAGCGTCAGCGTCAGCGTCCGCGCGCCGCACTATGGCGACACGCTGTTCAATTTTTACCAGGACCGCTTTTTTGGTGCCATCACCGGTTTAATGGTGTCGCAGCACTTTGCCCGCGTGGCGCCGCACGACGACGAGGCTGAAGTGCTGCGCGGCGGCATGCTGTTGTCCTACGGCCTGCACGAGCAAGCCGCCGAGGTTTTTGCGCGGCTGATCGAACGCAATGCCCCGCTGTCGGTGCGCGATCGGGCCTGGTTCTTTCTGGCTCGCATCCGCCACCAGCGCGGGCTGGCCCAGCAGGCGCAGGAGTCGCTGGACCGCATCAGCGCGGCGTTGCAAAGCGGTCTGGAAGAAGACCGCCAACTGCTGCGCGCGCAGCTGATGATGGGTCGCCAGGACTATGTGGGTGCCGCGGCCGTGCTGGACAGCATCAAGTCCAGCCCCACGGCTGGTCTGTATGCGCGCTTCAACCTGGGTGTGGCCCTGGTCAAGACCGGCGGCCCCGAGGAAGTGGAACGTGGCTTGGCGCTGCTCGATGAAGTAGGCCAGGCGCCCGGCCCCAACGAAGAATTGCGCAGCCTGCGCGACCGGGCCAACGTGGCGCTGGGCTTTGGCGCCTTGCAAGACAAGAAGCCGCGCGAAGCCCGCAACGCGCTGCAGCGCGTGCGTCTGAACAGTGCCCAGTCCAACAAGGCCTTGCTGGGCTATGGCTGGGCGGCTGCCGAGCTGAACGACCCCAAGCTGGCCCTCGTGCCCTGGCAAGAGCTGGCACAGCGCAACATCACCGATGCCGCTGTTCTTGAAGCGCACATTGCGGTGCCCTATGCGATGTCCGAGATCGGCTCCTACAGCGGTGCGCTGGAGCGCTACCAAGCGGCGACGGACACCTTCAAGCGCGAAAAGCTCAGGCTGGACGAGTCCATCGTCGCGATCCGTTCGGGCCTGCTGGTCAAGGGCTTGCTGTCGCAGAACCCGGTCTCGGCCGACGTCGGCCTGGACGCCTTTGCGCGCATGGACAAGCTGCCCGACATGCCGCACACCGCACACCTGGTGCCGTTGCTGGCCGACAACCCCTTTCAAGAGTCCTTCAAGCACTTGCGTGACCTGCAGTTCCTGTCCAGCAACCTGACGCATTGGCAGGGCGACCTGGGCACCTTCACCGACATGCTGGACAACCGCAAGGTGGCGTTTGCCAAGCGTTTGCCCGCGGTGCGTGCACAAGCCGGTGCGGTTGACATGCCGCAACTGCAGCAGCGCCGCGACGCCCTGAGCGCGGCGCTGAAAAAGGCCGATGAGAGCCAGGACGCGGCGGTGTTTGCCAACCCCCGCGAACGCGATCTGCTGGACCGCCTGGAGCGCGCGCGCGACACCCTGGCGCGGGCCCAAGGCACGCCCCAAGCCGATGAACTGCGTGGCGCCGCCGAACGCCTGCGCCGGGTCTCGGGGGCCTTGTCGTGGCAACTGCAGCAGCAGCTCAGCGACCGCAGCTGGGTCGCACGCAAGGCGCTGCGCGACACCGACGTGGGCCTGTCGCAGGCCGTGCAGCGCGACGCCGCGTTGCTGCAGGCGCAGCGCGCTGAACCCGAGCGGCACCAACGCTTTGCCGCGCGCATCGCCGAGTTGGCCGCCCGCCTGCAAGCCTTGCAACCGCGTGTGGCCGCGCTGGACGCCGAGACACAAACTGCGCTGCAAGACATCGCCGTGGCGGAATTGGAAGGTCAGAAGCAGCGGCTGGACCTCTACGACGCCCAGGCCCGCCTGGCCATTGCGCAGATTCTGGACCGCGCCCAGCTGGCCCAGCGCGACCAGCGTGCCCTTGCACCCGCAGGAGCCAAGCCATGACGGTCAGCCGCTGGGCGGCCCTGGCCCTGGCCGCCGCCTTGGCGGCTTGCTCCAGCAACAAGCGCCTGCCCGGCGACAACGAACCCACGCTGGCCACCCTGCGCGACCGCAGCGTGGCGGTGGTGGCCGACACCCCGCAGACCGCGGTGAAGGTGGCCGAAGAACAAACCATCGCCGCCTACCGCGAGTTCCTGCGCGCCGCGCCCGACGCGCCGCAACGGCTTGACGCCATGCGTCGCCTGGGCGACCTGGAGATGGACAACGCCGACCGCCGCGCTGCAGAGGCCACGTCCGCCGCCGGTGACGTGCCGGACTACAGGGCTGCGATCGCGCGCTACCAGGAATTCCTGAAGGCCTACCCCAGCGATGCCCGCAACGACCGTGTGCTGTACCAGTTGGCCCGTGCACAAGAGCAAGGCGGGCAACTGGAAGCCGCGCTGCAGACCCTGACCCAGCTGGTCGGTCAGCACCCGGGCACGCAACACGCCGATGAAGCGCACTTTCGGCGCGGTGAACTGTTGTTTACCACCCGCGAATACAAGCTGGCAGAGACGGCCTACGCCACGGTGCTGGACAGCGGCAAGCGCAGCCCCTTCACCGAACGGGCGCTGTACATGCAGGGCTGGAGTCTGTTCAAGCTGGGTCGACTGGACGACGCATTGAAGACTTTTTTTGGCGTGCTGGACCTGAAGCTGGGTGGCTTGAGCCACGCCGCGCGTGACCAAGCCAAGCTGGAAGACCTGAGCGCCCTGACCCGGGCCGACCGCGAGCTGGTCGAAGACACCTTCCGCGTCACGAGCATCAGCCTGAGCAACCTGCAAGGCGCGGAAGCCGTGGCCCGTTTCATCAACAGCCCGGTGCGTGACGGCTACCAGTTCCGCGTCTACCAGCAACTGGCCGAGCTCTACATTCGCCAACAGCGCATCAAGGACGCGGCCGACACCCTGGCCACCTTTGTGCGGCGCCAGCCGCTGCACGCCCAAGCGCCGCTGCTGCAAGCGCGGGTGATTGAAATCTATGCCGGCGCCGGATTTGAAACCTTGGCTTTGGCGGCCAAAAAAGACCACGTGGTGCGCTATGGCGCCAATAGCGAGTTCCGCCGCGCCAACCCGGGCGGCTGGCAGCGGGCTCAGCCGCTGGTGAAGAACAACCTGATCGACCTGGCCCGGCACCACCACGCGCTGGCGCAGAAGAACAAGTTGCCGGCCGACGTGCAAGAGGCGGTGGTCTGGTACCAGGCGCTGCTGTCGGCCTTCCCCGGCGACAGCGACGAAGCGCAAAACCGTTTCCTGATGGCCGAGTTGCTGTTTGAGGGCAACCGCTTCGCGGCGGCCGCACAAGAGTTTGAGCGGGTGGCCTATTCGCGGCCGGTCAGCAAGGACGGCACATCCGCCTGGCCGGCCGTTGCCGTGGTCCAGGCTGGTGCCGGTGCCGGTGCCGGAGCCGGAGCCGGAGCGGGAGCGGGTGCTGCGGCTGCGCCCAGCGGCTTCACCCGCGCTGCCGATGCGGGCTACTCGGCGCTGTTGAGCTACGCCGCGCTGGAGCGCGAAGCCGTCGACAAGGCTGCTTTGCAGCGCCAGGGCGTCAACAGCGCGCTGCGCTTCGCCAATGCCTTTGGCAGCGACTCCCGCACCGGAGCCGTGCTGACCAACGCTGCTGAAAAACTGCTGATCCTGGGCGACGGTGAGCAGGCGCTGGCGGTGGCGCGCCAGTCGCTGGCGCTGACCCCGCCACCGGTCGCCGATTTGCGCCGGGTGGCCTGGACGGTGGTGGCCCACCACAGCTTTGACCGCGCGCGTTTTGCCGATGCCGAGGCGGCCTATGGCGAAGTTCTGGCGCTGACAGCCGAGCGGGCGCCAGGCCGCCATGAATTGGTGGAGCGCCAGGCAGCGGCCATCTACAAACAAGGGGAACTGGCTCGGGCCGCAGGCCTTGGCCGCGATGCAGTGGGTCACTTTGCCCGCGTGGCCGCGTTGGGTTCGCTGCCAGCCGGCTCTGCGGTGCGGGCCAGTGCCATGGTCGACAGCGCGGCCTCGCTGCTGGCCCTGAAGGACTGGGACGCCGCCGCCCGTTCGCTGGAAGATTTCCGTCGCCAATACCCAGGCCATCCCTTGCAAGCCGACGTGGCGCCCAAGCTCGCGCTGGCCTATCTGGAGTTGGGCCGCCACAGCCAGGCTGCGTTGGAGTTCGAAAAGGTGGCCAGCAGCACCAGCGAACCCGCCCTGGCCCGTGGCGCGCTTTGGCAAGCCGCCGAACTGCACCAGAGAGCGGCCGACGCTGTGGCGGGTGGTGCCCGCCCCAAGTCGCCGCAGCTGGCCACGGCCATCAAGGCCTGGGAGCGTTACCTGCAAGCCCACCCGCAGCCGCTGGAGCCCGCGGTTGAAGCGCGCTGGAAACTGGCCGCATTGACGCGTCAGGACGGTCAGTTGCCGCGCAGCGTGGCCTGGGTTCGCGCCGTGCAGGCCGCTGACCGCGACGCCGGCGACGCCCGCACCGCGCGCACCCGCACGCTGGGCGGCCAAGCTGCCTTGCAACTCATCGAGCCCTTGCTCGAAGCCTACAAAAAGGTGCCGCTGATCGAGCCGCTGCAAAAGCAGCTGAAGCTGAAGAAAGCCAAGTTGGACGACGTGCTCAAGGCCTACGCCAGCGCCGCCGAAGTGGGCGTCGCCGAAGTCACCACCGCAGCCACGTTTCACACCGCGGCGCTGTACCAGGACTTTGGCAAGTCATTGATCGGTTCGCAGCGCCCCAAGCGGCTCAGCAAGATGGAGCTGGAGCAGTACAACGTGCTGCTCGAAGAACAGGCCTTCCCCTTTGAGGAAAAGGCGATCGAACTGTTTGAGACCAACGCCCGGCGCACCACCCAGGGCCTTTACGACCCCTGGGTCAAGAGCAGCCTGGCCGAGCTGGCCAAGCTCAAGCCCGTTCGCTATGCCAAGGCCGAGCGCGGCGACACCGCGCTGGGGCAGGACATAGCGGCCTTGCAGGCGGCCTTGCTCAAGGCGCCTGACTCGGTGCCTTTGCTCAATCAACTGGGCATGGCCCAACGCCAGCAGGGCCAGTTTGAACAAGCGCGCCAGTCCTACGAAGCCGCCATCGCCGCCAACGCCAGCGCGCCCTTGCCGCACCTGAACCTGGCCATCCTGTACGACCTTTATCTGGGTGATGTGGCCAAGGCCCAGGCGCTTTACCAGCGCTGTGTCGAGCTTTCACCGGCCGACGCCACGCAGCTCAACCGCTGGTTGGCCGAACTCAAAGGGCGCAAGGCTGCACCGAATACCGCCCAGGCTGCCGCTCAAACTCCAGCCCAGAGTTCCACCCAGACCAACGCGGCGCAAGCCAGCGCCACTGCCACCGTCACCCGCCAGGAAAAGCCATGAAGCCAGCCCGCGCCTGTTGTGCCGCTGTGATGTGTGGAATCGGGCTGGCCGCCACCGCACAAGCCCAAGACCGCGCCGACCTCGACCGCACCCAGATCATCGGCAACCGCGAGTTGCCCAAGGTCTTGTACATCGTGCCCTGGAAAAAACCACTGCCGGGCCAGCTGTCAGGGCGCCCCGTGAAAAGCGTGCTGGATGAGGCATTGGCCCCAGTGGACCGCGAAGTTTTCCGCCGCCAGGTGGTCTACAACACGCAGATGCAGGCCCGGGAAACGACGACGGCGGCGGTGCCCGCAAGCCTGACCTCGCCCCTCACGCCCGTCTCGCCCACCACGCCCACCGCACCGCCACCCGCTGCCGCGCCCCACGCTGCACCGCGCTGAACACGCCTGGCCCCACCCACAACACCCATTCCTGAACTGTCCAATTCCTCCGGAGCACCTTCATGAGCACCTTCAACACGGTTGTCAAATTCTTCGTCGACTGCGGTCCCTTTCTCTACCCCAGCCTGTTGATGCTGGCGGTGGGTCTGGCCATCGCCATCGAGCGCTTCATGTTCTTGAACCGGGCGCGCAGCGAAAACCGCCAGCTGTGGGACAAGGTCTTGCCGCTGTTGCAAGGC
The DNA here is from genome assembly GCA_043774975.1 of Rubrivivax sp. Lineage (GTDB taxonomy): Bacteria > Pseudomonadota > Gammaproteobacteria > Burkholderiales > Burkholderiaceae_C > Rubrivivax. The sequence goes on from JAYVSX010000296.1 coordinate 16,599, forward strand.
GGCAAATTCGAGGAGGTGCACCAGCTGGCCTCCAGCTCTGATTCGGCCATCGGCAAGATCGTCAGCAACGGCCTGACCCGCATGCAAAGTGCGCGCCGCCGTGAAGACATCGACAACGCCATGGAAGAAGGCATGATGGAAATCGTGCCGCGCCTGGAAAAGCGCACCCACTACATCGCCACCTTCGCCAACACCATCACCTTGGTGGGCTTGCTGGGCACCATCATCGGCTTGATCAAGGGCTTCACCGCGGTGGCCTCGGTCAACCCGGCCGAGAAGGCCGAATTGCTCAGCGCCAGCATCTCGGTGGCCATGAACAACACTGCGTTTGCGCTGATGGTGGCCATTCCCTTCTTGCTCATCCACGCCTTTTTGCAGGCCCGTGCCAGCGAAATCGTCGACAGCTTGGAAGCCGCCAAGATCACCTTCCTGAACCTGGTGCAACGCCTGTCGGGTGAGCAGCTGTCGACCAAGGAACAACGCGCGTCATGAAGCGCCGCCGCCTGCGCAAGGAAGCGCAGCACCTGGAGATCACCGCGTTCATCAACCTGATCGTGGTGCTGGTGCCCTTCCTGCTGTCCACCGCCGTGTTCTCGCGCCTGGCGGTGATGGACCTCAACCTGCCGGCGCAAGCGTCGGCGGTGGAGCAGATCAAGGGTGCCGACCTGCAGCTCGAGGTGGTCATCCGCAAGGATGCCATCGAGGTCGGCGACCGCATTGGTGGACTCATCCAGCGCATCGACAAAAGTGGTGCAACGCACGACTACAAGGCGCTGGGCTCGCTGATGGTGCTGGTCAAGGGCAAGTTCCCGGACAAGACCGAGTCGAGTGTGCTGGCCGAACCCGAAACACCGTATGACGACCTGGTGCAGGTGATGGACACCGTGCGCAGCAGCGTCACGGCCAAAGGCGCACAGCTGATGCGGGCAGAACTGTTCCCCAACATCTCGATCGGTGACGCGCCCGTGCGCAAGCCGGGTGCCGGGGCAACGGCAGGGGCAACGGCTGGGGCAGCCGCCGGGACAGGCGCCAAGAGAGGGGCACCCTGATGGCCACCATGTCAGCGCGCGAAAAACGCACCCAGCGCAAAGAGCGCAACAAGACCGGGCTGGACATGAACCTGGTCGCCTTGATCGACGTGTTCACCATCCTGATCTTCTTTCTGCTGTCCAGCGCCGCCGGGGTGGAGACCCTGGTCAGCACCAAGGCGGTTGACCTGCCCTTGGCGATGGCCGAAAAGACACCCAAGGAAACAGTGCTGCTGGTGATTGCCGGCGACGACATCATTGTTGACGGTCGACGCATCGCGTCGGTGGCGCAGGTGATGGCCGCCCCGGACGACACCATCCCGGCCTTGAAGGCCGAGCTGGACGTGCTGATCACACGCACCGCGGTGCGAGCCGAGAACAAGGCCGACCAGCAAGCCGTGACCATCATGGCCGACAAGCAGATGCCCTACAGCCTGTTGCGCAAGGTCATGACCACCTGCGCCAAGGCCAATTACGCCGACGTTTCGTTTGTCGTGCGCAGAAGGGACGTTTGACATGAGCACCATGGCACTGTCCCCGATGGCGTCGTTTCGCAAACCAACGCTGCCCTGGTCCAACTCGGCCGACGACGAAAAACGCTTCCAGCGCATCGCCCACATCGTTCTGATCCTGGTGCTGTTGCTGGGCATCGTGATGCCCTTTTTGCCCGTGCCCAAGCGCGAACGGGTGGAGGCCCAGCCGCTGCCCGCGCCGATGGCCAAGCTGTTGCTGGAGCGCGCGGTCACCCCGCCGCCACCGCCACCCAAGCAGGACACGGCCGACGCCAGCAAACCCGAAGTGGCCAAGCCCGAAAAGGCGCAGGACAAGCCCGACCCGATCAAGTCCAGCAAGCCCAAAGAAGTGCCGGTGCCCGAGGCACGTAACCCGGTCGCGGGCAAACCGCCGGGTGAAGTGGCGATTGACAACGCACGCCGCAAAGCCAGTGGCGTGGGCTTGTTGGCCATGAAGGACCAGCTGTCGGAAATGGTGGCCGCACCGGTCGCCGTGCAACTCAAGCAAGACATCCAGCCTGGCCTGGGTGTCGGCACGGGCGTGGGCGTGGGCGTCGGTGCCGGCCAGGAAGCCGGCATACCGGTGCGGGCCATGATCACCAGCAACGCCACCCAAGGCAGCGGTGGCATCAACACCGCCGCCTACAGCAAGGACACCGGTGGCGGCGGCTTGGCCGGCCGCGGCACCACGCTGGTGGAAGGCGTGGCTGGTGGCGGTGGTGGTGGCGGCCCAGGCGGTGGCGGTGGCCGCGCCGGTGGTGGCAGTGGTGACGGCAGTGGTGTGGGCAGTGGCGTGGGCGTTGGCAAGGGCGGCACGCTGCAAAAAGGCAGCAGTGGCAAGAGCAGCCGCAGCATCGAAGACATCAAGCTGGTCTTCGAGCGCAACAAGGGCGCCATCTACGCCATCTACAACCGGGCGTTGCGTGACGACCCGGCACTGCAGGGCAAGGTGGTGCTGGAGCTGAAGATCGCGCCCAGCGGCGAAGTCACAGGCTTGCGCATCGTGTCCAGTGAACTCAAGGCCGAAGAGCTGGAAAAACGGCTGTTGGCGCGCATCCGCAGCTTTGACTTTGGGCCTAAGGACGTGGACGTGATGGTGGTGACCTGGCCGGTGGACTTCTTGCCTTCCTGAAGGCTCGAATGACAAACCCTGGTTAAAGTGCGGTGATTCCACAGCCCGAGAAAACCCGTCGCCATAGCGCCCAAATTGAGCCCCAGTTTCAGCATCGGTCGGCCCTTGCGCGCCGCCCCCTTCTTCGCGGCGCTGCTCTTGGCCGCCTGCACCACGGTGACCCCGCCCTCCGCCCCGCCTGCTGCTGCGGTGGCGACCCCAACCCCAACCCCAACAGCGTCGCCGGCACCGGTGGCTGCCAAGCCCGCACGCCCCGCCGACGAGGCCCTGCGCGCCCGCGCGCAGGCCGAGTTGCCCGCGTATCTGGAGACGCTGAAGACCCTGGTCGGCATGGAGTCCGGCAGCAGAGACCTCGAGGGTCTGGCCCAACTGGCCGACCATGTGGCTGGCCGCTTGCGCAACGCCGGTATGCAAGTGCAAGTGCGACCAACCCAGGCGCCTGACTTTCACCCGCAGCTGAAGGGCGCGAAGCTGGGGTCCATGGTCTACGCCACGCGCAGCGGCAGCGGCAGCAAGAAGGTTCTGCTGATTGCCCACATGGACACCGTCTACCCCAAGGGCATGGGTGCAAAGCAGCCCTTTCGCATTGACGGCGACCGCGCTTATGGCCTGGGCATTGCCGACGATAAACAGGGCGTTGCCTTGATCCTGCACGTGGTCGACCTGCTGGCGCGCAGTGGCTTTGCTGGCTACGCGGAACTGGGGGTGCTGATCAACGGCGACGAAGAGATCGGCTCGCCCGGTTCCGGCGCCTTCCTGACGCAGCTGGGCAGCGAGTACGACGCAGTGTTTTCCTTCGAAGGTGGTGGCAGCGCGGCCGCCACTGGCGGCGACATGGTGCGGCTGGCGACCAGCAGCATCGCCATCGTGGAGATGAAGGTCACCGGCAAGGCCAGCCACGCCGGAGCCTCGCCACACCTGGGGCGCAACGCGCTTTATGAGCTGTCGCACCAGATGCTGAAGAGCCGTGACTTTGGTGACCCAGCCAAGGGATTGCAGCTGCACTGGACGGTGGCCAACGCGGGCACGTCACGCAACGTCATCCCGGCCGAAGCCACGGCGGTTGCCGATGCACGTTCGCTCACCAACCAGGACCTGGACTTGCTGGAAGCGGCGCTGAAGAAGTCGATTCAGGACAAGCTGATTCCCGACACCCAGATCGAGCTTAGCTTCTACCGCAGCCGCCCGGCCTTTGTTGCCAACGCGGCCTCGCGGGCGCTGGCGCAGCACGCGGTGAGCGTGGCCGATGAGGTCAAGCTGCCCCTGAGCATTCGCGACCGGGCCACCGGCGGCGGCACCGACGCCGCATTTGCCGGCCTGCGCCCCAAGGGCGGTGTGCTCGAAAGCTTTGGCCTGCGCGGGGCCGGTGCGCATTCCAACGACGACGAGTACGTGCTGGTCTCCAACGTGGTGCCGCGCCTGTACCTGGCAACCCGCATGGTGATGGATGTGGGTCGCGGCGAAGTGAAGTGGTGAGGCCTGGGTCGGCGGCTCGGGTCGGTTGATGGCCGACAGCGCTCTGCGCCGATGGGTTCAGAGCCTTCAAGCGCCCTGCACTATCTCTTTAATCAGCTGTGAAAAATGGGAGACTGTGCATTCAATGCACGCGCTTGTAGTCCAGCGGACGCGGCTCGCATTCGAGAGTGGGCGGCTACCTGTGAGGGACGAACCGCATGCATCATGACACTGCAGGATCACGCGGCACAAGTGAAAGAAGGGGTTCAGGTCTTTCTTCTTTCACCCCCTCGAGTTAGTTCGTTCAGTATCAGCACGGGTCACTGGGGTCACGTCTTGCTTCTTGCCTCAAGCCGCTGGACGGCTTCACGCGCGGTGACGATGGGAATGCCCTCATAGCTGCCCAGGGGCAGTAGATCGCGCTTGTCGCCGGAGGCGATGAGATCGGCGGCGCCGGCCAGCGCGGCGGCCAGCACATGATCGTCATCGGGATCGGTGGGTACCACGCGCGGCACTCTGGCCGGTGACACCACGACGGCCAGGCGGCGCAGATCGCCGACGATGCCCTCAGGCGTGAGCCCAGCCTGTGCAAGCCGCGCGGCGAACTTCCCGCGCGCGAGCACACCCTGCAACTCCGCGAGCAAGACCTCGCTCGTGCACAACTCGAACTCGCCGGCCTTGGCGCCATCGACCAGCCGCCGGGGCAGCCCCGCCGCGATAACGCCCGAGACCAGCAGATTCGTATCGATGACGAAGCGCACCGATCAGGCGCCCTGCGAACCTTGCGCGTGCTGCGCACGCCGCTTCTCACGGCTGGCCTGAAGTTCCGCTTCGACCTCATCCTCGGACACCGGCGGCAGGTTCAAGGCATCGAGCCTGGCCAGCCCATCGGTGAGCCGCTGCGCCGCTGCGGCGCGTTCCTCGCGCTGGCTCAGGAACTCCACGAAATCCACCACCTCGGCCACGCGGGCCGGCGGCAGCTTCTTCAGCCGCTCCATCAACTGCACTTCGATTGCTGTCATCGCTTGTTCCTCGTGGCGCTTCTTGGCGCGTTCAGCGCCCTTGCTGCGCGAGCACCGTCTCGATCACCTGGATCACGAACTTCTGCTGCGTCTTGGGCAGCGCGCTGATGCGCTCCATGTGCCGCGCGAGAGTCGGCCAAG
>JAYVSX010000297.1:0-2406 GCA_043774975.1 Rubrivivax sp.
CTTGAGGCCTACCGCGCCACCTTTCGCAGCAAGACCGACGTGATGGTGCTGGACCCCAGCGGCGACTTCTTCCGCGCCATGCGTGGCACCGCGGCACCCGCTGTTGCGGCACCGCGCAAATGAGCGAACGGCGGCGCTGAAGCTGCAGCGGGTGATGGATGGGCGATTGGCTGCTGGGCGCCCTGGCGTTGATGCTGGTTTTGGAGGGGCTCTTGCCCTTCCTCAGCCCGCGCGGTTGGCGTTCGATTTTCGAACGGGCCACACAAATGACGGACGGCCAGATTCGCTTCTTCGGCCTCAGCAGCATGGCTGTCGGTTTGCTGCTGCTGGTGCTTCTGCGCTGGTGAGCTGAAGCCGCGCTGAGCCTGCTTTTTTCAGAAAAACGCAGTCAGAAAAACGCAGGGTCACGCGCCTACAATGCCGGTTTTAACACCGGTGCTTTTCATGCTCTCTGCTTGGCTGCTGCCAGAGCACATTGCCGATGTCCTGCCAGCTCAGGCGCGGCGCATCGAAGAACTCCGTCGGGCACTGCTCGACCGGGCGCGTGGTTATGGCTTCGAGCTGGTGATGCCGCCCTTGCTGGAGCACTTGGAAAGTCTGCTCAGTGGAACCGGCCGTGAGCTGGACTTGCAGACCTTCAAGTTGGTCGATCAACTCAGTGGCCGAATGCTGGGATTGCGGGCTGACACCACGCCGCAAGCAGCGCGCATCGACGCCCACTTGCTCAATCGAGAAGGCGTGACACGACTGTGCTACTGCGGGCCGGTTGTGCACACCCGTCCGGCCGGCTTGGCGGCCACTCGCGAGCCCTTGCAGTTTGGGGCCGAGATTTTTGGCCATGCGGGCCTGGAAGCCGACCTGGAAGCCGCCGAGCTGGCCCTCGACGGTTTGGTGGCGGCTTCGGTCGACCAGCTGGTGTTCGACCTTGCCGACGCGCGGGTGCTGCGCGGCGTGCTGATGGGGGCGGCGCTGGAGCCCGCACAGCTGCAGGACATCGTGCGGGCGCTGGCGGCCAAAGACGCGTCAGCCCTGCAAGCACTGACCGCAGGTCTGCCTGAGCCCACCCGCACGGCCTTGGCTGCGTTGCTGCGCCTTTACGGGGGTGACGAGGTCTTGGCTGCCGCGCGAGCCCAGTTGCCTCACAGCGCTCTGGTGCATGAAGCCTTGGACCATCTGGAGTGGCTGGCAACGCACCTGCGCGGCGCCTACCCACAGCTGAAGGTGGGCTTTGACCTCTCCGACATGGGCGGCTATGCCTACTACTCGGGCTCGCGCTTTGCCATTTATGGCGGCGGGTGCAGCGATGCCTTGGCGCGCGGTGGCCGCTACGACGAGGTCGGCGCTGTTTTTGGCCGCAACCGACCGGCGGTGGGCTTCAGTCTGGACCTGAAGCTGCTGGCCGAGGTGGCCGGGCCGTCGCCGTCGCCCACCGCTGTTCGTGCGCCCTGGGGCGAAGAGCCTGCGCTGCGCGCTGCCATGCGCCGACTGCGCGAAGCCGGCGAAACGGTGCTGGCCATGCTGCCCGGCCACGAGCCCGAAGCGCAGGCTTTTGCTTGCGACCGGGAACTGGTTTGTGTGAACGGGCTTTGGGTGCTGCGAGCCATCCCCGCCGCGCCGACCAAAGAATCTGAATCGACCTCAAGGAAATGACAGTCATGCAAGCAGGCATACGACCCGGCGCCGGCCGCAATGTGGTGGTGGTGGGCACCCAGTGGGGTGACGAAGGCAAAGGCAAGATCGTCGATTGGATGACCGATCATGCTCAAGGCGTGGTGCGCTTCCAGGGCGGGCATAACGCCGGCCATACCTTGGTGATCAACGGCCGCAAGACCGCGCTGCAACTGGTGCCCTCGGGTGTCATGCGCGAGGGTGTGGCCTGTTACATCGGCAACGGTGTGGTGGTGGACCCGGCTCACCTGATGACCGAGATCGCTCGCATCGAAGCGTTGGGCATCGATGTTCGGTCGCGTTTGCACCTGTCCGAGTCTTGCCCGCTGATCCTGCCTTTTCACGTGGAAATCGACCGCGCACGTGAAGCCAAGCGCGAGGGCACCGCTGGCGGAAAAATCGGTACCACGGGCAAGGGCATCGGACCGGCCTACGAAGACAAGGTGGCGCGGCGTGCGCTGCGCGTGCAAGACCTCAAACATCCCGCGCGCTTCGAAGCCAAGTTGCGCGAGCTGCTCGAACTGCACAACGCCGAACTGGTGGGCGTGCTAGGTGCCCAGCCGCTGGCTTTGCAACCGATGCTCGACAACGCCATGAAGTCGGCCGAACAACTGCGGCCGATGATGGCCGATGTGGGCTACCGGCTCTTCAATGCCCACGTGGCGGGCGACAACCTGCTTTTTGAAGGCGCGCAAGGTACCTTGCTGGACATTGACCATGGCACCTACCCCTATGTCA
>JAYVSX010000298.1:0-13627 GCA_043774975.1 Rubrivivax sp.
CTGGCGCAGAAGATCATGGACAACATGTTCACCTTCGACGACGTCGAGAAGATCGACGACAAGGGCATCCAGGCGCTGATGAAGGAAGTGCAAAGCGAATCGCTGGTCATTGCGCTCAAGGGCGCCACGCCAGCACTGCGCGACAAGATCTTCAAGAACATGTCCACCCGTGCGGCCGAAACACTCAAGGAAGACCTGGATTCGCGCGGCCCGGTGCGGTTGTCGGAAGTGGAAGCGGAGCAGAAAGAAATGCTGAAGATCGTGCGCCGTCTGGTCGACGAGGGTCAGATCGTGCTGGCCGGAGGTGGCGATGAGCAGTTCGTCTAAGACCAGCGGATTCAAGAACGTGCCTTCGCCGCTGGGCTCCAAGGCTGGCTCGGTCACCAACCGCATCATCCCGCGTGAAGCGCTGGGAGACTTCGCCAGCTGGCAGCCCGGCACTTTTGAAGGCGCGCAGCGCAGCGGCAACGCCCAGGCCAGCGCCGCTTCGAGCGAGCCCGACGCGGCCGTGTGGCAGGCTCGCGTCACCGCAGCCCGCCTGGCGGCCTACAAGGACGGCTACCGCGACGGCTTGGCGGCGCTGGAAAGCTTCAAGCAAACCTTCGCCCAGCAAGCCACCTCGCAGGTGGGCGCGTTGCTCGACGCCTTTGACAGCCAGCTCAGCGCGCTGGACGGTGAACTGGCGCAAGCCCTGACCCGCACCGCCGTGCAGCTGGCGCAGCAAGTCCTGCGCACCGAGCTCACGCAACGCCCCGAACTGGTGGCGCAGGTGGCCACCGAAGCCGTCAACGCCGTGATGCTGAGTGCGCGCCACATTTCGGTGCACGTGCACCCTGCCGACCTGCCGCTGGTGGCCGAGGGTGCAGAAGACGCCCTGAAGGCCCGCCAAGTCCGGCTGCAACCCGACGCCACCCTGGCCCGCGGCGGCGTGCTGGTGCACAGCGACGTGGGCTCGATCGACGCCCGCATCGCCGTGCGCTGGGCGCAAGCCGCCGCCGCCTTGGGCCATGGCAGCGAAAGCGCAGCCGAATTGGACTCGGCCGAATACAACAACGGGGTATCCCCATGATGGCCCTGAGCGATCGCCTGCAACAACGTGATGAGCGCTGGCGCCGTTACCTGGGTGACCTGGTTGACTATGCGCAGTTGCCTCAGCCCCTGGAGTCGGTGGGCACGCTGTTGCGGGTGACCGGCCTGGTGCTGGAAGCCGCCGGTGTGCGTGTGCCCGTGGGCTCGGTTTGCGAGATATTTTCAGAAGGCCAGGCCCCCGTGCTGGCCGAAGTGGTGGGCTTCAACGGCGACCGCGCCTACCTGATGCCCACCGGCGAACTGCACGGCATGAGCAGCGGCGCGCGCGTGGTGCCCCGCGCTGCGCCGCGGGTTCCGCCCCGCTTCGGACAGGAGAACCACCCTTGGCGCCGCAGCGAGGACCGCGGCCTGCACCTGCCCATGGGCGACGGACTGCTGGGCCGCGTGGTGGACTCGCACGGCCAACCGATGGACCGCTTGGGGCCGATCCTCAACGTACACCCCGAGCCCATGCAGCGCCGCCCCATCAACGCGATGGACCGCGACCCGGTGCGCCAGCCACTGGACACCGGCGTGCGCGCCATCAACGCGCTGCTGACGGTGGGCCGCGGTCAACGCATTGGCCTCTTTGCCGGCACCGGCGTGGGCAAGAGCGTGCTGCTGGGCATGATGGCCCGCTACACGGCGGCCGATGTCATCGTGGTCGGCCTGATCGGCGAACGCGGCCGCGAGGTCAAGGAATTCATCGAAGACATCCTGGAAGAAGAGGGCCGCGCCCGCAGCGTGGTGGTGGCCGCCCCGGCCGACGCGCCACCGCTGGTGCGCTTGCAGGGCGCGCACTACGCCACCGCGATTGCCGAGCACTACCGCGACCGCGGTTTGCACGTGCTGCTGTTGATGGACAGCCTGACCCGCTTTGCCATGGCCCAACGCGAAATCGCATTGGCCATTGGCGAACCGCCGGCCACCAAGGGCTACCCGCCCAGCGTGTTTGCCAAGCTGCCGCAGCTGGTGGAGCGCAGTGGCAACGGCCTGCACGGCCAAGGTTCGATCACGGCCTTCTACACCGTGCTGAGCGAAGGCGACGACCCGCAAGACCCGGTGGCCGATGCCGCGCGCGGCATCCTGGACGGGCACATCGTGCTGTCACGCGAACTGGCCGAAAGCGGCCACTACCCGGCCATCGACATCGAGCGATCGGTCTCCAGGGTGATGACGGCGGTGGCTGGGCGCGAACACCTGCAGGCAGCGCGGCGCATGCGCCAGCTGCTGAGCAAGCTGAACAAGGCGCGCGACCTGATTCAGCTGGGCGCTTACCAGCCCGGGCACGACCACGAACTCGACACCGCCGTGCGGCTGCAAGGCCCGATGAATGCGCTCTTGCAGCAAGACATGCACGAACGCGCCTTGCTCGACAGCAGCAGCGCCCAGCTGCGCCAGCTCTTGGCCCATTGACCACCGGCAGCATTGAAGGAAGCCCACCATGACCCAAGCCTTGAGCGCCCTGCTTGAACACGCTGAACGCCAGCGCGACGAAGCCCTGGCGCGCCTGGTGCAGGCCGAAGAGTCCGGCCGCCGCCTGCGCAACCAGTGGGAACAGCTCAACGCCTACCGCGCCGACTACGAAGCGCGGACGCCCGGTCTGGGCACCAAGGCCGCGCCCATCGAGCTGTTGCGCTGCCACCAGGGTTTTGTGCTGCGCCTGAACCAGGCGCTGACCCAGCAGTCCGCGCTGATGCACAGTGCCGACGAACAACTGGCGTTGAAACGGCAGACGCTGCTGGAGCGCGAGACCCATGTGGCTTCGGTGCGCAAACTGGTGGAGCGCCGGGTGCAGGAACAACAGCGCACCACGGCACGCCTGGAGCAAAAGCGCAGCGACGAAGCCGCCCAGCAGCGAAGGTGGCGCGACAGCGCGCACAGCAGCACGCTGACGCACTGAGCCGCCCGCCGACCCGCCAGCCGTCCCCACGCCCAGACAAACCCGCCAGCCCATCCAAACCCACCATGTTGACTGCCCTGCCTGGCTCGTCGCCGCTGCTCACAACGGCGCCATCACCCAACGCCCGACCCAACGCCGCACCCAACGCCGCGCTCAGCGCCAGCGCCACCGCAAAAACTGCCGCCCGAGCTCACGCCAGCAACCCCACGGGGCCCGAGGCAGGCGCACGCGCCGCCCCACTGCGCGGTGGGTTTTCCCGCACTTTGCAACAAGCCGCGGCCAGCGACCCATCGCAGAATGGCGTGCCGGCTGGCAGCGCGGACCCGGCTCCGGCAGCAGAAGGCGGCGCACCAACCGACCGGCCAGCCCGTTCCCACAGCGCCGCCAAGATCAACCAGAACCGCGCCGCGACGGCCGCTCGCGTGGAACGAGCGCAAGGGGCCACAGCCCAACCGCACACGGGCGCTGCCAAGGACACCGTGTCCGCGCTTGACGATTCGACATCAGGCCTTGAACCCAACACTGAGTTCACGGCCCATGAAGCGGCAAGCGCCAACGACGCTGCGCAGGCGGCCGGCGCCGTGGGTGCGCTGCTGGGTCAGTTGCAGGCCGCCGCGTCGGCCATGACCCACCACACCCATCGCATCCAAGACACGACCCAGGCCGATGGCAGCACAGCCGCGGCCCCAACGAAACAGGCGCATGCCGGTCGGCGCGGAACAGCCCCCATCGACCCCGAGGGAGCGGGTGCGCGAAAGGGTTCGATCGGGTTCGGTGGCGAGTCCAGCCACCTGCCGTCCCGCATCGGCAAGAACGAGCCTTTGACTTCAGCCGCTGCCAGGGACGCGCTTTCATCCACGCACTCAGCGTCGACCCCAGCCCTTCAAACGCCCCTCGCTGAGCAAACCGGCGGCGCTGCCCTGGTTTCTGATCGACGCTCGGCGCTGGGCGCGGAACCATGGCCAACCCAGCTCAATGCGCTTGCAGGCGTGAGCCTGCATTCCGCGCACGGGTGGGTCGGCAGCGCGGAGCCAAGCTCAGCAGCCGGGGAGGCGCGCTTGTCCGCCAGCCCGGGCAGCCCGGAGTTCGGGCCTCAGCTGGGCGCACAGATCACGACCTTCGTTCGCGACGGGCTTGAACTCGCGCGGCTGCAACTGCACCCCGCCGACATGGGCCCGGTGCTGGTCCAGATTCAACTTGACGGCCTGACCGCCCAGGTTCACCTGAGCGCCGAACACGCCGTGACCCGCCAGGCCCTGGAAGACGCCCTGCCGCAACTGGCCAGCCAGTTGCGAGAGGCGGGCCTGACCCTGAGCGGCGGTGGTGTGTCGGAGCAAGCCCAGCAGGGCCGCCAAGCGCCATCAGATAAACCCTCAGACCGCTCCTCGACTTCGGATCCCACAGGGGACTCGGGTGCCTCCGCGCAGGAACTGCGCCAGCCGCTGACCCGCCGCGGTGTCGTGGATCTGGTGGCCTGACTTAGGCTGACCCGGGCTGGCCCATGCTGGGCTGGTCCGACCCGCCGCCTGCTTTGGTGGCCGGTGATCAGGGCCCTTATCCAGGCATTCAACGCATGGACCGCTCTCAATAATGGCCTTCACAAGCCGACGAGCCGACTGAGGTCTGCGCCCGTTGGCCTTGCACCCAGGAGCCCCCATGTCTGCCCCCACTGCCACTGCCGATGCGCCACCGCCCGCCAAGGGCAAGAAGAAGCTGATCATCATCATCGCCGCCGTTGCCGTGGTCTTGGCCGGTGGTGGCGGCACAGCGTTTTTCATGATGAAGAAGAAGGCCGCTGCCGAAGCCGAAGAAGGCGCCGAGGGTCCATCACCCGCCAAGGCCGTCGCCAAGCACGACCCCAAGGCGGTGCCCGTGTTTGTGCCGCTGGAGCCCTTCACCGTGAACCTGGCAGACCGCGATGCCGAGCGTTTTGCCCAAGTGGGCATCACGCTGGAGATCGAGGACACCAAGACCGGCGACCAGATGAAGGCCTACATGCCGGCCATCCGCAACAACATCCTGATGGCGCTGGCCGACCGCACTGCGGCTGAGCTGATGACCCGCGACGGCAAGGCCAAACTGACTGAAAAGATCAAGATCGAGACCTCACGCGCGCTGGGCATCGAGATCGAGCAAGAAGAACCTGAGGCGGCCGAAGACGAAGACAAGCCCGCCAAGAAAAAGAAGAAGCAGGCCAAGAAGGCAGCCCAGGTGCTGCCGGTGAAGGCGGTTCACTTTTCGAACTTCATCATCCAGTGAACAACGCCGCCTGGCTCGATTGAACCCGCCCCCATGAACCAGCAGATTCTTTCGCAAGACGAAGTTGACGCGCTGCTGCAGGGCATCACTGGCGAGAGCCAGAAGCTTGAGCAGGACGATGCCCCCGCAGCAGGCGTCCGCGACTACGACTTGGCCAGCCAGGAGCGCATCGTGCGCGGTCGCATGCCGACCATGGAGGTCATCAACGAGCGCTTTGCACGCAACATCCGCATCGGGCTGTTCAACCTGATCCGCAAGAGCCCCGAAGTCAGCATCGGCGGCATCAAGGTGCAGAAGTTCAGCGCCTTCTTGCGCGAGATCGTGGTGCCGACCAACTTCAACATCATGAGCGTCAAGCCGCTGCGCGGCAATTGCCTGATCGTCTGCGACCCGAGCCTGGTGTTTGCGGTCATCGACTCGCTTTTTGGTGGCATTGGAAAGTTTCACACCCGCATCGAGGGCCGCGACTTCAGCCCCACCGAGCTGCGTGTGATCTACCGCCTGGTGGAGACCATCGTTGCCGAGTACAAAAAGGCCTGGGACGGCATCTACCCGGTGAAGCTGGAATACCAGCGCGCCGAGATGCAGCCGCAGTTTGCCAACATCGCCACGCCCAGCGAAATCGTGGTGTCGACCAACTTCACGCTCGAGATCGGCGACACCACCGGTTCGGTGCACTTCTGCATTCCCTACAGCACGCTGGAGCCGATTCGAGACGTGCTCTACAGCACCATCCAGGGCGACAGTGCCGAACCCGACCGGCGCTGGGTCAACCTGCTCAAGCAGCAGATTCAGTCGGCCGAGGTCAACCTGGTGGCCGAACTGGCCCATGCGGGCGCCACCGTGGAGCAGCTGCTGGCCTTCAAGCCCGGTGACTTCATTGAGTTGGACCTGAACCCGATGATCCAGGCCAAGGTCGACGGCGTGCCCGTTTTCGACTGCCTCTACGGCACTTCCAACAACCGCTTCTCGATCAAGATCGACAAGCTGCTGACCAACAGCCAAGCCGGCTGGTTAGGAGAACAGTGACATGGCTGAAAACGACGCTGCAATGTCCGAAGAAGACAAGATGGCCGCCGAGTGGGCAGCTGCGCTGTCCGAAAGCAAACCCTCAGGTGGCAACGAGGTGGCCAGCGAGGTGGCCATGGCCAGCGAAAGCGTGGCCCCCGCCGAGTTCACCAAGTTCGCGCCCACCCCGCCTGGAATGGCCGGCAACGACCTGAACATGATCCTGGACATCCCCGTCCAGCTGACCGTGGAACTGGGCCGCACGCGCATTCCCATCAAGCACATCCTGCAGCTGGCACAGGGCTCGGTGGTGGAGCTGGAAACCATGGCCGGCGAGCCGATGGACGTGCTGGTCAATGGTTTCCTGATCGCCCAGGGCGAAGTGGTGGTGGTGAACGACAAGTTCGGCATCCGGCTGACCGACATCGTCACGCCCAGCGAACGCATGCGCCGTCTCTCGAAAGTCTGATGTGACGGGCAGTTTTACGTCCCTGCTGTGGTTCTTGGCCATCATCGCTTTCATCCCGCTGGCGCTGTGGCTGCTGAAGCGCTCGCCTTGGGCGGGTGGCGCGATGGTCAAGCCCGGCACGCCCAAGCCGGTGGCGGTGCTGCCGCTGTCGGCCCAACAAAAACTGGTGACGGTTGAAGTGGGCCAAGGCGAAGACCGGCTGTGGCTGGTGCTGGGGGTGACGCCGCAGGGCATTCGAACCCTGCACACCATGGTGCCGCAGGCTGAAGCCGCCGACACACCGGCGCCACCGCCCGCGGCGGCCTTCGCCCAGTTGCTGAGCCGCATGCGTGGGCCTGGAGCGGGTGGCCATGCACGCTGACTTCGTGGCCAAACGGGCCGCCACGGGCGCCAGCGGGGTGTTCACGGGGGTGTTCACGGGGGTGCTCGCGTGCGTGTTCGCGTGCGTGCTTGCACTGGTGCTCACCATCTTCAGCGGCAACGCCATGGCCCAGCCGGCCGGTGGCCTGCCCTTGATCATCGGCCAGGGCGCGGGTGGCAACAGCTACTCGGTGCCCATCCAGACCCTGCTGTTTTTCACCGCGCTGGGCTTTTTGCCGGCGGTGCTGCTGTTGATGACGGCCTTTACCCGCATCGTCATCGTGCTCAGCCTGCTGCGCCAGGCTTTGGGCACGCAGGCCGCACCGCCCAACCAGGTGATCCTGGGACTGAGCCTGTTCCTGACCTTCTTTGTCATGCAGGGCACCTTCGACAAGGTCTACGAAAAAGCCTACGCGCCCTATGCCGCGGGCACCCTCGCGGTGGACCAGGCGCTCAAGGAAGGCGTGTTGCCCCTGCGCGAGTTCATGCTCAAACAAACCCGCCAGAGCGACATGATGCTGTTTGCCAAGCTGGCCAAGCTGCCCGCCGACGTGAAAGGCGAAGACGCCCCGCTGACCGTGCTGGTGCCGGCCTTCGTGACCAGCGAACTCAAAAGCGCGTTCCAGATCGGCTTCATGATCTTCATCCCCTTCCTGATCATCGACATGATCGTGGCCAGCGTGTTGATGAGCCTGGGCATGATGATGTTGAGCCCGGTGCTGGTGGCCCTGCCCTTCAAGCTGATGCTGTTTGTGCTGGCCGACGGCTGGAACTTGCTGCTGGGGTCCTTAGCGGCCTCGTTTGTCACCTGAGTGGCGTCCGATCAACCGGCCTGAACCCTCAAAAAAAACTCCCATGGATGCACAACAAGTTCTCTCGGCCGGCCAGCACGGCCTGTGGATGCTGCTGATGGTGTCGGCACCGGTGCTGCTGACCATTTTGGCGGTGGGCCTGATGGTCAGCATCTTCCAGGCGGCGACCCAGATCAACGAAGCCACGCTCTCATTCGTACCCAAGATCGTGGCCGCGGCAGCTGTGCTGGCGGTGGCCGGGCCCTGGATGCTGAGCACCTTGGTGGACTACCTGCAGGCCACGCTGCAAGCCATTCCTGCGGCCGTCGGCTGAAGGTGTGAATCAGCCCTGGACAGAACGCGGGTCGCTGGATGCTGGAGTTGACCGTCATGCTGTCCGCCATGCTGACTGCCGAGTTGAGCTGACCTGAAGGTGACCGCATGGTGACGTTCACCGAAGCGCAACTGCTGCAGTGGATCACCCCGCTGATTTGGCCTTTCTTGCGCGCCCTGGCCTTGTTCACCGCACTGCCGGTGCTGGGCACGCGCAGCGTCCCGACCCGCGTTCGCATTGGCCTGGCCGCTTTCATCGCACTGGCAGCGCAGCCCAGCCTGCCCGACCCGGGCGCAGCGGCCAACGTGGCGCTGGACTCCCCGCTGGCTTTCTTGCTGGTGGTGCAGCAGTTGGTGATCGGGCTGAGCCTGGGCTTTGCGGTGCGCCTGGTGTTTGCAGCGGTGGAGTTCGCCGGTGAACTGATCGGCCTGCAGATGGGCCTGAATTTCGCCGGCTTCTTCGACCCGATGACGGCCTCGGCGGCCACCGCCGCCAGCCGCTTTTTTGGCACCACGGTGGCGTGGCTGTTCATCGTGACCAACGGCCATTTGCTGGTGATCGCGGCGCTGGTCCACAGCTTCACCGCCTTTCCCGTGGGCCCCGAGCCGTTTGCTTTTTTGCACCAGGTGCAGCCGCACCGCTGGGGCTCCGAGATCTTTGCCACCGGCCTGTGGATTGCGCTGCCGCTGATCACCATGTTGCTGTTTGTCAACCTGGTGCTGGGCGCGATTTCACGGGTGGCACCGCAGATCAACATCTTTGCCATCGGCTTCCCGGTCACGCTGGGGGTGGGCCTGCTCGGCCTGCTGTTGACGCTGCCCTCGCTGAGCCAGCCGTTCACGATGACGCTGGAGCGTTTGCTCGAGCAGTTTCGCTGACGCCGGTCAAGCCTGGGCCGAACAGCCCGTCGCGTGCCGCACCTGGCGGCACCTGGCGCGCCGCATCGGCGTAAGCTGCCCGCATGACCTGCACCTTCACTTTGCTCCCTCCTCTGCACCCTCCTGTGCACCCTCAAGCGCTGCTGACTGGCACCTCAAAGCCTGGCAGCCCAAGTCGAGCACACCCACGGGAGCGGCGATGACCGCCCTGCTGGCCGGGGCCAGCGGCCTGATCGGCCGCGAGGTGGCCCGCCACTGGACGGGGCCCGGGCCGCTGCACCTGTTGTTGCGGCGCCCGCAAGCCGCGCCGGCCCTGCAGGCCCCGCTGCACCGGGTACAGGTGGTGGACTTCGAGGCCCTGCCACCGCTGCCCCAGGCTGAGCTGGCCTTTTGCTGCCTGGGCACCACGTCCAAGGCGGCCGGTTCACAGGCGGCTTTTCAGGCCGTGGACCACCGTGCCGTGCTGGCCTTTGCACGCGCCGCGCAGCGCGCCGGCGTGCGCCACTTCGCGGTGGTCTCTGCACTGGGGGCCAGCCCCAAGTCCGGCACTTTCTACAACCGCGTCAAGGGTGAGATGGAAGCCGAGCTGGGCACGCTGGGCTTTGCCAGCCTGGTGATCGCACGGCCTTCCTTGCTGGTCGGCGACCGGGCCACGCTGGGCCAGGCGGCGCGCCCCGGTGAGCGTTTGGCGCTGGCGCTGACGGCGCCGCTGCGGTCCTTCATCCCAGCGGCCTGGCGCCCGATTGAAGCGGCCGTGGTGGCGCGCGCGCTGCTGCGGGCGCTGGCACGGCCCGAGCCCCGCTTGCGCATCCTGGGGTCGGCCCACTTGCAGGAGCTGGGCGCATGAAGATCCACTTTTTGGGCGCCGCCGACGGTGTGACCGGCTCGCGCCACCTGGTTGAAAGTGCCGGCAGCCGCATCTTGCTGGACTGCGGCATGTTTCAAGGCTGGAAGCTGCACCGCGAGCGCAACTGGGTGGTGCCCGACGCACTGCGCGAACTGGACGCGGTGGTGCTCAGCCACGCCCACCTGGACCACAGCGGCTGGCTGCCGGCGCTGGTCAAGCATGGCTTTCGCGGCCCCATCCACGCCAGCCCGGCGACCTGCGCGCTGCTGCGCGTGCTGCTGCTCGACAGTGCCCACCTGCAGGAAGAAACCGCACGGCGGGCCAACCGTTATGGCTATTCGCGCCACGTCAAGGCCTTGCCGCTGTACACGCGCGCCGACGCGCAACGGGCGCTGTCGCAACTGGTGCCACTGGAGCCCGGGCGCACGGTGTCGGTGGAACGCCACGCGGTCACGCTGACACCCGTGGGCCACCTGCTGGGCGCCTGCGCCGTCACGCTGCAAGAGCCCGGACGCGGCGGCCGGCGGCTGGTATTTTCTGGCGACCTGGGCCGTCACAACGACCTCTTGATGCCGCCGCCGCAGGCGGTGACTCGGGCCGACGTGCTGCTGGTGGAAAGCACCTACGGCAACCGCACCCACCCGCCGGAAGACGGCGTGGGCCGCTTGGCCGACATCGTGCAGCGCACCGTGCAGCGTGGTGGCTCGTTGCTGTTGCCGGCCTTTGCGGTGGGCCGCGCGCAGGCCCTGCTGCTGGTGCTGCAACGGCTCAAGCGCAGCGGGGCGATTCCACCCGACCTGCCGATTTTTCTGGACAGCCCGATGGCCATCGAGGCCACCGCGCTGTACCGCCAGCATGCCCGGCTGCTGCGCGTGCCAGCGCGCGAAATGCGGGGCTTGGCCGATGGGGTGCGGATGGTGGTCACGGCGCAGCAAAGCATCCGGCTGGCGGGGTCGCGTTACCCGGCCATCATCATCTCGGCCAGTGGCATGGCCACCGGCGGGCGCGTGCTGCACCACCTCAAGGCGATGGCGCCCGAGGCCCGCCACAGCCTGGTCTTTGCCGGCTTTCAGGTTGGCGGCAGCCGCGGCGCCAAGCTGGTGGCCGGCGAGCGCGAGGTCAAGATCTTCGGCGAGGTGGTCCCGGTGCGCGCCCAGGTGCACCAGCTCGAGGGCTTTTCGGGCCACGCCGACCGCGTCGAATTGATGGCTTGGCTGCGCCAGCTGCGCGACCCGCCGCAGCAGACCTTTGTGGTGCACGGCGAGCCCGATGCGTCGGACACGCTGCGCGCCGACATCCAGACCCAGCTGGGTTGGCGCGTGCGCGTGCCGGCTTACGGCGAAGTGGCGGAGCTCTAGTACAGGGTTCCCCGCCGTGGACAACCTGAGCGGCAACGCGCTGGGCTTGGCAGCCGCCTTGGGCGGCGGCCTGCTGATTGGTTTGGAACGCGAGCGGCGCAAGGGCCGCGGCGATCAACGCGAAGCCGCCGGCATCCGCAGCTTCGCGCTGGCCGCACTGGGCGGCGGCCTGGCGCAAACGCTGCAACAGCCGGTCGTGGTTGCGCTGGGCGCCTTGCTGGTGGCCGCACTGGCGGCCGTGGCCTACTGGAAGAGCCGCGAACGCGTGCCAGGTCAGCCCGCGCCCGACCCTGGCTTGACCACCGAACTGGCGCTGTTCATCACCTACCTGGTGGGTGTGCTGGCGGTACAGCAGCCGGCCTTGGGTGCTGGCGCTGCCGCCGTGGTGGCGGGCATGCTGGCCGCGCGCGAGCGGCTGCACCGGCTGGCCACCCAGGTGCTGAGCCAGGCCGAGTTGCACGACGCCTTGCTGCTGGCGGCGCTGGTCCTGGTGCTGCTGCCGCTGGCACCGGCCACACCGCTGGCCTGGCTGGGCGGGCTGGCGCCGCGCACGCTGCTGCTGACCGTGGTGATGATCCTGGCCCTGCAGGCGGCCGGCCATGTGGCGCTGCGGCTGCTGGGCGCGCGGGCCGGGCTGGCGCTGTCGGGCTTCTTTTCGGGCTTTGTCTCCAGCACCGCCACCATCGCGTCGATGGCGGCCCATGCCCGCGCGCAGCCGCAGCACAGTGGCCCGGCCCTGGCCGGTGCGCTGTTTTCGACCGCCGCCACCTGGCCCCAGGTGTTGATGTTGGCGCTGGCCTTGTCGCCTGCCGCGCTGCCGGCCCTGTGGCCTTGTGCGGCGGCGGGCACGGCTGTGGCTGCGGGCCTTGCGGTGTGGCAGTGGCGGCGGTCAACCGGCGTGGCGCCTGTCGTCGATGTCAACCCCACCGCCAGCGCCAAACCCAGCCCCCAAGCCCACGCCAGTGCCAGTGCCAGTGCCAGTGCCACCCAAGCCGGTGCCACGTCCAAGGCTCACCACACCGTCAAGCCCAGCCCGGGCCCCTTGCGACTGCGTGAAGCGCTGGTGGTGGCCGCACTGCTGGCCGGCGTGTTTTTGTTGGTCGGCTGGGCCCAGCAGCACCTGGGCAGCGCGGGCCTGTTGACCGGCACCGCGCTGACCGCGCTGGCCGACGCCCATGCCCCGGCGGCCGCGCTGCTGACCCTGCACGACGCGGCTCGCCTCGACAGCCAGGCCTTGCGCCTGGGCGTGCTGGTGGCGGTGTCGGCCAACGGCGTAACCCGGGCGGTGACCGCTTGGGTGGCGGGGGGGGCCGTCTTTGGCCTGCGGGTCAGCTTGTCGCTGCTGGCCAGCAGCGCCGCCGCTGTGCTGATGGCCATGCTGTGGTGAGCGTGGCGGTTGAGGCGGTTAAGGCGGCCATGGCCACCATGACATGGGCCCTGACCGTCAGGTGAAGACGCCCTGGCGCAGCCACTTGGTGGCCACCCACTTTTCACCGGCCGTCACCGGTGCGCCACCGTGCAGCGTCTTGGTGCTGATGTGGGCCCGGTTGTAGCTGAAGAAGACGGCGTTGCCACGCACAGGCGCCACCTCAAGTCCCACGTCAGGGAAGGTGGTGGCGCCACCGCCGTCGGGCGTGTTGAGGTACATCAACAAGGTGGCCACACGCTGGCCGCCGCGTTCCAGGATGCGTGGTGTGCCACTGTGCACGGGGTCGAAATAATCGTGGTGCGGGCGGTACTCAGCACCGGGCCGGTAGCGCAGGATCTGCAGGCCTTCGCCGTTTTCCACCGGCCAGCGCAGCAGCGCGGCAATGCGCGCTTCAATGGTCTTGATCAAGCCATGCTCGGCGCGCTCAAAGAACATGCCGTCGCTGGTGCGCGCGGCGTTGACTTCACTGCCGCCGGTGGCGTTGTCGACCGTCTCTGAACGGGCCAGGCGCGGCTCGGCCAGCGCCATCAGCGCAACACACTCTTCGTCGGACAGAAAACCGCCCAGGACGACCACCCGCGGGTGCTTGAAGCTGGCCACCATCTTGACCGGATGCCCAGCGGCCAGCAACACCGTCGGAGCGCCCTGCAAGTCGGGTTCGGGCACTTCGTTGGGCGGCGGCAGGTCACCTTCATCGGGTGGCAACTGCGCCAGGTGCTCGCGCAGCGTGGTTTCCATGGCCTTGACGGCCACCGCTTCAACCCAGCCACTGGTCTTCATGGCTTCGATGACATCTTGCGGCCGGCAGCCGGCTTCGGCCTGCTCGATGATCCAGCGGCGCAGCTCGGGGGTGATGGCCTGCTGGGCTGCGGCGGGGTTTGCTGCGGTGGTTGCGGCGGTGGTTGCGGCGGTGGCTTCGGCAG
>JAYVSX010000299.1:0-6196 GCA_043774975.1 Rubrivivax sp.
CGCCTGGGCCGGCTGGAACCACCTGCAGCTGGCCACCGCGCTGGCCGGCACCTACGTGGACATGAAAGACACCGAAGGCTGGGAGCCCGCCCGCCTGCAACCCCTGCTCGCCGGTCTGCTGGAACTCGTGCCCTGGCTGGAGCAATGGCACAACGACCTGGACCCGGTGTTCGGCGAGCGCATGGGCACGTACTACAAAGGCTTCGTGGCTGAGGAGGCGCGCGCGCTGGGCTTCACGTTGGATGACCTGCGGGCGTGGCAGCCGACGGCGACGGCGACCAAGCGCGGGCGCAAGAAGGCGACGCGGGAGGCTTGATGAACACGAACATGACCATGGAAACCCAACACGTTAAAAGCAGGCGGTGCCTTTTAACGTGTTCCGGCCACGTGTTCGTTTGGCCGACATGTCTCCCGAGAGTCGTCCGGCGGCATATGAAAAAAATGGGCTCCAATCCGGCCTGTACGAAAAATATGTGGCTTGATACAAGAAATCTGGCCTCCCGCCTGGCTGCGAGGCCCGTACGAAAAACATGAGGTCGATGGCGTCTGGTATGCAAAACATGTGGCCCAGTACAAGAAAGTGGCGCTGCCGGTGATCGGATACGAGTACCTGCTGTCCCACCTGGGGTTGCGCATGCCTGCGCTGGACAGGCCCGCCCAGGTGCGGCCGGTCACGCGGGTCGAGCGCATGCGCGACCTGCTGGCCGTGCCACGGCACGTGGCGCCCGCCGAAGGCGCCCCGCTGCTGGAGCATGTGCTGTTTGCGCTGAAGCACGAAGGCACGATCCTCACCATCCTGCATGAAGCGCTGAAGCTCGTGCCGGGCGACCAACTGGTGCAAGCCTTGACGGCACAGCGACAGGGCGCCTATTTGCGGCGTGCGGCCTTCATCTGGGAAAAGGCCAACGGGCAGGTGCTGCCGCTGCCGTGGGAAAGCACGGGCGGCAACTACATCGACTTCTTCGAACCCGGCAGCTACTTCACGGGGCCGCAGTGGGAGCGCAGCCGCAAATACCGCGTCAACTTCAACGGCATCGGGCCCTATGAGTTCTGCCCTGTCGTCGCGCGCAACGCCGCACTGGAACAGCGCGGCAAGGCCGTGCTGGAGCGGCTGCAGAATTGGGTGAGCGACCCGCAGAACCTGGGCGCCCTGGACCGTGTCATGAACTGGGCCTACCTGAGCGAGACCCGCGACTCATATGCCATCGAAAACGAAACCCCCGCACCCGACAAGGAGCGGGCATTCCTGCAGGCCATGGAGCAGCTGCGCGACAGGCGCCCGCTGTCCGAGGACTACCTCGTCGATCTGCAGAACCTGGTGATCACCAGCGCAATCAAGCAGGAACAGGCGTTTCGCCATGACCAGAACTGGCTGCAGCGCGGCGGCCACGGTGCGCTGGCGGTGCGCTACTTGCCGCCCCCGCCCGCGCAGGTCAGTGCACTGATGGATGGGCTGATGCGCATGGCGAATGCACGCGAAGGCAACGTGCCGCCGCTGGTGAAAGCCGCCTTGGTGAGCTTCGGCTTCGTGTTTGTGCACCCCTTCATGGATGGCAACGGCCGCCTCTCGCGACTGTTGGCGCATCACTGCTTGAGCTACCAGGGCGTGTTGCCCACGGTCAACGGCAATCCGGCCATCTTGCCGCTGTCGGTGGCGATGAAACGCCAGGAGGCCGACTACCTCGTGGCGCTGGAGTCGTTCAGCAAATCTGCGCGGCAGCTCTGGGACGTGACCTACATCGCCGACAACCAGTTCGCGTTCGACTTTCGGTCTTCCCCGCTGGTGTACGCCCACTGGAGCGGCGAGGCCGCTGCGGACTTCGTGACGCGCTGCGCTGAGCAGGCCCTGGAGCAGTCTCTGGTCGACGAAACCGCGTACCTGCAGGCCTATGACCGGGCCTACGCGCAGATCGACCGCGAGTTCGATCTGCCCAATCGCACGATCAATCTGCTGATTCAGTGGATTCACCAGAACAACTGCCGCATGCCCGAACGGCGCCGAACTGCTGCTGAACTGCTGCTGCTGAAGTCGCAGCAGATCGACCGCATCGAAGTCATCGTGGCAGACTGCTTTTCACGCGATGAGGGCGCTCGCGAAGACGGCGCCAGAACCTGACAGGGACCGAAATGCCATTCATCCGCGACCTCATCGCCATCCCAGAGCGGGTGCACCAGGGCGACTTCGTGCTCAAGCTGTCGGAAGGCGTGACCCACGCCGACCAGACGCTGCGCGACTATGTGGTGACGCCCCAGCTGGTGGACGCCTTTGGCAACGCACTGGGCTTCATTGAGCAGGCCGTGCAAACGGGGGGCAGCAAGGCCGCCTACCTGCACGGCAGCTTCGGCTCTGGCAAGAGCCACTTCATGGCCGTGCTGAACCTGCTGCTGGCCGGCAACACGCAGGCCCGCGCCACACCCGAACTGGCCGACGTGGTGGCCCGCAATGGGTGGACGACGGGGCGGAAGTTTTTGCTGGTGCCGTACCACATGGTCGGCGCACGCGACATGGAAAGCGCGGTGCTGGGCCAGTATGCCGAGTTCGTGCGCAAGAAGCACCCCGAGGCCCCCGTGCCTGGCTTCTACCTGGCCGAAGGCCTGTTCAAAGATGCAAATGCGCTGCGGCTGCGCATGGGCGATGAGTCGTTCTTTGCCAAGCTGAACGAAGGTGCGAAGCGTGGTGTTGAGGGTGGCGGCAATGGTGCCAGCGGCTGGGGCTCGTTTGACAGTGGCTGGGACTTGGCGTCCTTCGAAGCAGCCATGCTGGAAGCACCGAACGGCGAAGAGCGGTCGCGCCTGGTGGGCGACCTGATCAGCCAGTTCTTCTCGGCCTACCGCACCATCGCCGGCAGCGGCGAGTCCTACGTGTCGCTGGACGATGGCCTGAGCATCATGAGCCGGCACGCGCGTGACCTGGGCTATGACGCGGTCATCCTGTTCCTCGACGAACTGGTGCTGTGGCTGGCCAGCCATGCGGCCGATGTCAATTTCGTGAGTCGAGAAGGCACCAAGCTGGTCAAGCTGGTCGAAGCCACCAATGCGGACCGGCCGATTCCGCTGGTGAGCTTTGTCGCGCGGCAGCGCGACCTGCGCGACCTGGTGGGCGAGAACCTGGCCGGCGTGGTGCAGGTGCAGTTCAGCGATGTGCTGAAGCACTGGGAAGCACGCTTCCACCGCATCACGCTGGAAGACCGCAACCTGCCGGCCATCGCCGAGAAGCGCGTTCTGAGGCCGGTGAACGAGGCCGCGCGCCAGACGATGCAGGCGGCGATCGACGACATCCTGAAGATGCGCAAGGATGTGCTGGACACCCTGCTGACGACCACGGCCGACCGGGACATGTTCCGCAAGGTCTACCCGTTCAGCCCGGCGCTGGTGCAGACGCTGATCGCCGTGTCGGCCGCGCTGCAGCGCGAGCGCACGGCGCTCAAGCTGATGCTGCAGTTGCTGGTGGACCGGCGTGCCGATCTGGAACTGGGGCAGCTGATTCCGGTGGGCGACCTGTACGACGCCATCGCCGAAGGCGATGAGCCTTTCAGCGAGGGCATGCGCCTGCATTTTGACAACGCAAAGCGCCTGTACACGCAGCGGCTGCTGCCAATGCTGGAACGCCAGCATGGCGTGACCTGGGAGGCGATCAAGCTCGACCAAGCCGGTGCCACAGCGACCAAGAACCTGCGCAACGACGCACGGCTGTTGAAGACCTTGCTGCTGGGTGCCCTGGTGCCCGAGGTCGAATCGCTCAAGGGCCTGACCGCCCAACGCCTGGCTGCGCTGAACCACGGCACCTTCAAGTCGCCGATTCCTGGGCGCGAAGCGCAGGACGTGCTGCGCAAGTGCCGCGACTGGGCCAGTGAGATCGGCGAAATCAAGATCACCGAGGACCAGAACCCGGTGGTGTCGATCCAGGTGACGGGCGTCGACATTGAGCCCATCCTGCGTGCCGCCGAGGCCAACGACAACGCCGGCAACCGCCGCAAGCGCATCCGCGAAGCACTGTTCGGCGAGCTGAACATTCCCGACAGCGGCGGCCTGTTCACCACCTACGAATTCACCTGGCGCGGCACCAAGCGCGAAGTGGAACTGCTGTACGAAAACGTGCGGGAGATGACCGAAGACCGGCTGCGCGGGCGCAGCGGCGCGTGGACCGTGGTGCTGGACTTCCCGTTCGACGACGCGAACTTCGGCCCGGCCGATGACTTGGCACGACTGGGCGAATACCGCGGCGGCGACACGCGTACGCTGGTGTGGTTGCCCTCGTTCCTGAGCAACAAGGCGCTGGCCGATCTGGGGCGCCTTGTCGTGCTGGACTACATCCTGCAAGGCGACCGCTTCGACAACTATGCCGGCCATCTGTCGTTCGTCGACAAGGTGCAGGCCAAGGCGCTGGCCAAGAACCAGCTGGACCAGTTGCGCATCAAGCTCCGCTCGCAGCTGGAGGTGGCTTACGGCATCAGCACCGAGCCGCGTGATGCGGTGAGCAACCCGCTGTCGGCCGACCAGCAGTTCAAGTCACTGGACCCGACGCTGTCGCCCAGGCCGCCAGTCGGCGCCGACTTCCGCGCCGCGTTCGAGAGCTTGCTGGGTCAACTCTTTGCGCACCAGTACCCCGCGCACCCCGAGTTCGAGATTGAAATCAAGCCAACGACCGTGCGCCGTGTTTGGTCGGAGGTGCAAAGAGCATCAGAGGCACCCCAGTTTCGCGGCTTGATGCAGCAGGACTCGCAGCTGCGCAAGCAGGTTCGTGCCATCGTGTCTGCGGCGAGGCTCGGTAACACCAGTGAAACGCACCTGCTGATCGAGCCGCATTGGCAGGCGCACTTTTCCCAGAGCCATGCGCGCGACGGTGGCGGCGTCATCACCGTGGCCAAGCTGCGCCAGTGGATCGACACGCCGGCACCGATGGGGCTGCCGCTGGAGCTTCAGAACCTGATCATCCTGACCTTTGCGGCGACGACGAACCGCCGCTTCGTGATGCGCGGTGGCCCCTTCGAGCCGACCATCGACAGCCTGCCCGATGAGCTGGAACTGCGCGAGCAGGCACTGCCCGACGTTAGCCATTGGCAAACCGCGGTGCAACGCGCATCCGGCCTGTTTGGCTTGACACCGGCACAGGTGCTGAATGCCGCGAACGTCGGCCGCCTGGTGGACGACGTGCGGCAGGCCGCCACGCAGAAACGCGATGCCACGGCGCGGCTGGTGGCTCAGGTGCGCGATCGCTCGACCCGGTACGCCCCGGGGGTGGCCGGCGCCAGGCAACAGACGGCGGAGTCGGCGCAGGGGCTGCTGGCATCGTTGGCGCAGGCAGCCGAAGGCGACGTGGTCGCCGCGTTGGCCTCGGCCACGCTGCTGACATCCGATGCCGCCGTTGGCAGAACGCTGGGCCAAGCGCAGGCGTGCGTCGACACGCTGACGAACACCCGCTGGGACATGTTCGACGCCATGCGTGATCTGCAAGACCACCGGCGCGATGCCGCTGCATCGGTGCTGAGCCGATTGGCCGAGGCGTTGACCAGCGATGAGCACGTGTTGCCGCTGAAGTCGCGCCTTGAGGAGTTGGAGCGTGACGCGATGCGGCTGCTGACGGCTGCCGCGC
This sequence comes from Rubrivivax sp., assembly GCA_043774975.1. Classification (GTDB taxonomy): domain Bacteria; phylum Pseudomonadota; class Gammaproteobacteria; order Burkholderiales; family Burkholderiaceae_C; genus Rubrivivax. Next base: position 5,594 of record JAYVSX010000299.1, read on the forward strand.
CACCGCCACCGCCACCGGCACCTGCGCCTGCGCCTATGCCGCCTGGAACGCCGCCGGCTCCGGCGCCTGTGGTTCTGCCACCGGCGCCCGCAGCGATGGGACCCGAGGTCGTCGAAGAGAAGCAGCAGCTTCACCTGAGCGGTGCGGCAGCCGCTGCCGCACTCGACGACTTGAAGGCTCGCATGGCGAAAGACCAGGACCTTGAGTTGACGCTGAGCTGGCGTCTGCAGCGCAAGGGAACGCAGCTGTGAGTTTGTCGACGCCACAGATCGCGGCGCAGCTAGACCGGGTGCTGAGCAGTGATCCGACCGCAGCAGCGGTGGCCATCCGCGCCCCTGCGCGGCAGCCATGGCCTGAGTCGCTGACACAACGTGGCCGCCAGTTCGCGCTGCGGTGGTGCGAATCGTCATTGGCCATACGAGAAGCGTTGTGCGACAACGAGCAGCAAGACCCTGCCTCGGCCGGGCTTGTGGTCATAACCCCGCTGGCCACGCACGAGGTGGCCGAAGACATCGCGGCGCGGCTGGCCCGAGGGCGCGTGTACCAACCCGAAGGGTGGGACATCGTCCGCCAGCTCTTCCAGGCCAAGGAGACCGATGCGCG
>JAYVSX010000300.1:0-33915 GCA_043774975.1 Rubrivivax sp.
GGCGGTGGGTGACGTCACGCCCAACCAGTTCCTGATGGGCACCTCGCTGCTGGCCATGATGGGCCTGCACGATGACCCGGCGCTGCAACTGTTGGCCGCCCAACGCTTTGTTCAGGAGAAGGTGCCCAAGCAACCGGCCGTAGCGCTGCACAGCCGCATGCCGGCGCGCAGTGGGCGCATTCGCATCGGCTACCTTTCTGGCGACTTGCACATGCATGCGGTGGGGCTCTTGACCCCTGAACTGTTTGAGTTGCACGACCGCAGCCGTTTTGAGGTGTGGGGTTTTTGCTGGACCCCTGAATCGCAGCAACCTCAGCGTCTGCGCATCCTGCACGCGCTGGACCACCACGTGCGCTTGACTGGCGTGGACGACGCGACGGCGGCCAAACTGATTGCACAGGCCGGCATTGACGTCTTGGTGGACCTTCAAGGCCTGACCAGCGGCGCGCGGCCGGCCATCCTGGGCCATCGCCCGGCGCCCGTGCAGGTCAGTTATCTGGGCCTGCCGGGCACCAGCGCGCTGCCTGGCGTGGACTGGATGCTGGCCGACCGTTTTGTGATGCCACCGGCCCTGCTGCCTTACTGCACCGAGCGGCCGCTGTACCTGCCCCGCTGTTATCAGGTCAGCGATCGCCAGCGCGAGGTGTCGGCCCGGCCCGACCGTGCGCGATACGGTTTGCCCGAAGACGCCTTCGTGTTTTGCAGTTTCAACAACAACCACAAATTCACGGCCGAAATGTTTGGTGCGTGGATGCGCATCGTGGCGGCGGTGCCTGGCAGCGTGTTGTGGTTGCTGGCCGACAACGACACGGCGCGCGACAACATGCTGCGCGTTGCGGATGCGCAGGGTGTGGAGCGTTACCGCCTGATCTTTGCGCCCCGGGTCTCACCGGCCGAATACCTGGCGCGTTTTGCCCTGGCCGACCTGATGCTGGACACCTTTCCGTTCAACGCCGGCACCACCGCCAGCGACGCCCTGTGGATGGGCACGCCCATCATCACCCGCGCCGGCCGCACCTACATCAGTCGCATGGCGGGCAGCTTGCTGAACGCCGTGGGCCTGCCCGACCTGGTCACCGAAAGCCTGCGCGACTACGAGCGTTTGGCCATCACGCTGGGGCGCGAGCCTGCTCGGGCGGCCTTCTACAAACGCTTCCTGGTTGAGCGGGGCCGCCAATCGGCGCTCTTTGATGTGCCGCAGATCGTGCGCGACATCGAGGCCCGGTTTGAAGACCTGGCCCTGCGTGCCCGGTCGGGTGTCACTGTGGCTTGAATGTTCGTGGAATCCAAACCTCTCTTTCTTCCATGAACGAAGCGCAAACACCGGCTCCCAAGGCGGCAGCGCAACCGCCGCCTGTCGCGCCGGGCCAGGCCACATCGGGGTGGGACATCGAAAACGACCCCTTGGCCCACGCGCTGAGTTGGTTGACGCGCCACCATGGCCGCGAACAGTCGCCGGAGTCGCTGTTGGCGGGTCAGCCCGTGGCCCAGAAGCTGGGCCCCGACCAGGCACTGCGGGCGCTGCGCGAAGCCGGCTTCAGCGCCGGCTTGGTTCAACGGCGCGTGGCCGACTTGCATCAGCTGCTGCTGCCGGCCGTACTGCTGTTGAATGAAGGCGACGCCTGTATCGTTGTGTCGCGTCGTGCCGATCCTGCCGGTGGCGTGCTCAGTTACGACATCGTCATGCCGGGCCGCGAACACCACGCCTGCATCGCCACCGAGGCTGAGCTGGGCAGCGAGTACACCGGCTTTGCGCTGTTGGCCACACCACTGGCCACGCCCAAGCAAGCGGCGCAAGACGCCGAACTGATGCGCGACCCGGCCCAACACTGGCTGTGGGGCACGATGCGGCGTTTTGTGCCGTACTACCGCTCCGCGTTGCTGGCGGCGTTGCTCAGCAACGTCTTGATGTTGGTCACCGGCATGGTCACCTCCGTCATCTACGACAAGGTCATTCCGCACCAGGCCTACGTCACGCTGTGGGCCTTGGCCAGCGGCGCGGCCATCGCCTTGGCCTTTGACCTGATGGCCCGTCAGCTGCGGGCTTACCTGATCGACATGGCGGGTCGCAAGGCAGACCTGATCGTGGGCAGCATGCTCTTTCGGCAAACCTTGGCCGTGCGCATGGAACAGCGCCCTGACTCGGCCGGCGCCTATGCGCATCACCTGGCACAGATTGAACAAGTGCGCGAATTTTTTGCTTCAGCCACGCTGTCAGCCCTTTCCGACTTGCCCTTCATCCTGATCTTCGTGGCCATGGTCTTTGCCGTGGGCGGGCCGCTGGGCTGGGTGCTGGTGATCGCCATTCCGCTGATGCTGGGCCTGTCGGCCATCATCCAGGGCAGCCTGCGCCGCGCCACCATGTCGCACATGCAGCAAACGGCCGACTTGCATGGCGTGCTGGTGTCGGCGGTGGATGGCATCGAAGATCTCAAGGCTTCGGGCGCCCAGGGCCGTTTCCTGCGCCAGTACGAAGAATCGACCGCGGCCTATGCCACCAGCATGCTGCGCACCCGCAAGATCACCTCGTGGACCGTCAACATTTCGGCCATCGCCCAGCAAGCGGTGACGCTGATCATGCTGGTCTGGGGTGTCTACCTGATCGAAGACAAGGTCATCACAGCCGGCGCCTTGATCGGTTCGGTGATGTTCGCCATGCGTGCCTTGGCGCCCTTGACCAGCGTCGTGCAGTTGGCCACTCGCTACCAGGGCGCGCGGGCCGCCATGCGTGCTTTGGATCGGGTGATGGCGCAACCCGTGGACAGAGTGCCTGGCAAGCTCTATGTGCCGCGACGAGAACTCAGCGGACGCATCGGCTTGGCTGAGGTGGGCTTTGCCTACCCTGCCCCTGGCGGTGGTTCAGAGGCCGGCCCCACGGTCCTCAAATCGGTGACACTGAAATTTGAAGCCGGAGAGCGGGTGGCCTTGCTCGGCCGCATTGGCAGCGGCAAGAGCACGGTGTTGCGCCTCTTGGCGGGGCTGTACCTGCCCAACGAGGGTCATGCCGAGGCCGACGGCATTGACCTGCGGCAAATCGACCCGGCCGACTTTCGTGCGCGTGTGGGCTTTGTTTCGCAAGACCCCAAGCTTTTCAGCGGCACGCTGCGTGACAACGTGCTGCTGGACCGACCCGCTGCCGACCCCGCGCGCTTGGGCGAAGTAGCCCAGCTCACGGGGCTGGACCGCCTGGTCTCCACCCACCCGCAGGGCTGGGAACTGCCGGTAGGTGAGGGCGGCACCCTGCTTTCGGGCGGCCAGCGTCAGCTGGTGGCTCTGGCCCGTTGTCTGGTCACGCGGCCGCAGATCCTGTTGATGGACGAACCCACCAGTTCGATGGACGCGCAAAGCGAAGTCGCTTTCCTGCGTCAGCTCAAACAGGCTTGCGGCAGTTGCACCCTGGTGATGGTGACCCACCGGCCGGCGGTGTTGGAGCTGGTCAACCGGGTGGTGGTGATCGACCATGGACGTGTGGTGATGGACGGCCCCAAAGCCCAGGTGCTGGCTGCCCTGAGCGGCGCACGACCAACGCCGCCGCCGCAAGACGGCAATGCCAGCAACGTGCACATGCACCCCAGCTCGCAGCCCGTCCAGCGCGAAGCGGCGGTCTGAGAGCCTGTGAACGATGTTCGGACTGAAGAAGACCTCATCCACGTCTGCTGAGCTGCAGCCGCGCGACATGCCATTTGTCAGCGCCGTGGCCGGGGCCCAGGTGGTGGAGCCGGCGCCGGCCGCCATGTGGGCCGTCTACCTGATGCTGGCTGCCATGGTGGCGGCCATGGCGTGGTCGGCGGTGGCCAAGGTGGACGTGGTCGCCAAAGCCAACGGCCGTGTGGTGCCCGACGGGCGCGACCAAGTCATTGCCAGCTTGGAAGGCGGCATCCTGCGCGAATTGCTGGTGCGTGAAGGTCAGAAGGTCGCCGTGGGCCAGGCTCTGGCGCTGTTGGACCCCACGCGTGTGGAAGCCCAGCAAGCCGAAGGCCAGGCCAAACGCCTGGCCCTGAAAGGCGCGCTGGCCCGTTTGCAGGCTGAGGCCTCGGGCAAGGCGCTGAGTTTTCCGGACGAGCTGTCCAAGACCCTCGTGCAAGGAGAGACGGCCAGTTTTCAGGCTCGCCAGACGGCGCTGAATGACGCCGTCGAGACCAACCGGCGCAGCATCGCCTTGCTCAACCGCGAGCTCGAGATGGCGGCGGCGCTGTCCAGCAAAGGCTTGATGAGCGATGTCGAGGTCATGCGCGTGCGCCGTCAGGTCAATGAACTCCATCTGCAAACCCACGAGCGCCTCAACCGCTTCCGTCAGGAAGCCAGCAGCGAGCTGGTGCGGGTGAGCACGGAGCTCTCGTTGATGGAAGAGCAAATGGTGGTGCGCGACGACGTTCTGCGCCGCAGCACCTTGGTGTCGCCGGTGCGGGGCGTTGTCAAACAGATTCGCATCAACACACTGGGTGGGGTGGTGCCCGCGGGTGCGCCGATCATGGAGCTGGCGCCGGTGGGCGAGAACCTGATGGTGGAAGCGCGTGTGCGTCCGGCCGACATCGGCTTCGTGAAGGTGGGCCAGCCGGTGGAGATCAAGCTCAGCGCCTACGAATACACCATCTATGGCAGCCTCAAGGGTGTGGTGCAGGCCATCAGCCCCGACGCGCTGGGTGACCCGGACCGGGCGACGGCGCCTGAAGGCACCTGGTATCGCGCCTTGGTGCGTGCCGACGGGGGTGATCTGCATCCCAACGTGCAGAAGGGCGACAGGAGCCTGTCCATCTTGCCCGGCATGACCGGCACGGTGGAAATCCGCACCGGGCAGCGCACCGTGCTGGGCTTTTTGTTCACGCCTTTGCTCAAGTCCACCGAAGCGTTCCGCGAACGCTGAGGCGCCGGCTCAAGCAGAGCGAGCTGCCTCGGGTGAAGCGCGGTCAGAGCACGCGCTGTTGCCGGCAGACGTTGTCGCCCGTGACGGTCAGACGCAGACTGCCGCCGTTCCACTCCAACCAGTTCAGGGTGACGTAGTCGTTGATGTCGTTCTCGGCGATGTCGGCCGCGCGGTGCTGCTTCAGCAGTGAGACCGTGGCGGGCAGTGCGTGGCGCAATTCCTCTTGGCGAGGGGCGGGTGTGCGGTGCAGAGGCTGGGTCATGGGATGCTCAAGATGCGAGGTCACGTTAACACCCCAACAAGTCTTTGCCACCCGTCGATTGCAGGGGGTGGTGGGTGATATGGTCAGGGTCTTCCCCAGTCGTTTCCTGGCTGGGCATCCGCATCACTTGGCAAGTGCTGACGGCACGTTGCTGTGGCGCTCGGCAAAAGGTTTCACATGATCGACTCCTTGCTGCTCAGCGCAGCGCGCATCGGCACCTTTGAACACGACAGGCCGATGACCCACGCCAGTGGCTTTTTCTTCGAGCGTGACCAGCGGCTGTATCTGGTGACCAGCCGCCATGTGCTGATTGACAAACCCAGCAAGCACTTCCCCAACCGCATCGAGATCGAAGTTCACACCCACGAAGCCGACCTGGCCAAGTCGACCGGGTTTTCGGTGATGCTGTACGAGGACGGCAAGAGCCAGTGGCGCCAGGGCGAAGACACTGCGGGCGAGATCGACGTGGCGTTGATCGAGCTGGACCGCAGCGCCCTGCCCAAGGGCGCGGTGATCCGCCCTTTCACGCCCGAACACATCCAGGCCGTGGATGGTGATGTGGAGGTCGGCAGCTCGGTGCTGATCGTGGGCTTTCCGCTGGGCTTTCACGACACCTTGCACCACTTGCCGGTGGTGCGACAGGCGGTGGTGGCTTCAGCCTACGGCTTGCGCTTCCAGGGTCAAGGCTACTTCTTGACCGACGCGCGCACCCACCGCGGCACCAGCGGCTCGCCCGTGGTGCTGCGTGACTCCACAGCCGCCGCCCAAGGCGCGGTGCTGCCTTGGAAACTGCTGGGCGTGCACTCCGCTAGCCTGGATATGACTGGGCGTGACCGGGTGCAGGACGAGACCCTGGGTCTGAACTGCACCTGGTACGCGGACATGCTGATGGTGCTCACCAGCACGCCTGAGCGCGCTGGCCTGGCCCGTCACGGGCAAGGGGAGCTGCAGGGCCAGGTCAGCCCCTGAGCCTTGCTCAGCGGAACAGACCCAGGCGCTGCGCCTCCAGCGCGGCCTCGGCGCGCGAGCTCACGTTGAGCTTGCGGTAAATCTGTTTCACGTAGTCGGCGATGGTGTGCCGCGACAAGCCCAGCTGAACCCCGATTTCAGGCAGGGTGTAACCCTTGGCCACCCGCAACAGTACTTCACTTTCGCGGTCGGTCAGGTTGACGCTGGGCATGGCATTGGCTGAAGCCGCCTGTGGCTTGGCCTTGGCGCTGAAGTAGGCCATCACGCGCCTGGCAATGCTGGGCGACAGCGGTGGCTCGCCTTGGCTGATGCGCTGAAGTTGTTCGGTGATGAGTTCGCGCGCTTGTTCTTTTAGGATGTAGCCAAACGCACCCGCCTGCAGTGCCGGGAACAGGTGTTCGTCGTCGTCGTGAATGGTCACAACGACACTCTGCGCATCGGGTTGCATGTCACGCAACTTGGTCACCACGTCCACACCCGAACCATCGGGCAAACCCAGGTCAACCAGGGCCAAGTCAAACTTCACGGCGGCCACCAGACCCATGGCGTCGCTGACACGCGCGCTCTCCGAGATGGTGGCGCCAGGGAACACCTGCAGCACCAATTTGCGCAGCCATGCCCGAATCTCGGGCAGGTCTTCGAGCAGCAAGATGGTTTTCATCAAGGGTTTTGGCGTTGGTCAACTGGGATGTTATCGACCTGCGCCCACGCTTCACGAGGGCGCCGTGGCGCGATCCAGCGGAACCGTGAGACGTATCACGGTTCCGTAGCCTGGGCCGCTCTCCACCAGGCACTGCCCCTGCAGCTGTTTGGCGCGGTTCTTCATGCTGGCCAGGCCGTGGCCGCGGTCCAGACGCCCGTCGATCTCATTGGAGATGCCGTCGCCGTTGTCCTGCACCGTCAGTTGGAAGTCGCCGTCGGCGATGGCGGCGGTGATGCTGCAACTGCTGGCGCCGCTGTGCTTGATGACGTTGCTGGTGGCCTCGCGCAGGATGCGCGTGGTCTGCACGTAAGCGCGGGCGCTCAGGGTCTGGGGCAGATCTTCAGGGGCTTCCCACTCGCCCTCGATGCCGGCCTGTCCCAAGCGGGCGATGACTTCGGCTCGCCAGTCGCCCAGCGCGTCGGCCAGACGGACCGGCTTGCCGGTCAGGCCGCGCACCGACAGCCGCATCTCTTCCAGGGCTTCTCGCGCCAGCGTGCTGATGCGTTCTGATTCGCTGGTGTGCACGATGGTCAACAGCTTGGCCCCCAGGTCGTCGTGCAGGTCGGCGGCGATGCGCTTGCGCTCGCGTTCGGTGACCTGTTCCACGCGCAATTCGGACAGCTGGCGAAAGTTGCGCTCGATCTCTGCAGTGGCTTCACGTACGCGCTGTTCCAACTGCACCTTGTGTTGCTCGGCCTGGTAAAGCGCGTGGCCGTGCTGCTGCACCAGACGCAAGCCCACCATGACCAGGATCACCGGCACCAACAAACCCGTGAGGTGGGTTGCGGTGGGCGGCACGTGCCACCACTGGGCGCAGATTTCCAACAGGCCCGCCACGCCGATGCAGGCCAGGAAGGTGGCCATCAACCAGGCTGAACGGGTGTGCCAGCGTTTGCGCAGGTGCAGCACGGCCGCCGCAGTGACTTCGGCGGCCAATACCGCATACCAGATGTTGGCCACCGTGTTGAAGTGAACCGGCCCGGCGGCCAACAGGCTCAAGGCCAGCGCCGCGCATTGCAAAGGCAAGGCCCGATCCACCGCGCCAAAACGCAGGCCTGCATAGCGCAGCAAAAACTGCACCGCTGCCCAGGTGATGAAGCCGAGCAGCGCGCAGAGCAAGAACTCCATGGCCAGATTTCCCAGCGGCACATCGCGCAGCCACAAGCGCATGTTGACCAACGCCAGGCCCACGCACAGGGCACCGAAATAGGCCAAATGGCTTTCGCGCCGGTTGATGAAACCCAGCACAAACATGAATCCACCCATCAGCACCAACGTGGCGCTGACGGCCTGCGGTGCGCTGACCTGAACGGCCGTCTGCCTAGCCCGCTGATCAGCCAGCGTCGACATCGACCCCACGCTCAACACCGACAAGCCACCGGAGCGCAGCCGTGAGCCTGAAGACGTCAAAGCATGGCCGCTGACCCGCAGGTCCAACACGTTGCCCTCGGGCTGGAGCAACGCGGCAGGCAAGGCCATCAACTGCGGGTGGTTGCAGTTGTTGGTCAGCGGCGCGGTCATGCGGCCGCCGCTGTGCAACAGGTGCCCATTGAGATACACCTCCAGGTTGCTGCACACGCGGGGCACCAGCAGCGCCAACGGATCGCCCGGGTCGGTGCTGGCGTGCGGCGGCAGGGCCAGGCGGTACCACAGCGTGCCGGCAAACCCGGGGTGGGTGCGGGCCCACTCGTGCGGCAGCGAAACTTCCAGCCCCGGCCGGTTTTGCGGAAACGTTTGTTCTTGCCCGGCCACCGTCAGGGCCAGGCGCAACTGCAGCACTGGCGCCGGCGCAGCCAGCGCCGCCGCTGAGCCCAGCAGGTTCAAGCACAAGCACAAGCACAAGCACAAAAGCAACGACAGGAAATGGGGGGTCCGCATGGCGCCGCTGATTCTGCACGCCCACCAGGGCGGGCCGGCGCTGCGACAATGCGGACCCGTGCGCAAATTGCCAATGCCTTGATTCGCCGCCATACCTTCGAAGAGCCCGACAACCGTCGCCTGGCGCAGCTGTGTGGGCCCTTGGAAGAGCACCTGCGCCTGATCGAGTCGACCTTGGGGGTGAGCCTGTCCCGCCGCGAGGCCACCTTTCGCATCCAAGGGCCGGCCGTGGCGGTGGAGCGCACGGCCAAGCTGCTGGACACGCTGTATGCCCGTGCTGCACGCGCCATCGACGAACAGACTCTGCAGTGGATGTTGGCCGACGCCACGGCGGTTGAAGGTGCTGCAGTGGCACCGGTGGGTGCGCAAGAGCCGGTGGTGCTGCACACCCGCCACAGCGACCTCAGCGGCCGCACGCCGCACCAGTTGCAGTACCTGCGGCAGATGCTGACGCACGACATCACGCTGGGCATCGGTCCGGCTGGCACCGGCAAGACGTTCCTGGCGGTGGCCTGCGCGGTGGACGCGCTGGAGCGCCAGGGTGTGCAACGCATCGTGCTCACCCGCCCGGCTGTGGAGGCGGGCGAACGGCTGGGCTTCCTGCCCGGTGACCTGGCGCAAAAGGTCGATCCCTATTTGCGCCCTTTGTATGACGCGCTGTATGACCTGATGGGCTTTGACCGCGTGACCAAGGCCTTTGACAAGGGGCTGATCGAGATCGCGCCCTTGGCCTTCATGCGCGGGCGCACGCTCAACCACGCGTTCGTGATCCTGGACGAGGCCCAGAACACCACACGCGAACAGATGAAGATGTTCCTCACCCGCATCGGGTTTGGCGCCCGGTGCGTGGTCACGGGCGACGTGAGCCAGATCGACCTGCCGCCGGGCACACCCAGTGGACTGGTGGAGGCTGCGCACGTCTTGCAAGGTGTGGAGGGCGTGGCCTTTACCCGCTTCACTGCGGCCGACGTGGTGCGCCACCCGCTGGTGGCCCGCATCGTGGATGCCTATGAGCAGCTGCCGGCCCGCAACGGTGAAGCAGCCGAGCGTCTGCTGCCGACAGGCCGCACAGCCCCATGAGCCAACCCGCGCTTCAACTGTCGCTTCAATTTGCCGACAAGCGCCACCGCGACCTGCTGCCACGCCACCGTGTGGCGCGGTGGGTGCGGGCCGCTTTGCTGCGGCCCGGCCAGATCACCGTTCGCATCGTCGACGCGCAGGAGGGCCAGTCGCTCAACCGCGAGTATCGCCAGAAGAACTACGCCACCAACGTGTTGACCTTTGACTACCAGCATGAGCCGGTGGTGATGGCCGACCTGGTTTTGTGTGCCCCTGTGGTGGCCCAGGAGGCACAGGATCAACGCGTGGCGCTTGAAGCCCATTACGCCCACCTGCTGGTGCACGGCACCCTGCATGCCCAAGGCCATGACCACGAAGACGACGAGCAGGCGGCCCAAATGGAAGCCCTGGAGAGCCAGGTTCTGATGGACCTGGGCTACGCGGACCCTTACCGCCCGCGTTGAGGCAACACAAGCGGGCTTGACCTCTCAGGTCATCGACGCCCTTGCAGCCGGAAGTCTTTCTGTTGGTGGGCGTACGTCTTGATCCAGGATCAGCAGGCGCGGCCGAGTGGGTGTGCGGACCTGCGGCTGTCCTAAACCAGGATGCCGTCACTTTCCAGGCGCAAGGGCGGCGTCCCATCGGGGCGCAAGGACCTGGCCCATTCGACGCCCGCCGCGTCGCTGCCACCTTCCATGAAGCAAGGCATCGGCAGCTGCTCGGCCGTCAGGCCCAACCTTTGGCGAACCAGCACGGCCAGCTCGTCCAGCAGCACCACCGCCATGGCGCGCCACTCGATGACCAGTTCGTCCTGTGGTTTCCAGGTCCGTGCCAGCAGGCGCGGATCGCGCGGCACGATCACACCGGCGTCGATCAACAGGCCTGCGTTGCGGGCATCTGGCAGGGCCGTCAAGGCGTCGACACCCGTGACCCGGATGCCGGCCCAGGTCAAGGGCTCCAGCAGTGAGCAGGTGATCCACTGCGCCAATTGGTGAAACGGCACCCAGCCCTCGGTGGTGCGGTCTCGCTGTTGGCCGGCCACGGTGGACCCGGCCCACAGGTGGGGCCACACATCGCCGGCCGGCAGGCCCTGCACTTTGCTGCCCGACGGCCAGACCGACAAAAACACACGCAAGACATGGCCCAGCACCTCGGTGGCGCTGACCTCCTGAAGCGTGCCATAGCCGGTGATGCGGTCGAACAGCAGGCCCGGGCGAGCTTGGGCCGGCAAGCCCCGGGCTGCGTCGCGCGCGGCTTCGTCCTGCAAAGCGTGGCCCAAGCGCGCCAGCATGGCCGCGCGGGCGTCCAGCCCCACCACCGGGTTGCTGGGGCTGCTTTGGAAGATGGCGCGCAGTGCTGCGGCGTCGACATGGCGCAGCGCTGTGGCGTCGGCGCGCTGTGGGTCACCGGCCTGGGACGAAAAAGCGCCGGCCATGAAGGCTCGAAAACTGGCCACCGCCAGGCCTTCGGCTTGACGGAAGGTGGCGGCGGGCGCCACAGGTGAAGCGAGGGACGGTTCTTCGACCGCTGGCGTGGGCCGCCGGGCAGCGGCCTGGTCCAGCAGTGCCAGCAGGTCTTCGGGCGCGGCCGCTGGCAAAGCCGCGGCGCTAAGGGCCTCCGATTCCGAGTAGATCCAGTTGGCGCCAGCGCCGCCGCTCAGCAGGCAACTGATCACGATCAGGTCCACCTGCACCCGGGCCACTTCAGCCGGCAGGCGCCCCGCCAGGCGTTGGTTCAGTTCGTCCTGGCGTGACGGGCCGCCGGTTTCCAGGTGCCGCCAGCGGCTGTGCAGCGGCACCACCAAATCGGGAAAGCGCTGTCGGGTCAGGGCCGCTACGCGGTCGGCCAGCGGCGCCAGGGCGTCGCGCTTGAGCTTGAAGCTGGGGCTGACCCCTTGTTCAACCGCGCCCAGCACGCCAGCGCAGCGCGCGCGGATGGTGGCCGGGTCGTGCAAAGGGGCGTGGGGATGGGCCGACACCACAACCGGCAGCGTTTCAATCAAGGCCGTGGCTCCCACAGAGTGAGTGGGCCCGGCAAACCGCTGGGAGAAGGAATTGCGGAGCGGAAGTACCGCCCATCTGATGGTTCATGCCTGCTTTCTTGGAGAGGGTGGCTGCCATTCCACGGTGCGTGTTTGAAAGCCTTGCCAACGCCGCCAGCCCAAGGGGGGGTCCGTCAAATGAAGGGCTCCCCATGGCGCTGTCAGGCTTGTAAGGACGATACGCGATAAAGCGCCGCGGCCTCAGTGCAGAGAGGGTCTCTCCCGCGCGAGCAGCCCGCGCGATCAGCATAGCGCGGGCCATGCGGTCGTGGGCGTCCCCGATCAAGCCCATGGACGCATCGCCCAGGCGCTCGGCCAGGGCTGCGCTGTCGACCAGGTCGGTCAGCCGCAGCGTGACGGTGTTGCCGCTGCACCCGCCATGGTGCGGTTCGTTCAATCCAGGCCCCGCGCCGGGAAAGCGGCTTGGCGCTGCAGCCAGTTTTGCGGTGAGTAGGTGGCCCTGCCGTCGGTCACGTGCAGCGTGTAGGCCAAGCGCGAGCGCGCCGACCGGTTGGCGGCGCTGTAGTGCGGCAGCAGGCCATGAAACACGACCAGGGTGCCAGCCGCCACCGGCAACGGCAGCGCGGTGGTGGTCTGCGGCCATGGCGTGCCGTCCAAAGACTGCATGCGCAATTTGCCGTCCTCACAGATGTACTGCTCGCGCAGTGGCGAGTGGTGTCCGCCGGGCTGCACCCACAGGCAGCCGTTGTCCAGCGTGGCGTCTTCCAGCGCAAACCAGAAGGTCGTGACGGTGTGCGGCGTGGTGACAAAAAACGTGGCGTCCTGGTGCCAGCCCACCTCGCCGCCAATGCGCGGCTGCTTGAAGATGATCTGGCTCTGCCAGACCTGGGGTTGCTGCAGCCCCAAATCTTGTGCCAGGCCCGCCAGCTTTGGGCCGTGGCTGAAGTCGACAAACACCGGGTCCAGGTCATGCAGCGCGTGACCGATCTTGTTGATGGACTGCGCTTTGGGCACCGTCAACTGGCCATGGGCGTCCAAGGCCTCCTCTTCAAAGAAGCAGTGCACGTTGCTGGCCGACGCGATCAGCTGAGCGTCGGCCACCAGACTGCGGTCGCGGGTGGAAAAGCGGCTGGCACCGGCCTCGGGGTCAAAGGCTTCAACGATGGCGTGGGCCCGACGGGTGGCGGCCTGCAGTTGAGCCGCGGCCTTGAACCCGGGCAGGACCAGATAGCCCTGGTCCCCCAAACTCGACTTCTGTTCTGCGCTGAGGATCTGCATGGGCATGGGTGGCGGTCAGAGGCGGTGAGAGGCGGGCGGTGTTGCCTGCAGGCGTCAATTGGCGTGCTGTGGGTCTCGCCTTCACCAAATTCAGGGGTGCTTGACGGCATCATCATGCCACTGCCAGCCAACCCCCCAGAGGAGCATTCATGACCCAGCGCAACCCCTTCCCCGTGCACCACGCTGTAGCCGCCGCAGCCGTCCTGGCTCTTCATGTGGGTGCATCGGCGCAGACCGCAGCGCCTGGGGAATTGCAGGTGGTGACCGTGACGGCCGAGCGCCGGCTGGAGAACATCCGCGACGTGCCCAGTTCCGTCACCGCGCTGCAAGGCGACGTGCTCGAGGCGCTGGCCACCAGCGGCCAGGACCTGCGCGCACTCAGCGGCCGGGTGCCCAGCCTGAACATCGAATCGTCCTTCGGCCGGGCCTTCCCGCGCTTTTACATCCGGGGCTACGGCAACACCGACTTCCGCCTCAACGCGTCGCAGCCGGTGTCGCTGGTTTATGACGACGTGGTGCAGGAAAACTCCATCCTGAAGGGCTTCCCCATCTTTGACGTTGACCGCGTTGAAGTGCTGCGCGGCCCGCAAGGCTCGCTCTTTGGCCGCAACACACCGGCCGGCGTGGTGAAGTTCGAGTCGGTGCGCCCGGGCAAAAAAGCCGAAGGCTATGGCAGCCTTTCTTTTGGCACCTTCAGCACCGTCAACGCCGAAGCGGCCGGCAACATCCCGCTGGGCCAGAACGTGGGCATGCGCATTTCGGTGCTCAGCCAGTCGCGTGACGACTGGGTCGAGAACACGATTGCCAGCAGCCCCACCCGCGAGCTGGAAGGCTACCGCGACAACGCCATGCGGGCGCAGCTGCAGTTTGACGGTGGCAAGGCCTACAACGCGCTGCTCAACGTGCATGCGCGCGACCTCAACGGATCGGCCCGCCTCTTCCGCGCCAACATCATCCAACCCGGCACCAACAACCTGGTGGCTGGCTTTGACGAACGCAAGATCAGCAACGATGGCCAAAACCGCGCCGAGTTGCAGAACTACGGCGGCAGCTTGCGCCTGCGAATCGGTTTGCCGGGCATGTCGCTGCACGCCATCACCGGCATCGAAACCGTGCGCGCCTACAGCCGCGGCGACATCGACGGTGGCTACGGCGCCAGCTTCCTGGGCGCGGGCAACTTCGGGCCGGGCAACATCCCGTTTGCATCGGAGTCGGCCGACGGCATCCCCAAGCACCAGCAACTGACCCAAGAGCTGCGCCTGGAGTCCGAAACCAGCGGCGCCATCAGTTGGCAGGCGGGTGTGTTTGCCTTCAAGGAAGACTACAAGATCGAGAGCTTCAGCTACGACAGCCTGGCCGCCAGCGCGCAAGATGGCTATCAACGGGTGCGCCAGCAAAACACCGCCCTGGCGGTGTTTGGCGCCGCCACGCTGGCGGTGACGCCTGATCTCAAAGTGCGCGGCGGCCTGCGCTACACCCGTGACAAGAAGGACTTCGTGGTCGAGGCCTACAACAGCAGCGGCTTTGTGCCCTGCATGCTGCTGGGCAAGTGCACGCTGGCCCAGTTGCAAGCTCAGGGCCCCACCACCGCGGCGCCCAGTGACAACAAGTTGAACTGGGACCTGAGCGGCACCTATGCGCTGGACAAGAGCACCTCGCTCTACGCCCGCGCCGGCACGGGCTTCCGTGCCTCCAGCGTGCAGGGCGCAGGCGCCTTCAACGGGCAGTCGGTGGCGGGGCCTGAAAACAACACGTCCGTTGAGGCTGGCGTGAAGGCCGACCTCTTCGGGCGTCGCGCCCGCATCGCCTTTGGCGTCTTCAGCTACACCGTGAAAGACCTGCAGTTGACAGCGGTGGGTGGCGCTGCCAACGCCAACATCCTGCTCAGCGCCAAAAAGGCCAAGGGCCAGGGCTTCGAACTTGATTTCCAAACCTTCCTGTCAGACCGTGTTCTGGCCACCGTGGGCGTGGGCTACAACGACACCAAGCTGCAAGACGGCAACCTGGCGGTGGCCTTCTGCGCTGCCTGCACGGTGACCGACCCCACCACCACGCGGGGTGGCAACACGGTGGCCCTGATCGACGGCAACCCACTGCCGCAAGCGCCCAAGCTCACCGGCAACTTCACGCTGAAGTACACCCAACCCATCGGCAACGGCGACCTCTACATCTTCACCGACTGGGTGCACCGCAGCAAGGTCAACTTCTTCCTGTACGAGTCGGTGGAATTCACCGGCAAGGCGTTGACCGAAGGTGGCCTGCGCGTGGGTTACAGCTGGGGCGGTGGCAAGTACGACGTGGCGGCTTTCGGTCGCAACATCACCAACCAGATTCGAGTGGTCGGTGGCATCGACTTCAACAACCTCACCGGTTTCATCAACGAGCCGCGCACCTTTGGCGTGCAGTTCAAGGCGATGTTCTGAGCTGAGCCGGCGGTTGAGGTTGGACGGTGGGTGGCCTGGCCGGGTCGCCCGCCAACTGCCTACACTGCCCGCATGCATTCAGAAGTGTTGATCATCGGTGGCGGCGTCATGGGCGCCGCTACCGCTTGTTTTTTGGCCCGCGACCACGGCGTGCGTGCCACCGTGCTGGAACGCGACCCGAGCTTTGCGCGTGCCTCCAGCGCGTTGTCGGCCAGCTCCATCCGCCAGCAGTTTTCGCAGCCCATCAATATCGCGCTGTCGCAGTGGAGCCTGGGCTTTTTGCGCCGCGTGTCCGATGAGCTTGCTGTGAACGGCGACGCTCCTGGGCTGGGCCTGGTGGAGCCCGGCTACCTGTACCTGGCTGGCGCGCAGGGTGCCGCTGCTCTGCGGTCCCAACATCCCCAACAGGTGAAATCTGGTGCCGACGTGGACCTGCTGAGCCCAGAGCAACTGCAACATCGCTTCCCCTGGCTGACCGTGAGCGACCTGACGCTGGGGGCCCTGGGGCTGAGCGGGGAAGGCTGGTTTGACGGCCCCGCCCTGCATCAGGCCTTTCGACGCAAAGCCATTTCTTGCGGGGCCCAGTTCATGGCCGCCAACGCCACCGGTTTCGAAGCCGTGGTCGACCGTGTTGCGGCCGTGCACTGCGCAGATGGGCGCCGGTTGCAGGCTGGCGCCGTGGTGCTGGCAGCGGGCGCCTGGACCGCACCTTTGGCGGCGCAGCTGGGCGTGGCGCTGCCGGTTTCGCCGCGCAAGCGCGATGTTTTTGTGCTGGACACGCCGGCGCGCTTGGCCGGCTGCCCCTTGGTCATCGACCCCAGCGGCGTGTGGTTCAGGCCCGATGGCGCTTCAGGACGGCGTTTTCTGGCGGGTGCGCCACCGCGCCAGCCCTGGCCCGGGGACCCCGACGAGCCGCCGCTGCACAACATCGACCATGGGCTGTTTGACGACGTCATCTGGCCCACGCTGGCAAAGCGGGTTGTGGCGCTGGAAGCGCTGCGCGTGCAGTCCAGCTGGGCCGGCTACTACGAGATGAACCACTTTGACCACAACGGCTTGGCGGGTGCCTTGCCGGGTTGGCGCAACGTCTACACGGCTTGTGGTTTTTCGGGCCACGGCATGCAGCAAGCGCCGGCCGTGGGCAGCGCGCTGGCGGCGCTGGTCGCGGGTGGCAGCAGCCAGGCGCCTTCTCTGTCGGCACTGTCGCCTCAGCGCCTGCTGGATGGCCGACCGCTGCTGGAAAGCAACATCATCTGAGCCTGGGCTCAGCACAAGAACCCCAGGCGCTCGCAGACCTGCCCAACCATGCACATCCACCACCTGGGCCGTCGCCCTTACGTTGAAGTTGAAGCCGCCATGCGTGCCTTCACGGCGGCGCGCAGCCAGGGCACCGAAGACCAACTCTGGCTGGTCGAGCACGACCGCGTTTTCACCCAAGGCGTGGCCGGGCGCGACGAACACGTGCTGCTGGCGGGCGACATCCCAGTGGTGCGCACCGACCGCGGTGGCCAGGTCACCTTCCACGGGCCAGGGCAGGTGGTGGCTTACCCCTTGGTGGACCTGCGACGTCTGGGCATCTACGTCAAGGAATACGTCTTTCGCATCGAGGCCGCGCTGATCGACACCCTGGCCGACCTGGGGGTCACCGGTCACCGCGTGCGCGGTGCACCGGGCATCTATGTGCGCCTGGCCGACCCCTTTGGCCACGCGGTGCTGCACACGGCCAGCATCGACCCCTTCAAGGGCTTGGGCAAGATTGCCGCTTTGGGCATCAAGGTCAGCCAACATCGCAGTTACCACGGCCTGGCGCTGAACGTGGCCATGGATCTGGAGCCCTTTGCGCGCATCAACCCCTGCGGCTACGCCGGCTTGCAGACGGTGGACCTGCGCAGCCTGGGGGTAGACGTGAACTGGCATGGCGCGGCGGCCCATTTGGCCACTCGATTGTTGCAGCGCCTGGCGCCTGCTTGACGTTGGCGCAGGTCCTTCAGAACGCCGCAATCCCGGTCATCGCGCGCCCCAGGATCAGCGCATGGATGTCGTGCGTGCCTTCATAGGTGTTGACCACCTCCAGATTGACCAAGTGGCGCGCCACGCCATATTCATCAGAGATGCCGTTGCCGCCCATCATGTCGCGCGCGGTGCGTGCAATGTCCAGGCTCTTGCCGCAGCTGTTGCGCTTCATGATGCTGGTGATCTCGACCGACGCCGTGCCCTCGTCCTTCATGCGGCCCAGGCGCAGGCAGCCCTGCAGGCCCAGCGTGATTTCGGTCTGCATGTCGGCCAGCTTCTTTTGAATCAACTGGTTGGCCGCCAGCGGCTTGCCAAACTGCTGGCGGTCCAGCACGTATTGGCGGGCGCGGTGCCAGCAGTCTTCAGCCGCGCCCAGCGCGCCCCAGGAAATGCCGTAGCGCGCGCTGTCCAGGCAGGTGAAAGGGCCTTTCAGGCCGCGCACATCGGGGAAGGCGTTTTCTTCAGGGCAGAACACGCCGTCCATCACGATCTCACCGGTGATGCTGGCACGCAGGCCCACCTTGCCGTGAATGGCCGGCGCGCTCAGGCCCTTCATGCCCTTGTCCAGGATGAAGCCGCGGATGGCGCCGGCGTCGTCCTTGGCCCAGACCACAAACACGTCGGCGATGGGGCTGTTGCTGATCCACATCTTGCTGCCGCTTAAAGAGTAGCCACCGGGCACGGCCTTGGCGCGCGTGACCATGCTGCCGGGGTCGCTGCCGTGATTGGGCTCGGTCAGGCCAAAGCAGCCGATCCATTCACCCCGCGCCAGCTTGGGCAGGTACTTCTGCCTTTGCGCTTCGGTGCCAAAGACGTTGATCGGCAACATCACCAGCGAGCTTTGCACGCTCATCATGCTGCGGTAGCCGCTGTCCACACGTTCGACTTCACGCGCCACCAGGCCGTAGCAGACGTAGTTCAGGCCGGCGCCGCCGTAGGCTTCGGGAATGGTGGCCCCCAGCAGGCCCAACTCGCCCATTTCGCGGAAGATGGCGGCGTCGGTTTTTTCGTTGCGAAAAGCTTGCAACACACGCGGTGCCAGCTTGTCCTGGCAATAGGCCTGCGCCGCTTCACGCACCTGGCGCTCGTCATCGGTGAGCTGCGAATTCAGCAGCAGCGGGTCGTCCCAGTGAAAACTTGCCTTGGTGGCCATGAGGATGCCTCTTTCTTGAATGTGTTGATGGATAGCTTAGACGGGCACCACAGCGGTGACCTCGATCTCGACCTGTGCGCGGTCTTCGATGAGCGCCACCACCTGCACGGCGGTCATCGCGATGCCGAAGTCGCCAATCAGCTCGCGAAACGCAGCGCCGATCTCGCGGCCGCGGGCCAGGTATTCACGTTTGTCGGTCAGGTACCAGGTCATGCGGGTGATGTGTGCAGGCTGCGCGCCGGCTGCAGCCAGCACTTCCACCACATTTTGCAGTGCCTGGCGCACCTGGCCGACCAGGTCGTCGGTGTGGAATTGGCCCTGGGCGTCCCAGCCGATCATGCCGGCGACAAATATCTGCTGGCCACTGGCGGCCACGCCGTTGGCATAACCCTTGGGGCGGGCCCAGTGGGCGGGTTGCAGAACGGTTTTGCTCATGGCGACTTCCTTCGCGCTGCGCGCTTCGGTATGAGTGCTTGGGGGCGGCCCGGCGCCCTCATGGGGTTTCCTTGATCAGGTCGCGGCCGATGATCAGCTGCTGCACTTCGGTGGCGCCTTCGTAGATGCGCAGGCTACGGATCTCGCGGTACAGGCGCTCGACCGGCACACCGCTGACCACACCCAGGCCGCCAAACAGCTGCACGGCTGCATCGATGACTTGCTGCGCACCTTCAGTGGCGGCGAGCTTGGCCATGGCTGCCTGCCGGGTGACGTTTTTGCCTTGGTCGCGCTCCCAGGCGGCGCGGTAAACCAGCAAGGCCGCGCTGTCGATGGTCAACGCCATCTGCGCCAGCTTGGCTTGCGTCAGCTGGAAGTCGGCCAGGTGGCCACCAAACATCGGGCGGCTCTTGGCGCGGGCCAGGCCTTCTTCCATCGCGCGACGGGCAAAGCCCAGCGCCGCGGCGGCCACGCTGGTGCGAAACACGTCCAGCGTGCGCATGGCCACCTTGAAGCCTTCGCCAGCGGCGCCGATGCGGTGGGTCAGCGGCACGCGGCAGTTGTTGAAGCGCAGGCGGGCCAGTGGGTGTGGGGCGATGACGTCGATGCGCTCGGCGATCTCGAACCCGGGCGTGCCGGCTTCGACGACAAATGCGCTGATGCCGCGCGAACCCGGTGCTTCGCCGGTGCGGCAAAAGACGACGTAGAAGTCTGCGATGCCGCCGTTGCTGATCCAGGTTTTTTCGCCGTTCAACACCGCAAAGTTGCCGTCTATTTGCGCGGCGCACTGCAGGGCTGCCACGTCCGACCCCGCATCCGGTTCACTCAAGGCAAAAGCGCTGATCGCCTGTCCACGCGACACGGGCTTAAGCCAGCGCAACTTCTGTTCCACGGTGCCGGCCAGCGAAATGGCGCCCGACCCCAAGCCCTGCATCGCAAAGGCAAAGTCGGCCAGGCCGTTGTGCCGCGCCAGCGTTTCGCGGGCCAGGCAGAGCATGCGGGTGTCGATGACATCGGCAGCGCCGCCGTAAGCCGTGCCAGCCACTGCATGCTGCAGCCAGCCGCCGCTACCCAACTGCTGCACCAGCTGCTTGCACTGGGCGTCCACGTCGTGGCCATGCACATCGCGCACGTGGGTCTGCGCCCAGCTGTCCAGCGCCTGCGCCAAGGCGCGGTGCCGGGGCTCAAAAAAAGGCCAGTCCAGGTGGTCCAGCGGGTTCATCAGTTGCCCTCGAACACGGGCTTGCCCTTGGCCACAAAGGCGCGGTAGGCACGCCCGAAGTCTTCGGTCAGCATGCACAGCGCCTGGGCCTGGGCTTCGCTTTCGATCGCGGCGTCGATGCCCATGTCCCACTCCTGGTGCAGCATGGTCTTGGTGATGCCGTTGGCAAACGTCGGCCCGCTGGCCACGTCGCGCGCCAGTGCCAGGGCGGCTGCGGCCAGGTCTTCGGGCGCCACCAGGCGATTGTAAAAACCCCAGCGTTCGGCCTCTTCACCGGCCAGTGCGCGGCCGGTGTACAGCCACTCGCTGGCGCGCCCTTGACCCACGATGCGCGGCAGCATGGCGCAGGCACCCATGTCGCAGCCGGCCAGGCCCACCCGGTTGAAGAGGAAAGCGGTCTTGCTGCGCGCCGTGCCGATGCGCATGTCGCTGGCCATGGCCATGATGGCGCCCGCGCCAGCGCACACGCCGTCCACGGCGGCGATGATGGGCTGCGGGCAGTGGCGCATGTTCTTCACCAGCTCGCCGGTCATGCGGGTGAACATCAGCAATTCGGGTGCTTTCAGCTGAATCAGTGGGCCGATGATTTCATGCACGTCACCGCCGCTGCAGAAATTGCCGCCAGCGCCTTGCACCAGCACCACGTGCACGTCGCTGGCGTGGCGCAGTGTGTGGAACAGGTCGCGCAGTTCGGCATAACTGGCAAAGGTGAGTGGGTTCTTGCGTTCGGGGCTGTTGAGCGTGATCACGCCCACGCCTTGTTCCACGGTCCACACGAAGTGGCTGGCCTGGTGCTTGGCCAGTTGCACGCGGTTGCCGGCGCTTAACGTGGGGTCGACTCGTTCGCTCATGATGTTTCCAAGTGACAGCTGCAGGCCTGTACCTGAAGCGGTGGTTGCAAATTGCCGGCCTGCGTTGTTGGCTGACGTTGCGGGCTCATGCTGCAGACTGAAGTTGTGGGAATGCGCTGTGGGTTCAGGTGGCGAGCTTATCCAGCTGTTTTGGCGCGCTGAAACAGCGCCTCCATCTGCGCCTTGCCACTTTGGTACTGCACCGGCCACGCAGTGCCCGTGAAGCCGATTTTGGCCGCCTCTTGCAGCGTCCACGCCGGGTTGGCCAGGTGGGGCCGCGCCACCGCGCACAGGTCGGCGCGGCCGGCGCTGATGATGCTGTTGACGTGGTCGGCTTCGCTGATGGCCCCCACCGCGATGGTGGCAATGCCGGCCTGGTTGCGGATGCGGTCGGCAAACGGCGTTTGGTACATGCGGCCGTAGGTGGGCTTCTGGTCGGCGCTGACCTGGCCCGAGCTGCAGTCGATCATGTCCGCACCGGCGGCCTTGAAGGCGCGGGCGATCAGCACCGCGTCATCGGGCGTGATGCCACCTTCCACCCAGTCGTGCGCCGAGATGCGCACCGAGATGGGCCTGTCGTCGGGCCAGGCGGCGCGCACGGCGGCAAAAACTTCCAGCGGGTAGCGCAGGCGTTGGTCAAGCGAGCCACCGTACTCGTCGTCGCGCTGGTTGGTCAGCGGCGAGATGAAGCTGGACAACAGGTAGCCGTGCGCACCGTGCAGCTCCAGCCAATCAAACCCGGCTTGAGCGGCCAGCACGGTGCTGTGTACAAAGTCGGCCAGCACACGGTCCATGTCGGCGCGTGTCATGGTGCGCGGCACAGCACCGTCTTTCAGATAAGGCAGGGCGGACGCGGCCAGCAGCGGCCAGTTGCCGCTGGCCAGGGCGTGGTCGGCGCCCGCGCCTTGCCAAGGTGCGTTGGTGCTGCCCTTGGGGCCGGCGTGGCCGATCTGGATGGCGATCTTGGCGTCGCTGCCCTGGTGCACAAAGTCAACGATGCGCTTGAACGCGTCGCGCTGGGCGTCGTTCCACAGGCCCGGGCAGCCCGGGGTGATGCGCGCATCGGCGCTGGTGCAGCTCATCTCCACCACCACCATGCCCGCACCGCCCAGCGCTCGCGCGCCCAGGTGCACCAGGTGAAAGTCGCCCGGCACCCCGTCGACACACGAGTACTGCGCCATGGGCGACACCACCACGCGGTTTTTCAGCGTCACACCGCGCAGTGTGTAGGGCGTGAACATGGGTGGCACCGGTGAGCTGGTCTGCAGTCCCGCCTGGGTGTCAAACCACTGCTCAAAACCGTCCAGCCAGGCCTTGTCGCGCAAGCGCAGGTTTTCGTGGCTGATGCGCTGGCTTCGTGTGAGCATGCTGTACATGAACTGCTCGGGTTGCAGCTGGTCGCAGTAGCGCTGGCCACACACTTCAAACCATTCCATCGCGTTCCAGGCCGCGTTTTGAATGCGCAGCACGTCAATCGCACGCAGCGCCTGGTAAGCAGCCAAGACCTGCGGGATGTGCTGGGCGGTGTCGCCCAGCAGCTTGAACTGGCGGGTCAGTTCAATCGCGTCTTCCAGCGCCAGCTTGGTGCCCGAGCCGATGGCAAAGTGCGCGGTGTGCACCGCGTCACCCATCAAGACCACGTGGTTGTGGCCGTTGAAATGCCACCACTGTTGGCATGTCACGCGCTGGAAGTTCAACCACGCGCTGCCGCGCAAGTGGCGCGCATTGCTCAGCAGCTTTTCGCCCTGCAGGTTGTTGGCAAACAGCTTTTCGCAAAAGGCGATCGACTGGTCGGGGTCGGCCTGGTCCAGCCCGTGCGCCAGCCACACGTGTTCGGGGCACTCGACGATGAAGGTGCTGGTGCTGTCGTCGAACTTGTAGATGTGGGCCTGGAACCAGCCGTGCTCGGTTTTTTCAAACAAAAACGTGAAGGGCTCGTAGACCTTCTGGGTGCCCAGCCAGATGAAGCGGTTGGGGCGCGTCACGATGTCGGGCTTGAAGACACTGCCGTAGCGGCTGCGGATGCGCGAGTTGATGCCGTCGCTGGCGATCACCAGGTCGGCGTCGGGGTAGTCGGTGTCAGGGCCTTCGCTGTGCAGACCGGCCTCGACCTCGAAGACCAGCTTCACGCCCAGCGCTTCACAGCGCGCTTGCAGGATGTTGAGCAGCCGTTTGCGCCCGATGCCCACAAAACCATGGCCGCCGCTTTTGATGGTACGACCCTTGATCTGCAGTTCGATGTCGTCCCAGTGCGCAAAGCTGGACTCGATGGTGTCGGCCGTTTCCCGGTCCCATTCGCGCATGTTGTCCATGGTGGCGTCGGAGAACACCACGCCCCAACCAAAGGTGTCGTACGGCTTGTTGCGCTCCACTACCGTCACGTCGTGGTGGCTGCCCAGCTTTTTCATCAGCAGGCCGAAGTACAAACCGGCGGGGCCGCCGCCAATGCAGACGATCTTCATGGCTGTGCAGCGCCGTGGGGTTGAGGGGCCTTGAACATCGTTTGCGCTCCAGGGACAAGCTGATTCTGCAATCAATTTTCTGCAATCAATTTCCAGGCCGCTGGAAGCGGCGCTGTTCGGGCAGGTCACTGACCAGGGCAAACCCCAGGCGCAGAATGCCAGGCATGAGACGAGTTCAAAGGCTGATGTCGAAGCCGACGCCCGTGCGCTTGCTGTTGCTGGCGCCCTGCCTGGTGTTGGCAGCATGCGCTGCGCCGCCTTTGCCGCCGGGTACGCCAGAGATTGAAGTGCTCAAGTCGTGGGGTCGACCGACCGCCACCTACCCGATGCCAGAAGGCGTCCGCCGCCTGGAATACGCCACCGGCCCCTTGGGCAGGACCACCTGGATGGTCGATGTGGACATCGCAGGCCGGGTGCAACAGTCGCGCCAGGTGCTGAACGAAGCCGACTTCTTTCAGCTGCAGTCACAAAGCGGCCTGTCTCGCGACGCACTGTTGCGTTGGATCGGCACCCCGGGCGAACGTCGCGGGGCCCGCTTTGGCGGTGAGACCTGGTCCTGGCGCTACCCCACCAACGACTGCCTGTGGTTTCAGGTGTCCTTGGGCGCTGACGCCATGGTGCAAGGCGCTTCGTTTGGCATCGACCCCAGCTGCGACGCGCGCAGCGACGCCCGCAGCGACGCCCGAAATTAAGCGTCTTTTGATCGCGCCAGAAGCGCGCGCAGCCTTTGATGCTGGCCCTTCGGTCTCAACCTTGCAGGGCCTGCGCCAGCAGCCGATGAAAGTGGTGCGTGCCTTGTTCGTGCTGGGGTGAGTACCGCCCCGTGCTGTACAGCCGCGAGCGAATGCCCCTTTGTACGCTGAGTACCACGGCCTCATCTTCCAGCTCCACCGGGTCCAAGGCGCCGCCTGCGCCCTGACCCAGTTTGCTCGGGTCGGCCACAAAACTGCGAAACAACACGCGGGTTCGTGACAGGCCCAGCGGTTGCACCACGTTGACCGACAAGCCCCAGGGGTAGACGTTGAACATCAGGTTGGGAAACAGCCACCAGTAGTAGGCCGCCACGCGCAGCCCGTGGTCGCGGCTGCCGGGTGGCGGATCAAAAGCCGCTTCGCCGTCGCGGGCCAAGGCCAGTTGCAGCACGCTGGCGTGGCCCAACTCGTAGCGGTAGTTGTCCATGTCCAGCGTCTGGTTCAGCGCCGGATGCACAAAGGGTATGTGCAGGCCTTCCAGGTAGTTCTCGACGTACAGCGCCCAGTGCGCGTCAAACTCAAAACTGCGCGAGCGGCTCAGGTCGTCGGCCCATTGCTGCACCGGCAGCCAGGCCAGGCGCTCTTGCATTTCGTTCAGCCAGTCGCCGAGTGGCAGGCGCGGCGCCAACGAGGCAAAGCCATGGTTGGCCCAGACACCCAGAGCCAGTTCGGGCAGGTGGTCGCTGCTGGAAGGGAAATTTCGTGCGCCTTCAAAACCCGGCATGAAGCGCATCTGGCCGTTCAATTCGAAGCGGCGTGAATGGTAGGCGCAGCGAATGTGTTCGGCTTTGCAGGGCCGGTCCACCAGGCGGTTGGCACGGTGTGTGCACACGTTGGACAGGCAGCGCAGGGTGCCTTGGGCGTCGCGCGACAACAGCACGGGTTCGTCCAGCAAGCCGGGCAGCAGTTCGTGCGGCGCCAGCGTGCCGGCTTCGGCCACATCGTCCAAACGCCCCAACCAGTGCCAGGCCGTGGCAAAGACCTTTTCACGTGCTTGCGCAAAGACGGCGGGGTCCAGGTAGAAGGCCTTGTCGAGCGTGCGCGCGTTGGTGATGTCGGGGTCGACTGCAAAACGGTCTTCAGTCATGTCTGGCCTCATCGGGGATGTGCAGCAAAAAACCGCTTTCAGCCACCACCTGGCCGTTGATCTGCACGGCCACCCCGTGGCGGCCTGGGTGGTAGCGGCGCGTGGTGATCAGGCGCATCGGGTGATTTTTCTTCAGCTGCACTTCCCCGTGCGCGGGCAAGTTCATCTGCCAGCCCTTGAACACCTTGGGGCTGGTGCTGCCATCGGCCTTGACATGGTGAACCGCGTAGTCGATGGCCAGGGTTTGTGCGCGCGCGCTGGTGGACTGCAGCTGCAAGTCCAGTTGCATCTGGCCGCCCAGCGCCACGCGCGCCGGCGCCACCTTCAAAGTGGCAACGCCCTTGAAGCGGCCGCCCAGTCCCCAGGCCTTCAGCACCGCCGGGTGGCCAGCCTTGATCAGCGTGCGGCTGGCGTGCTTGAGCATTTTCTGGCGCGGCGCTGGCGCTTGAGGCAAATGCTCCTGCAGCCACTGGGCCACCAGTTGCGGGTGGTCCTTGGCGATGTCGTTCAGGTGGTTGGCCACGCTGCGTCGCACGTAGTCGCTGGGGTCATCCTGCAAAGCCCGCAGCAGGGGCAGGGTGGGGCGGGGGTCCTGGATCAGGGCCTTGAGCTGTTCGCCCCACGGCAGCCGCGGCCGGCTGCCTTCGCTGACCAGGCGGCGAACATGCGCGCTGTCGTCATGCACCCAGCGCGCCAGGGTGGCAAAGCTCAACTCAGGGTGCTGCCGGATGAAGGGGCGGATCGCAAACTCTGCGGTGAAGCGCTGGGTCAGCGCGTGCAGCACCTGCAGCGCGCGCTCGGGGTGGGCCAAGCCGTGCTGCGCGATGTATTCACCCACTGGCCACAGGATCCAGCCGCGCAGGCCGTGCTCAAGGCCCTGCAACTGCGCCATCGATTCGCCCGCTTCGGGTGGCGCCAGCGCCGCTTCCAGTTGCTGCGCGGCTTGATGGAAGTCGGCTGGCAAGGTGGCCGCCAGCGCCTGGCAGATGTGCAGTGCGCGGGCCTTCATCTCCAGCGCTTCCAGACCGCTGCTGGCCAGGCGAACAAATCGTTTGCCGTCAAAGTCAGGCGCCACCTGGGAAAGCCGCTGCGCCGCCTGTTGCACCAGGTCGGGGTTGATGAGGTTTTTGAACGGTTCAGCCATGACTGCCTTGTTGGTGCCAGTGAACATCTGCTGCCGCAGTTGCTGCAGTCGCGTTTGTGTCGCTCTGGTGTCGCTCTGGTGTCGCGCTTGTTGCCAGGGTCGCTGCTGTCGCTACAGTGGCCAGATGAACACCTTTGAAAACGTGCGCCTGCAGACGCCGCGTCTGCTGCTGCGCCCCTTGTGCCTGGAAGACGCCGACGCATTGTTGGCCATCTTCAGCGACCCGCTGGTCATGCGCTACTGGAGCACTCCCCCATGGACGTCCAGCGAGCAAGCGCTGGCGCTCATCCACCGTGACCTGGACGGCATGGCCCGCGGCGAACACATCCGCCTGGGGCTGCAGCGGCTGGACAACCCGGCCTTGATGGGCCACTGCACGCTGTTTGCGTGGTCCCGGCCGAGCCGGCGTGCCGAATTGGGCTACGGCATGGCCCGGGCCTGTTGGGGCCAGGGCTACATGGACGAGGCCTTGCGTGCGCTCTTGCAGTGGGGCTTTGCCACGCTGGACTTGAACCGCGTGGAGGCCGACATCGACCCGCGCAACACGGGTTCCGAGCGCAGCCTGTTGCGCCTGGGTTTTGTCAAGGAGGGCCACCTGCGCCAGCGCTGGATCGTGGGCGACGAGGTGTCGGACACCGGGCTTTACGGCTTGCTGCGCAGTGACTGGGGCGTGCGCAACTGAGCCTTGCGCGCTTGGCTGCGCAAGGGTTCAAGCGGCCCGCGTCTTCTGGTGCTGAGCCGCACTCACCCGCGCAAGCGCACCGGCAGCGTCTTCAAGCCCCTGAAGCGCACCCGCATGTCGCGCTCAGGCACACCATCGGCTGCAAGGTCCGGGTAGCGCGCCAGCAGCGCGTTCAATGCGATGCGCGCTTCCAGCCTGGCCACGTTCATGCCCGAACAGGCGTGCGCGCCTTGACCAAACGCCAGGTGGTTGTTGGGCTTGCGGGCCAGGTCCAGCTGCTCGGCTTGATCAAACTGCGCCGGGTCGCGGTTGGCGGCCCCCAGGCACAGTGTGATGAAGCTGCCGGCAGGCAAGGTCTGCCCGCTGAAAACCAGCGGTGCTGTCGTCAGCCGGTTGTTCAGCTGCAAGGGGCTCTCGAAGCGCAGCAGCTCTTCCACCGCGCTGCCGATCAGGGCCGGCTCGGCCACCAGGCGCTGCAGTTGGCTGCGGTGTTGCAGCAGCGCGTGCAAGCCGCTGCCGATCAGGTTGGTGGTGGTCTCGTGCCCGGCGTTGAGCAGGAAGATGCAGTTGTGCAGCAGTTCCCTTTCACTCAAGCTGCCCTGGGCGTCGCCGTTCAACAGGCGGGTCAGCACGTCGCTGTCGGGGTCGCCGGGGCGGCGTCTGCGCTCTGCCACCAAGCTGCGCAGGTAGTCTGTGAAGTCGGTGACGGCGGCGTTGGCTAACGCCAGCAGGGCCGCGCTGGGTGCGGGTTCCAGGGCCGACAGGATGGCCAGCGACCAGCCACGCAGTGGCGCGCGCTCGGCGTGCGGCACGTCCAGCAAATTGCCGATCACTTCAACGGGGATCTGTGCTGCAAAGTGCTGCACGATGTCGGGCCTGGGTTGATCGGCCAAACGGTCCAGCAGGGTGTCCACCAGGCTCACCAGGCCGGCTTGCATGCGCGTGATGGCGCGCTGGTTCAAGGCGCCCATCAAAAGGCGGCGCACGCGGGTGTGAAGCGGCGGGTCGTTGAACACCAAGCTGCTGGTGTGGTGCTCGCAGATGGGTGTCCCGGCGCCCAACCGCGGCGCAAATTCGCGCTGCTTGTCACTGCTGACATGCGGGCTGCGGTAGGCCGCCAGCACGTCGTCGTAACGGGTCAGCAACCAGCTGTTGGGCCCCAGCGCATGGACCGGGCTGTGCTGGCGCAGGGCAGCGTACACCGGGTAGGGGTTGGCAATGAAGCCGGCTGGCGGCGCAGCCAGCGTGAAACCGGGGGTCAGGGTGGCTTCGTCCATCGCGTCATCGTAGCGGGGCGGCACTTTTCCTAGGCTTTTCCAGGCTGAGCACACGACCGCCAGCGCACCGGTGGCGAACGTGACGCGCGTGTGAAGCCCGGTTGCGTGGTTTGGATCTACCCCACAAAGGGTGTGTTGTTTGCCAATTTGGCCGTTCGAGCCTGGAAAACGCACCTCGACCCCCCTTGAATGCACCCCCGCAGACGGGGGGGGAGGTGAGCTTGTAACACCCCACGCGTGCAGGAAGTCCTGTGAAATGCGGTTCCCTACCCAGACACTCGCGCTGCGCTGCTGAAACAGCGGCAACCGACACCTGCAAGGAATTCTCACTGTGAACGGCCAAGCCCAACTCCACCCCGCTGCCCCCCAGCCCTACGTTCGCCCCAGCCGATTTGAACTGGAGCCTGCGATGTTCACGGTGGCGCTGGTAGCGGTGGTGATGTCCATCTGCGCCTGGAACCCGGTCTCCACCCAGCAGCAGCAGGCCGCCCCGGTTGACGCTGGCAGCACGCTGGCCCAAGCACCGCGCAGTTGACATCGCGCCAGACAGGCTTGCACAACCGCAAGCCCCCACAAACAGCCGGCAACCGCCGGCTTTTTTGCGCCTGCCCATTGCGCGCCAGCCCATAGCGCGCCTGCGCAGGCTGCCCTGGCCAGAGTACAGGCCAGAGTACAGGCAGACCATGAGGCGGCAAGCCCGGGCCTGCCGATAGACTTCAGCACACCAAGGTGCCTGGCTCGAGCACCGAAGATCAGGGTAGTCACCATGCCGGGCAGAGCTTGCAAGGTCGAGATGGCGTTTGAGCAATGCAACTTCAGCGCTGTACCGGGGGTGCGGGCTGCAGGTTGTGGGGCGGCGGGCGGCGTCGGGTCCCTGCCGCGCCACCGGCTGCACTTCATGGCCCCGCGTCAAGAGCCATCCCAATGACGCCTGAACGCCGCCCGCAGTCACAGCCCCGACCAGGGCATCACGTCCACGCCGTCGCGCGTGAAGCGCGTTTCGCCGCCATAGACCAGCGCGGGGTGGATGGCGCTGAAATTGCCCCGCTCGGTGGCGTACTTGCGCCACTTGTTCAGCGCGCTGAAGGCGTCGGACGCCACCGTGATGCCCGACTTGATCTCGACCGCGGCCACGTCATTGCCTTGTTCCATGATCACGTCAACCTCGGTGCCGATGTTGTCGCGCCAGAAGTGCAGCGGCTGGCGCAAACCCAGGTTGCAGCGGGTCTTCAGCAGTTCATTGACGACCAGCGTTTCGAACAGTGCGCCACGCAGCGGGTGCGCCATCACCTGCGTTTCGTCGGTGATGCCCATCAAGGCGGCGGCCAGGCCCACGTCGGTCATGTACAACTTCGGCATCTTGATCAAGCGCTTGCCAAAGTGGGCGACATGCGGCCGGACGAAGTGGATCAGATAGCAGGTCTCCAGGATCGTGAGCCAATGCTTCACGGTCTTGTCGGACACGCCGGCGTCGTTGCCCAGGGCCTGCATGTTCAAGAGCTGGCCGGTGCGCGCGGCGGTCAGCATCAAGAAGCGCTGGAAAGCACCCAGGTCTTGAATGGCGGCCAGCTGCCTGGCGTCGCGTTCGGCATAGGTCACCAGGTAGCTCTGCAGCCATTCACCCGGGGCCAGGTCACGGGCGTAGATGGCGGGAAAAAAGCCCTTCACCAGGTGGCTGGCGTAGCTGGCATCCAGCCGGCCCGCAGCACGCAGCTCGGCCACCGACAGCGGCAGCAGTTCCACCAGCGCCGTGCGCCCGGCCAGGCTTTGTGTGATGCGCGACAGCAGCGCCAGGTTCTGCGAGCCCGTCAGCACAAACAGGCCCATCGCGCCGCTGGCATCCACCACGCCCTGCATCTCGGAGAACAGCTCGGGCGCGTGCTGGGCTTCGTCGATGACGGCGCCGTGCGGAAACTGGCGCAGGAACTCCGCCGGCCGCTGCCGCGCAAATTCACGCTGCGCCGGGCTCTCCAGGGTGACATAGGGCCGGCTGGGCAGCAGCGAACGCACCAGCGTCGTCTTGCCCGACTGACGTGGCCCCGTCACGGTGACGACCGGAAACCCGCGCAGCAAGCGCAGGATGCGTGCAGTGGCTTGTCGAGGAATCAGTTTTACAGTCTCGGAGTCGGAGTCCGGAAGTGTATAGCTTTCGAAGGCGTTGACGAAGATCCCATCGCACAAGGATCATTGACATGACGAACCCGACGAGCCGCAAGCCAGGCGAGGGCGCAGCACCTGCCGCCCACCACGCCGAGCTGGCGCTGGAAGTCGAAGTTCACCGCCACGTCGCCCGCATGGAGCTGCCTGCGGCCGAAGCCACGGCCCGCGAGGCGTTGGCGCGCAGCGAGCGCACGCGCTCTGCGTCTTCCCAAGCCCAGGCCCATGCACGCGCGCTGCTGGCCCATGTGCTGGTGCGGCAGGAGCGTTACCCCGAGGCCATTGCCGAAGCCACCGCGGCCGAAGCGCAGGCGTTGCGCGCACGCCGCGCCGACCTGGCGGCCTGGGCGCAGCTGACGCATGCCGCCGCACAGGCCGCTGCACAGCCCGACGAAGCGGCTGCGCGGGCCGAGTCGGCCGCCGCGGTGTTTGCCGCGCAGGGCGACACGCTGCGCGAGGGCCAGGCGCTGCGCGTGCTTGGAATGGTGCGCATCCAGCAGGCCGACACGCCCGGGCACCGTGCGCTGCTGGAGCGCGCCGTGGCCCTGGCGCACGACGCTGGCGCCGGCGGCGACGAAGCGCGCGCGCTGAACTCGCTCTACAGCAGCGACCCCGACCTCGCCCGCCGCGTGCGTGGCCTGCACCAGGCGCTGCGTGTGGCCGAAGAGGCGGGCGACCTTTACCAGCAGCGCGGTGTGCTGCACAACCTGGCGCTCACCTACAACCAGCTGGGCCTGACGCGGCGCGCGCTGCGGCTGATGCTGCGGGTGCTGGAGATCAATGAAGGCCACGTGCCG
Organism: Rubrivivax sp.; assembly: GCA_043774975.1. Lineage (GTDB taxonomy): Bacteria > Pseudomonadota > Gammaproteobacteria > Burkholderiales > Burkholderiaceae_C > Rubrivivax. Next base: position 31,471 of record JAYVSX010000300.1, read on the forward strand.
GCCTTCGCGATGCTCAACCCGCTGAACATCGCCGTGGTGTTGCACGCCAAGCTCGGCCAGCGCCAGGCGTTCGAGTCGATCGCCGAGCGCGTGCAACGGGCCTACGACGATTCGGTGCTGACGCACCCCGCGCCGCTGCGCGAGGTCAACCGGCTGATCACGGTGCTGCGCGGCTCGATCTGGTTGACCGCCGACGAAGCCGCCGCCCTGTGGCGCCGCCACTGGCCCTTCATGCGCCGGCACTACGGGGCGTGGGCGCATCCACTGCTGTTGGCCCTGCTGGTATTTGAGGAACTGCGCGCCGGCGAGCCAGCGCGTGCGCTGCGCCACAGCCACCAGGCCGTCAAGCTGCAAGCGGCGATGAAGGGCCGCAGCGGCGGTGGCGGCGAGTCGCAGGCTCACGTCTGGTGGCAGCACGTGCGCGCGCTGCGCGCCAACGGACTGCACGCCCAGGCCGCGCAATCGCTGGCCCAGGCCTACGGCTTGCTGGTGGGGGCCGTGGGCCACCTGGGTGACGAAGGCCTGCGCCGCAGCGCGCTGCACGCACCGATGTCGCATGCCGACCTGGTGCGGGCCTGGGTGGCCCATGGCCGCGCCGCCGGCCTGCCGCGCGAGCAATTCACCGCGCACCTTGCCGGCCCGGCCAGCCTGCAAGAAAGCGTGGAGCGCATGGCGGGCACCGGCCTGCGCCTGAACGAAACCGCCAGCAGCGCCGCGCTGCACGAACTGTTGATCGAAGAACTGGCCGAGCTGCTGGGTGCGCGGCGTGCGCTGCTGGTGCTGGAGGGCGAGCCGCCCACTCTCGCCGGTGCCCAGGTGCCAAATGTCGAAAGTGCGGTCGAAGGTGCGGTCGAAAGTGCGGTCGAAAGTGCGGGCGAAACGGCGCAAGACTTGCTGACCGCCATAACACCCTGGATCATGGAGGCCCGGCGCACACGACGCACCAAACTGCGCCACGGCCCCGAGGGTGCCGACACGCTGGACCAGCGCAGCTGCCTGGTGGCGCCACTGGTGGCACAGGTTCATGGCCAACCCAGCGTGCTGGGCTACCTCTACGCTGACCTCGACGGGGTATTCGGCCGCTTCACCGACACCGACCGCGACCTGCTCGCCACGCTGGCCGCACAGGCCGCAGTGGCGTTGGCCAACCTGCGCACGACCGAAGGTCTGGAGGCCCGCGTCGCCGAGCGCACCGCGGCGGCCGAGCAGCGCGCCGGCGAGCTGGCGGTCGTCAATAGCATTCAGCAGGGCATCGCGGGCGCGATGGGCTTCGACGCCATCGTCGAGCTGGTGGGCCACAAGGTCTGCGAGGTGCTGCGCACGCAGGACATCAGCATTCGCTGGTGGGACGAGGCCACCAACCTGATGCACCCCATCTTTGTCCTGGAGCACGGACAGCGGCTCTACCTGCAGCCGAACCCGCCGAACAAGACCAACGAGCGCATCCTGCGACACCGGGAGAGCTTCGTCGCCCACACCGAAGCCGAGCGGCACGCGCTGGGTATCGGCACCTACCCGGGCACCGACTCCAGCAAGTCGTGGATGGCGGTGCCGATTCTCGGCAGCAGCCGCGTTCTCGGGCGCATGCAGGTGGAGGACTACAAACGCGAACACGCCTTCGGACCGGCCGAGCTGCGATTGCTGCAAACGGTGGCCGCATCGATGGGCGTGGCGCTCGAAAGCGCCCGCCTATTCGACGAGACGCAGCGTCTGCTGAAGGAAACCGAAGCCCGCAACGCCGAGCTGGCGGTCATCAACCGCATCCAGCAGGGGTTAAGTGGGCAGCTGCAACTCCAGGACATCGTCGATGCCGTGGGTGACGAGCTGTGCCGCGTCTTCCCCAGCGCCGACCTGGCCATCTGGTGGTACGACCAGGCGCGCGAAGACATCTTCAACCTGTTCGGTTCCTACGGCGGCCAACGCGGGGCGATCAGCTACCGCCATTCGATAGCGGCAGACAAGGCCACGCCGCGCGTCATCCAGGGTGGCGAAGTGGTGGTCGCCGGCACCTGGGCCGAACAGTCCGCATTGGGCATTGGCGTGGTGCCAGGCACGCCACGATCGCTGTCAGTCGCCCTCGTGCCCATCGCCAGCGGGGCCAAGGTGCTGGGTCTGGTCGGCATCGAGGACTTCCAGCGCGAACACGCCTTTGACGCACCCACCGTGCGCCTGCTGCAAACCGTGGCGGCCAGCATGGGCGTGGCGCTGGAGAACGCCCGTCTTTTCAACGAGACCCAGGCGGCGCTGGAGCGCCAGACCGCTACCGCCGACATCCTGAAGGTCATCAGCCGCTCGCCCACCAACACACAGCCGGTGTTCGACGCCATCGTGCACAGCGCGGCGCGCCTGTTCGGCCGCAAGACGGCCTTGCGCACGGTGGAGCCCGAGGGTCTGGTTCGCCGCGCGCGCAGCTACGAATTGGTGCCTGGTGAATGGCACGGTGAT
>JAYVSX010000301.1:0-4296 GCA_043774975.1 Rubrivivax sp.
CTGTCGTTGCTCACTGTCGTTGCACACCGTCGTCGGTCATTGTGCGGCTGCGTGTTTCCCAGCTGTTGGTGACGGCCTAGCTGCGTCACACTCAGGCCATGAAAAACCTCATCAGATGGGGCGTCACGGTCTTGGCCTTGGTGCTCAGCTCCACAGCCGGCGCGCAGGCTTGGCCGCTCAAGCAGCCCATCAAGCTGGTGGCCGTGTTTCCGCCGGGCGGCTCGGTGGACCAGGTGGCGCGCATCCTGGCACCGGCCTTGCAGCAGGCCCTGGGCCAGACCGTGGTGGTCGACAACAAGGGCGGCGCTTCGGGCGCCATTGGCACCGGCCAGGTGGCAGCGTCGGCGCCCGACGGCTACACCCTGGCGGTGGTGTTCGACACCCACGGTGTCAACCCCAGTTTGCAGGCCAACATGGCCTTCGACACCCGCAAGGACCTGGCGGCGGTGGCCTTGGTGGGCACCGGTTCGATGGTGCTGGCCACGTTTGCCGATTCCAGCTTCAAGAGTTTTGGTGATGTGCTGGCGGCGGCCAAGGCCAAAAAGAACGTCTCCTACGGCAGCATCGGATCGGGCAGCCTGGGCCACCTGGCGATGGCCTTGCTGGCCAAAAGTGACAACCTGGATCTGGTGCATGTGCCTTACCGCGGCGGCGGCCCTTTGATGAACGACGCCCTGGCCGGCCACGTGCAGCTCAGCATCGGGTCGGTTTTCCTGACCAAGCCGCACCTGGACAGCAAACGGCTGCGCCCCCTGGCCGTGACCACCTCTCAGCGCTCGGCCAAATTGCCCGATGTGCCGACGGTGGCCGAGAGCGGTTATGCGGGGTTTGACGCGCCAGCGTGGTGGGCCGTGCTGGCGCCGTCCAAGACACCGCCTGACATCGTGGCGCGCCTGAACGAGGCGATCAACAAGGTCTTGGACCAGCCCGAGGTGCGTGACAAGTTGTCGGCGCAGGGCATCGACATCCTGCGCACCACGCCCGACGCAGCGCGGCTGTTCATCGAGCGCCAGATTGACATCTGGGCCAAGGTGGTGCGGGACAACGGGATCAAGGCAGACTGAGGGCTGACGTTTGAACTGAGCTGAGCTGAGCTGAGCTGAGCTGAGCTGAGTTGGCTTGACTTGACATGAGCCGGTCAGGGCAGGGCAGGGCAGGGCAGGGCAGGGCAGGGCAGGGCAGGGCAGGGCAGTCAGCCCGTTGGGCCCCCCAACGCACGGGTTTCTCAACCCCCCCTCAAGCGGCGCCGGCCTTCAACAGGTCGAGTGACTTCAGCGCTGCACTGCCGGGCAGCACGTCCCGGTCCAAGGCAGCGCGTGCCACTTGAAGGTGGTCGGCCAGCAGCGGTCGGATGGCCGAGCGCAGGTCCGTCGTCACTTTCAGGTCGCGGCCCTCGTGGCGGTCTTGTCTGGCCAGTCCCGGCCAATCGCTGAAGACTCTGCCGCCCTTGACCGCGCCGCCCAGCACCAGGGCCGCGCCACCGCTGCCGTGGTCGGTGCCCTGGTTGCCGTTGATGGCCACTTCGCGCCCGAACTCGGTGGCCACCAGCACGACGGTGCGGCCCCAGGTTCCGCCCGCCAGCAAACCTTCACGCAGGGCCGCCAGCGCGGCGTCCAGGGTGCGCAGGTTGTTGGACATGGCGCCATTGGGCAGGGTTTGATTCGTGTGTGAGTCCCAACCGCCTATCTCCATCACCGCCACCTGCGAGCCGCGCTGCAAAAATTCGGCGGCCTTGCGCGCCAGCAGCACGGCCGCGCCGCGACCCCCGCCGCCCATGCTGTTTTGTGGGTTGGCGGCCATGCCGGGCTCGGCACGCAGCATGCGGGCGCGGGTCAAGGCCTGGGCCAACGCGGCGTCGCTGCGGTACATCGACTCCAGGCGCGACACCAGGTCGGCGCTGGGCTCGGGCTGGGTGCTGGGGGCCCACGTGTCCACCTCGGTCGGGCCGCGCAGCACCAAGGGCACGGCGGTTTCCAGGGCCACAGCTTTCAGCGGCTGTGCGCTGCCGCTGCTGGCGGCCAGGGCGCGGCCCAGCCAACCGGTGCTCAGTTCATAGGGCCGCTGACCACCGCTTTCCAGCACCTGCTGGGCGTCGAAGTGCGAGCGCTCGCGGTAGGGCAGGCCCACCGCATGCAGCACCGCCAGCTCACCCTGGCCATACAGGCTGTGCAGCTGCGGCAGCAAGGGGTTGAGCGCAAACGTGCTGTCCAGCTTCAAGGGTTCGGCTGCAAACACACCCAGTGCGCCGCGAGCGTCGGCAAAAGAGGGGTCGCCCAAGGCTGGCACGGCAGTCAAGCCGTCCATGCCGCCGCGCAGGATCACGAAGACCAGGCGGTTGCCATGGCTGGTGTTGCTGGGGCTGGCCGCCAGTGCCAGCGAGGCCCAGGGCGGCAGCAGGCCGGCGGCCAAAGTGGTGCCCAGGGCTTGCAGCAGGTGTCGGCGGTTGTTCATGGGCGGGCTCGAAAGAAAGCGGTGCGGGGTGGGCTTCAGCGGCGCTGGAACTCGGGCGCCAGCAGCAGCAGCGCCAGGGCTTGCGGGCCGTCGGCTGCGCGGCTGATCTGCTGCAGGGTACTGTCCTGAAGCAGCGGCCCCAGGCTGGACTGCGCCAAGGCGCGCGCGTCGAGTTGGCGACCCACCCTGTCGGCCACGCGGGTGGCCCATTCAACGCGTTTCCACACCGCGTCAGGGCCCAGCCACTCTTCGGCGCGGTCGGGCCAGCCAGCGGGCGACGGCGCGGCTTGCACACGCTGGCCCAGCAGCGCAATACCCGCGTCGGCGTTGCGCGCAAAGGCCTGTTCGCCCAGCTTCAGCAGGCGCACCGTGCTGAGCACAAATTCTTCGGGCGTCTTGAGTTTGACGGCAAGTGGCGCCCAGGCTTCGGGCGACTGGATCAGACTGCGGTACAGGCTGGGCAGGTCCCCTCCGGTGCTGCGGAAGTTGGCCTCCAGCCGGGCGACCAAAGCTGGTGTGGGTTCGTCGGCCACGAAGTGACGCGCCAGTTTGGTGGCGATGAAGCGGGCAGTGCTGGGGTGCAAGGCCAGGTCATGCAACACGGCGTCCAGGCTCTGGGGGCCTTCGGCGTAGCGCTTGCCCAGCACGGTCTTGGTGCCGGGCTGGTGCCAATGGGCGTCGAAGCGGACACCGGCGGTGTTGGCAGTACCCGGGGCGGCGTTGATCAACTCACCCAAGGGCACGCGCCAGCCGGTCAGCACGCGGGCCAATTCGGTCACGTCGGCTTGGTTGTAGCCGCCCCAGCCACCATAGGCCGCGCCACCACCAGCCACGCCCAGCGTGTGCAGTTCCAGCACTTCGCGCGCCAGGTTTTCGTTCAGGCCGCTGATGCGCGGTGGCGCCGTGTTGTTGTTGCGGGCGCGCTGGGTGAGTCGGCGGACAAAGGTGGAATCGGTACCGGCCGAACTGTCGTTGTCCAGGTAGCGCAGCATGCCGGCGTGGTGCACCACGGCCTTGAGCAAGGTCTCGAAACTGCCACCCGTGTGCGGCCGGATGGCTTCGCGTTCAAAGGCGCCGACGATGCCGCGCGCGCTGGCCTTGGCCATGCTGACGGTGAAGTGGTTGGCCCAGAACAGCGCGATGCGCTCGTTGAAGGGCTGGGTGCTGAGCGCCGCGGTGATCAGCCGTGCGCGCACGTCGTTTTGCACGATCTGGCGAAAGTGCTCGCCAAACTGCTGCTCGGCGGGGCGGGGGTCGGTGCTGCTCAGCATGGGGGATGAGCTGGACGAGCCAGAAGGCGATGAGGCAGCAGCAGCACCTGAAGTGCCAGAAGCACCAGAAGTGCCTGCAGCCGAGCCTGCCATGCCCACCTCGCCGCCCGTTATGGCGACGGGTCGGCGCTGATCGCGCAAGAACTCGGCAAAGCGCTTGAGGCCTTCGACGCCAGTGGCCAGCCCGCTGCCGCGTTGGGCTTCGGCTGGCCCGATCTGGTTGATCAACCAAGCGGTGGCGTCGCCACCCACGACAGACAGCTGGGCTTCACCCAAGCCGAAGCGGTGCGCGGCGAGGGCGGCTTGAACGTCAGATCGGGGCATGGCTTGCATGCCCGTCAGTGTGCCCGCTTTGACAGTCACGCGACATGGCTGCCGCGTGAAGAAACGTTTACTTGGCCAGCAGTCGGTTCAAGGTGGCGATGTCGGCGGCGGTCAGCTGCCCGCTGGCCTGCTGCAGACGCAGGCTGCCCAGCAGCACGTCGTAGCGTGCCTTGGCCAGGTCGCGCTGGGTGCTGAAGAGCAGGGTCTGGGCGTTGAGCACGTCCAGGTTGACCCGCACCCCCACCTTGTA
>JAYVSX010000302.1:0-7800 GCA_043774975.1 Rubrivivax sp.
TGATGAACCAAACCAGCGTGATGGGGCGCTACCTGTGGGTCTTCAGGCGCATCGTCGGGCGCATGCAGCACGACCTCTTCCACGTTTACACCGTCGACCAGCACATCCTGATGGTGGTGCGCAACGTGCGCCGCTTCTTCATTCCCGAGCACGCCCACGAGTACCCCTTTTGCAGCCAACTGGCAGCGCAGTGGGACAAGCCCTGGGCGCTGTATGTGGCGGCGCTGTTTCACGACATCGCCAAAGGCCGCGGCGGTGACCACTCCGACCTGGGGCAGGTCGAGGTGCGGCGCTTTTGCCGCGAGCACGGCGTGGCCAGGCAAGACAGCCAGCTGATCGAGTTTCTGGTCAAGCACCACCTGACCATGAGCCGCATCGCCCAGAAGGAAGACCTGTCGGACGCCGATGTGATCCGCGGCTTTGCGCTGCTGGTGCAAACACCACGCCAGCTGCAGGCGCTCTACCTGCTGACCGTGGCCGACATCCGCGGCACCAGCCCCAAGGTCTGGAACGCCTGGAAGGGCAAGCTGCTGGAAGACCTGTACCGTTTGACGCTGCGCGCGCTGGGCGGTGCGCAGCCCAATGTCGACGCCGAGATCGAGGCCCGCAAACAAGAAGCGCGGCAGAACCTGGCCCTGCACAGCGCCTTGCCCGGCACCGAAGAACCCCTGTGGCAAACGCTGGAGGTCAGCTACTTTGCGCGCCATGACGCACTGGACATCGCCTGGCATGCCCGTTCACTGTGGCGCCATGTGCAGACCACCGAGCCGGTGGTCAAGGCCCGTCTGTCCACGGCCGGCGACGGCTTGCAGGTGCTGGTCTACAGCCCCGACCGGCCCGACCTCTTTGCCCGCATCTGCGGCTACTTTGACGGCGCCGGTTTCAGCATCCAGGACGCCAAGATCCACACCACACGCGCCGGCTTTGCGCTCGACACGTTTCAGGTGGTGGCCACGCACGGCAACGCGCCCGACCACCCCAGCGCCTACCGCGACCTGATCTCCTTGGTGGAGAACCAAGCCACCCTGGCCTTGCGCTCCACCGGCCCGCTGCCAGAACCGCGCAGCGGCCGGGTGTCCAGGCGGGTCAAGTCCTTCCCGGTGACACCGCGGGTGTCGCTGGCACCGGATGAGCGGGCCCAGCGCTGGCTGATGACGGTGTCGGCCAGCGACCGCATCGGTTTGCTTTACGCCATTGCCCGGGTGTTGGCGCGCAACCAGGTCAACCTGCAACTGGCCAAGATCACCACTTTGGGCGAACGCGTGGAGGACACCTTCCTGTTGGACGGCCCCGAGCTGCAAAAGCCCAAAGCCCAGCTGCGCATCGAGTCCGAAATGCTGGACGCTGCGGCCGCTGCCTGATGGAGGCCGCGTGGGTTTGAAGCGTGTCACGCCAGCGGATGTCATCCTGCACGGTGCCCAGTTCGACACGGTGGTCGACGCGCGCAGCGAAAGCGAGTTCTCGGAAGACCGCTTGCCCGGCGCGGTGAACTGGCCGGTTCTGAACGACGAAGAACGGGCTTCTGTGGGCACCGAGTACCAACAGCTGTCGCCCTTTGACGCGCGCAAACGCGGCGCGGCGCTGGCGGCGATGAACATCGCCCGCATCGTGCAACAGCAGGTGATGGACAAGCCGCGCAGCTGGAAGCCACTGGTCTATTGCTGGCGCGGCGGCCAACGCTCGGGCTCGCTGTCACTGGTGCTGGACCAGATCGGCTTCAACGTGGCGGTGTTGGAGGGCGGCTACCGCGGCTTTCGGCGTGAGGTGCTGGCCCAGCTTCCCGAGTTGCCGGCCCGGCTGAACTTTCGCGTGTTGTGCGGGCGCACCGGTTCGGCCAAAAGCCGTTTGCTGCAAGCGCTGCAGGCCCTGGGTGCCCAGGTGCTGGACCTGGAGGCCATGGCCAACCACCGCGGCAGCGTGCTGGGCCTGGTGCCGGGTGACGAACAGCCGTCACAGAAGGCCTTTGAGACCCAGCTCTGGCAAACGCTGCGCAGCCTGGACGCCACCCGCGTGACCTATGTCGAAGGCGAGAGCCGCACCATCGGCCGCTTGCGACTGCCCGAAACGCTGCTGCAACGCATGCGCGCCAGCGACTGCGTGCAGCTGAACATGTCGGTGCCGGCGCGGGTCGACTTTCTGCTGCGCGACTACGCTCACTTTGTGACCGACGTCGACAGCTTCTGCGCCCGCCTGGACGCCCTGAAGGAATTGCGGGGCGCTGCGGTGGTGGCTGAGTGGCAGGCCTTGGCCCGCAACGGTCAGGTGGGTTCGGTGGTGCAGGATTTACTGGTCTTGCACTACGACCCGGTCTACACCAAATCCATGGTCCGCAACTTCCAGCACCTGGAGCAGGCGCTGGTGGTGGAGTTGGCCGACGCTTCAGCGGCCAGCTTGCAGGCGGCCGCCAGGCGCTTGCTGGAACGGGAACCAGCCCTCCCCAGCACCAGCGTCTGAGCAGCCACGGCCGCGGTCGTCGCCAGCTTGATGGCCATCGCCATCGTCACGGGCGAGAACCGCCCGAGCCGCAGATCCAGACTCAGGTGCTGCCGCCAACCCAAACGCGCCAGCCTGATCCGCATCAAGGTCTGCCCGGCCCGCCGCGTCTAGGACGCCTGTCGGACTTGGGGCGTCGAAGCGAAATTTGGCCCCAGCGAGGACAGTTTTTGCCGGGCTTGCAGGCCCATAGCCATAGCTATGGGGCAAAAGGCCGGTGAAAAATGGACCGCTGCGGCCAAATTGCAGCAGACGTTCCCCAAGTCCGACAGGCCCCTAGGTTGAATCAAAAAAGGCCGCGACGGAGCGCGGCCTTGTGCGGGTCAACAGGTGCTGCGCAGGCAGCACCGGCAGGGCATCAGCCCCTGGATCAGCCCATGTGCAGGCCGCCGTTGCAGGAGAAGTCGGCCCCGGTGGTGAAGCCCGAATCGTCGCCCGCCAGCCAAGCGCAGATCGAGCCGATTTCGTCGGGCGTGCCCAGGCGCTTGACCGGGATGGTGGCGACGATCTTTTCCAGCACCTCGGGCTTGATGGCACGGACCATGTCGGTGCCAATGTAGCCCGGGCTCACGGTGTTGACCGTCACGCCCTTGGCCGCCATTTCCTGCGCCAAGGCCATCGTGAAGCCGTGCATGCCGGCCTTGGCGGCCGAGTAGTTGGTCTGGCCGGCCTGGCCCTTTTCGCCATTCACCGACGAGATCTGGATGATGCGGCCCCAGCCCTTTTCCACCATGCCCGGCACCACCTGCTTCGTGACGTAGAACATGCTGTTCAGGTCGGTGTCGATCACGGTCTTCCAGTCGTCCGGCGTCATCTTCAGGAACATGCGGTCCTTGGTGATGCCGGCGTTGTTGACCAGCACGTCGACAACGCCGTGTTCGGCCACGGACTTGGTGAAGGCGTCAACCGTGCTTTGCCAGTCGGCCACATTGCCCACCGACGCGTAAAACGTGTAGCCCAGGGCCTTTTGTTCATCGAGCCACTTGTTGAAGTCACGGCTGGGGCCGCAGCCCGCGATGACCTTGAAGCCCTCTTTGTGCAGGCGCTGGCAGATGGCGGTTCCGATGCCACCCATGCCACCGGTGACGTAGGCAACTTTTTGTGCAGACATGTCTCTCTCCTGGTTGTGAACTGAAGGTTAACGCTCGACGGTGAGGGCGACACCCATGCCGCCCCCGATGCAAAGGCTGGCGATGCCCTTCTTGGCGTCGCGCTTGATCATCTCGTGCAGCAGCGTCACCAGGATACGGCAGCCGCTGGCGCCAATCGGGTGGCCGATGGCGATGGCGCCACCGTTGACGTTGACCTTGGTGGTGTCCCAGCCCATTTCCTGGTGCACGGCGCAGGCCTGCGCGGCAAAGGCTTCGTTGATCTCCAGCAGGTCCAGGTCCTGGGCCTTCCAGCCGGCACGCTCCAGCGCGCGCCGTGCGGCGGGCACCGGGCCCATGCCCATGATGGCGGGGTCCAGGCCGGCGCTGGCATAGCTGACGATGCGCGCCAGCGGCTTGAGCCCCAGCGCGGCGGCCTTGGCGGCGCTCATCACCATCACGGCGGCGGCGCCGTCGTTCAGGCCCGACGCGTTGCCGGCCGTCACGCTGCCGGCCTTGTCAAAGGCCGGGCGCAAGCCCGCCAGGGCTTCGGCGTTGGTCTTTTTGTTGATGAACTCGTCGGCCGCAAAGACGATCGGGTCGCCCTTCTTTTGGGCGATGCTGACGGGCACGATTTCGTCCTTGAAGCGGCCGCCTTCCTGCGCGGCAGCGGCCTTTTGCTGGCTGCCCAGCGCCAACGCATCCTGGGCGTCGCGGCTGATGCTGTATTTCTTGGCCACGTTTTCGGCCGTCACGCCCATGTGGTACTGGTTGTAGACGTCCCACAGGCCGTCGACGATCATGGTGTCGGCCATCTTCCAGTCGCCCATGCGCTGGCCGTCGCGGCTGCCCAGCAGCACATGCGGGCTGGCCGACATGTTCTCTTGGCCGCCGGCGATGACGATGTCACTGTCGCCGTCACGGATGGCCTGGGCGGCCAGCATCACCGCCTTCAGGCCGGAGCCGCAGACCTTGTTGATGGTCATGGCCGGCACCCCATGGCTGAAACCGGCCTTGATGAGCGCCTGGCGCGCCGGGTTCTGGCCTGAACCGGCGGTGAGCACCTGGCCCAGGATGACTTCGCCGATCTGCTCGCTGCTCAGGCCGCTGCGTTCCAGCAACGCCTTGAGCACCGTGGCGCCCAGTTCCGGTGCGGCCACCTTGGCCAAGCTGCCACCAAACTTGCCCACCGCGGTGCGGGCCGCTGCCACGATGACGATATCTTGTTGTGCCATAAAAAGTCTCCTGAACAAGTAAATTAGGCTTTGGCCTTGACGTAGCGCCCGGGCGCCGGCTCGATGGCCTTGAATTTGGCGTTGCCTGCGGTTTTGGGCGCGGCCACCAGCTTGCCACCGAGTGGCTTGAGCCAGCCCGACCACACCGGCCACCAGCTGCCGGCGTGCTCGGTGGCACTGGCCAACCAGGCTTCGGGCTTGGCTGGCAATTGCGCATTGGTCCAGTGGCTGCGCTTGCCTTTGGCCGGCGGATTGATCACGCCCGCAATGTGACCGCTGGCGCCCAGTACAAAAGTCTTCTTGCCGGCGATCAAGGGCACCGATGCATAGGCTGCTGTCCAAGGCACGATGTGGTCTTCACGCGAGGCGTAGACAAAAAACGGTGCCTTGATCTTGCCTAAGTCCACCAACTCGCCGCAGACGGTGAGAGCACCGGGCTTCTTGAGTTCGTTTTGCAGGTACATGTGACGCAGGTACCAACAGTACATGGGGCCTGGCAGGTTGGTGGAGTCACCGTTCCAGTAGAGCAGGTCAAACGGCGGCGGTGACTCCCCCTTGAGGTAGTTGGCCACCACATAGTTCCAGACCAGGTCGTTGGGGCGTAAAAAACTGAAGGTGGTGGCCAGTTCCTGGCCTTTGAGCAAGCCCGGGCCGCTGGGAGCCTGGGGGCCCAGCGTCATCTCGCGCATCTGCACCATCTGCTCGTCTATGAAGATGTCCAGGATGCCGGTGCTTTCAAAGTCCAGCAGTGTGGTCAGCAAGGTCACCGAGTGCGCCGGCTGCTCGCCACGCGCGGCCAGCACCGCCAAAGCCGTACTCAAAATGGTGCCGCCGACACAGAAGCCCAGCGTGTTGATGGTGGCCGCACCGCTGATGGCCTGCACCGTGCGAATGGCTGCGATCGGACCCTGCTCGATGTAGTCGTCCCAGGTCTTGCTTTTCATCGACTCGTCAGGGTTGCGCCAACTGACCACGAAGGTGCGGTGGCCCTGCTCCACGGTGTAGCGAATGACCGAGTTGTCGGGCTGCAGGTCCAGGATGTAGTACTTGTTGATGCACGGCGGCACAAACAGCATCGGCCGCTCGTGCACCTTGGCCGTCAGCGGCTTGTATTCGATCAGCTGGAAGAGGTCGTTTTCAAAGACCACCGTGCCAGCGGTGGTGGCGATATTGCGGCCCACCTCGAAGACACTTTCGTCGGTTTGCGAGACGTGGCCCTTTTGCACGTCTTCCAGCAAATGCTGCATGCCCGCGGCCAGGCTCTCGCCCTTGGTGTCCAGCGCCTTTTTCAGGGCTTCGGGGTTCAGGGCCAGGAAGTTGCTGGGGCTGGCGGCGTCGACAAACTGCTGCACCGCAAAGCGGATGCGGCCCTTGGTCTTGGCGTCGCCCTCCACACTTTCTGCCATGTCCATCAGGGCCTTGGCGTTGAGCAGGTACATCTGTGCGGTCATCGCCGCTGCGGGGTTGCTCAACCACTCGCTGGCGGCAAAGCGGCGGTCACCGATGGCGGCTTTGCCACCGGCCGCGCCGGGCACGGCCTGCAGCGACTGGTTCCACATCGAAGTGACTTTTTGCAGGTAGTCGGCCTGGATGCGGCTCAATTGATCGGGCGCCACGCTTAAGCCGGTGACGGACTTCATGCTGTCCATCAGGCTGGCGCCCCAGGCGTCGGCACCGGGCAGGCTGGTGGGGTCGGTCGAGCGGGGCTTGGCTTTCACGTCCTGGTCTCCTTGGTGGGCGTGGGTAGTTCAGCCAGCGTGGCCGTTCTGCCCATCAGCTTGTGACACGGTTCACGTTGTACGCCCCATGACTGACGGTGCGATGACGTGTGCTTTTCATATCCCGGGAAACGTGATCATAATACGGCATGTACTTGGTTGCCATTGCGTGGATTTACGTAGTGCTGATGATGGCAGCGGCTGAAGCCCTGTCGTCGCAGGGCAGCGTGCTGGGAGCGGTGTTCACCTTCGTGCTTTACGGGGTTTTACCGCTGTCCATCCTGATGTACATCCTGGGTACCCCCGGACGTCGGCGGCTGCGCCAGCGGGCGCAGGCCAGCGCGCTGTCCGCTGCGCCGTCCACCACCCCGTCGGTCGCCTCGTCGACCTCCCCGTCAGGTGCGGTCTCAGATTCGCCAGATCGCGGCGGCCATGCGGCCGGTGATGCGGTCGCGCCGGAACGAAAAGAACCTTGATGGGTCTTCCACGGTGCAGCCGCGCTCCTGGCTGATGCGGGCCACGCCAATCGACAACAACCGGTCGCGCGCCAACCGCGCCAGGTTGGCCAACCAGGCCGGGCTGCCATCGGCGCGGGCTCGGTAGACAAAGCGATCGGAGTCGGCGCGGTCCGGGGCATGGCCAAAGGCAGCCAAGACCTCGGCGCCCACCTCAAACTGCCGTGGCCCGATGTGCGGACCCAGCCAGGCTTGAAGGTCGGCACTTTGGGCCCCAGTGCCCTGGCACAGGGCTTGTACGGTGGACTCCAAGACCCCCGCCGCGAGCCCGCGCCAACCAACGTGGGCGGCAGCCACGGCGCTGCCGTCACGCAAAGCCAAGAGCACCGGCATGCAGTCGGCCGCGCCGACCTGACAGGCCAGGCCACGTTCGGTGGTCCAGGCTGCATCGGCAGTGGGCAGGTCTTGGACGAGCCTGCTGGGGGCTGCGGTGTCTGTGGCGGGGGGGTGCAGGTAATCGGCGGTCAGGCGCAGCACCTGGGCACCGTGAACCTGGCGCAGCCAAACCGAAGGCACCCCCAGGGCATGCTGCCAGCGGCGGCGGTTTTCCTGTACCGCCAAGGCCTCGTCGCCCACGCCCAAGCTGAGGTTGAAGCTGTCGAAGGGCGCAACGCTCGCGCCGCCGCCGCGCAGGCTCATCAAGGCACCCACCCCGGGCGGGTTGACCCAGCACGGTCGAAGCAAGTCGGGCAAGGCCTCGGCACGGGTCTTGAAGGCCTCAGCAGACACGGCAGCCCAACAGCGCTGTGGT
>JAYVSX010000303.1:0-9950 GCA_043774975.1 Rubrivivax sp.
TCACCCTGGGCCGCGGCCAGATGCGCGCCTTCAACGTGGTCCAGCAACCAGCGCACCTTGGTGCCGCTGAAGTAAGGGTCGATCACCAACCCGGTCGAATGGCGAATCGAATCGGCCAGCCCCTGGGCGCGCAGCTGCGCGCACAAGGGCTCGGTGCGGCGGTCTTGCCAAACGATGGCGTTGTGGATGGGCACTCCGGTGCGGCGGTTCCACATCACCGTGGTTTCGCGCTGGTTGGTGATGCCAATGCCGGCAATGTCGCTGGCCACCAACCCCGCACGGGCCATCGCTTCGGTGGCCACCGCCAGCTGCGACTGCCAGATCTCGAGCGGGTTGTGCTCAACCCAGCCAGGCTGCGGGAAAATCTGCGTGAACTCACGTTGGGCCATGGCCGGGATACGCCCACTGCGGTGAAAAACGATGGCCCGTGAGCTGGACGTGCCTTGGTCCAGGGCCAGCAAAAATTCGGGAGTCGGCATGACAGTCTCCTTGCAAAACAACAGGCTCGGCCGGGCCCATTCTCAACGGTGCGATCATCAAAGCATGCAAGGTCTTCCCCTGGGCACCCAGCCCAGCGAAACGCCCGGCACCCAGCCCAGCATCCAGCCCAGCATCCAGCCCAGCACCCAGCCCAACAACATGCCCAGCGCCAGGCGGACCTTGATCACCGGCACCCTTTACGCCCTGGCCGCCGGTTTGATGTGGGGCCTGGTGTTTGTGGCGCCCACCATGCTGGCCGAGTACCCGCCGGTGCTGCTGTCGATGGGCCGCTACCTGGCGTTTGGCTTGATTGCGCTGCCGCTGGCGTGGTTCAGCCGGCACCAACTGGCGGCATTCACACGCGCCGACTGGCTTGAAGCCCTGAAGCTGTCGGCGGTGGGCAATCTGCTGTACTACCTGTGCCTGGCCAGCGCCATCCAGTACGCCGGCGGCCCGCTGCCGACCATGATCATCGGCACGCTGCCGGTGGTGATTGCCATCACGTCCAACCTGCGCGATCACGCCCGTGATGGGCGCATCTCGTGGCGCGGCATGTTGCCGTCGCTGGGGCTCATCGCCTTGGGCCTGGCACTGGTCAACCACGTGGAGATGGCGGCCCTGCAAGCCAACCCGGCGGCCGACACCACCCGCTACGCCTGGGGTGCGCTGCTGGCCCTGGGTGCCGTGGTCTGCTGGACCTGGTACCCACTGCGCAACGCCGACTGGCTGCGCGCGCACGCCGACCGCTCTCCCACCGCCTGGGCCACCGCGCAAGGCGTGGTCACCTTGCCGATGGCCCTGATCGGCTACGCCGCGTTCTGGGCCTGGACCCAGGCCAGCAGCAGCACCTTCGCCATGCCGCTGGGGCCCCGGCCCGGCGCTTATCTGGGCTTGATGCTGGCCATCGGCCTGTTGGCTTCCTGGCTGGGCACCCTGTGCTGGAACGAAGCCAGCCAACGCCTGCCCACCAGCCTGGTCGGGCAGCTGATCGTCTTTGAGACGCTGGCGGCTCTGGCCTATGCCTACCTGTGGCGCGGCGCCTGGCCCGAGTGGCTGACCGCTGCCGGACTGCTGCTGCTGGTCGCCGGTGTGCTGTGGGCGCTGCGCGCCCGGCCCTCCCACACGGCCCTGCAGCGCAGCGCCCATCAAAGCCTCAAAAGCTGAACCGATCGTGCCGCAACGAACCATTCCGATCGTGCCCCTGCATGTGGCGCCACGTGTCGACATGGTCCCGCGCCTGAGCGGCCCGCCAGCGCAGTTGCAGCGCCTGCAGCAAGCGCTGGCCGCCGACCTGCGCCAAACCATGGGCCGCGCGCCCGAAGGTTGGCTGGGCGACTTGACCTTGTCCGAGGGCGAGGCCCACCTGGGCATCACATTTGGGCAAGGCCCGGTGGGTCGGGCCATTGCCGCGATCGCGTTTGACACGCTCAGGCGCTGCTTGCCGGACACCGACATTTACATTGGTTTGGCGAAAGACTGAAGCGTGGGCCTGTCGCGGTGGCTGCACAGGCGGGTCGGCGCAGCTACCCGGAACTGCCCGCCCATGCTGGCCGGGGTGGCCGGCCTGGCGCGCCAGATCAGCTCAACGCTTCGTCCAGCACTTCCACCCAATGCCGCACGGGCGTGCTGGTGCCGGTTTGCAAATGCTGGATGCAGCCAATGTTGGCGCTGACGATGACCTGCGGTTCCAGCGGCGCCAGATGACCTAACTTGCGGTCGCGCAGTTGGTACGCCAACTCGGGCTGCAAAACACTGTAGGTGCCGGCGCTGCCGCAGCACAAGTGGCTCTCAGTGCTGGCCAGGCTGACATCAAAACCCAGCGCGTTGAGGTGGGTCTCGACACCCCCGCGCAGCTGCTGGCCGTGCTGCAGCGTGCAAGGCGGATGAAAGGCCAGGCGCGTGGTTTTGGGGCCACGCAGCTTGGGGGCCAGGCTGTCCACCAACGACGGCAGCAGCTCGCTGATGTCCTGGGTCAGCTGACTGACCCGACGGGCCTTGTCGGCATAGTCAGGGTCATGGGCCAAAGCATGGCCATATTCCTTCACCGTCACGCCGCAGCCGCTGGCGTTCATCACGATGGCTTCGACACGGCCTTGTGAGGTCAGCCCTTGAACCAGCGGCCACCAGGCGTCGATGTTGCGCCGCATGTCGGCCAGGCCGCCCTGGGTGTCGTTCAGGTGCGTGCGGATGGCGCCACAACAGCCGGCACCGTCGGCCACCAGGGTTTGCACGCCAGCGGCGTCCAGCACCCGTGCGGTGGCGCTGTTGATGTTGGGCATCATCGACGGTTGCACGCAGCCCAGCAGCAGCAGGACCTTGCGCTTGTGTTCGCGGGTGGGCCATTGGTGAGCCTTGGCGCCGCTGGGGGCCGGGACCTTGTTCTTCAGCGCCGCGGGCAGCAGCGGCCGCAGCAGTTGGCCGAGCTTCATGGCCGGGCCAAACAGCGATGAGGTCAAGCCTTCCTTGAGCAACCAGCGCACGGCCTTTTCCTGGGCGGGGCGTTCCACCCGGGCTTCGACGATCTCGCGCCCAATCTCCACCAACTGCCCGTACTGCACGCCGCTGGGGCAGGTGGACTCGCAGTTGCGGCAGGTCAGGCAACGGTCCAGGTGCTGTTGTGTGCTGCGCGTCACCGGCGCGCCTTCGAGCACCTGTTTCATCAGGTAGATGCGGCCGCGCGGGCCGTCCAGCTCGTCACCCAGCAACTGGTAGGTGGGGCAGGTGGCGGTGCAAAAGCCGCAGTGCACACACTTGCGCAGGATGGCTTCGGCCGCCTGCCCTTGGCGGGTGCCCTTGAATTCGGGTGCGAGGTTGGTTTGCATCAGGCCAAGGTGTAGCTCAGTGCCCAGTAATGGCCGAAGTCGGTCCACTGCGGATGGCGGGCCCGCGCACCGATGGCGGCAAACGCCTGGTCGCGGGTGGGGAAATTTTTCAAGACCTCGTGCGCGCTGCCGTCGTCCAGCGTTCGCAACTGATAGGTGTTGCCGGCCTCGTCGCGGCGGGTGATGGGGTGGTTGCTGGTTTGCACAAAACAGTTGTCCAGCATCACCACGCGGGCACCGGGCACCAGGCGTGCATGCAGCAGGTCCAGCCAGGCTGGCAGACGAGCCAACACCACATGGCTCCACCAGCAACCGGCAAACGCGGCGTCAAAGGTTTGCCCTTCGATTTGCTCAAACGTGTAGGCGTCCACGGTGGTCAGTTGCACGCTGGCGGGCAAAGCCTTTTGTCGGGCCAAGGCCATGGTTTGTGGGTTCAGGTCGGTGGCCAGCCAGCCGAGCGCGTCGCGTGCGCCGTGGGGCGTCCACCAGCCGGTTCCGCAAGCCACTTCCAGCACCCGGCGGCCGGTGAAGTGGCCGGGCAACCAAGCCTCCATGGCGCGCAGGTCGGCCTGGCGTTCGGGCTTGAAATAGACCCGCTCGTAAATGGCGGCGCGTTGCGCGTAGTAGGCAGCCATGTTCTCTTCAACGGCCATGGTCGTGCTTTCGCGCGTCGGTATTCACAAGCCGGGCACCAAGCGGCCGGGGTTGAAGATGCGCTGGGGATCAAAAGCGGCTTTGAGTTCGCGGTGAATGCGGTCCAGTGGCGGCTTGAGCGGGGCCCAGGTGCCGGCGGATTTGTCGCGCGAGCGGAACAAGACCGCATGGCCACCCACCGAAGCAGCGGCTTCGCGCAGCGTTTGGGCCGATGCGCTGGTGCAGATCCAGCGCTGGGCGCCACCCCACTCCAGCAGTTGTTCACCCGACAGCTTCAGCGCCGGGGCGGTGGCCGGAACCGACAGCCGCCACAGGCTGGCGCCACCGTCAACGGCGCGCGACGCACCGGCAAAAAACTCATCGCTGTGGTCACGCATCCCCTGCCAAAAAGGCAGCGCGGCCGCCGGCGCAATCAGTTCGCCACCCATCAGGTCTTGCGCCGCCTTCACCGCCGCCGCCGCGCCAGACAGGCGCAGCACCAGCATGCCGTCCCACCACGCACTGGCGTTCAACGGCAAGGGTTGGCCACCCCATTCATTGAGGCGGCGAATGGCGGTGGGCGCGTCCATTTCCAGGCGCAAGGTCACCGAGGCCGGCGCCACCGGCAGGACCTTCAGCGAAACCTCGCAGATGACACCAAAGATGCCCATGCTGCCGGCCAGCACGCGTGACACGTCATAGCCCGCCACGTTTTTCATCACCTGGCCACCAAAGGTCAGCAGCTCGGCGCGGCCGTTGATGAGCGTGGCACCCAGCACGTAGTCGCGCAGGCCACCCACCGCGGCTCGGGCCGGGCCGGCCAGTCCGCTGGCCACCATGCCGCCCACCGTGCCGCCAGCGGCAAAACGGGGTGGCTCAAACGGCAGGCACTGGCCTTGTTCGGCCAGCGTGGCTTCCAGGCTTGCCAGCGTGGTGCCGGCCCTGACCGTCACCACCAGTTCGCTGGGCTCGTAGCTGCTGACGCCAGTCAAGCCACGCAAGTCCAGCGGCTCGCCCACCGGTTCACCGCCATAAAAAGCCTTGGTGCCACCGCCGCGAATGTCCAGCGGCACGCGGTCGCTGGCCGCCACCTGCACCTGGTTGATCAGCCGCGACAGAACCGGGTCGGTCACCATCTAGAAGCGCTCCAACTCGGCAAACGGCAGGAGACCTTTTTTGACATGCATCTTGCCGTACTCGGCACAGCGTTGCAGCGTCGGTATGACCTTGCCGGGGTTGAGCAGTTCGGCGCCATCAAAGGCGCGCTTGATGCTGAACATCTGCTCGCGCTCGGCCGGGCTGAACTGCACGCACATGCTGCTGAGTTTTTCCACACCCACGCCGTGCTCACCAGTGATCGTGCCGCCCATGGCCACACTGGTTTCCAGGATGTCGGCACCAAAGAGTTCGCAGCGATGCAACTGGTCAGGGTCGTTGGCGTCAAACAGGATCAACGGGTGCAGGTTGCCGTCGCCGGCGTGAAAGACGTTGCAGCACTTGAGCTGGTACTTCTTTTCCATCTCTGCAATGGCCAGCAGGATGTCGGCCAGGCGCTTGCGCGGGATGGTGCTGTCCATGCACATGTAGTCGGGGCTGATGCGGCCTGAGGCCGGGAAGGCGTTCTTGCGCCCGCTCCAGAAGGTCAGGCGCTGCTTTTCGTCTTTGCTGACTTCCAGGCGCGTGGCGCCACAGCCCGACAGCACACCCAGCATGCGGTCGATTTCTTCGGCCACCTCTTCGGGCGTGCCATCGCTTTCGCACAACAAAATGGCCTCGGCACTGAGGTCGTAGCCGGCGTGCACATAGTCCTCGACCGCCGCGGTCATGGGCTTGTCCATCATCTCCAGGCCGGCCGGGATGATGCCCGCCGCGATGACGGCGGCCACGGCGTCACCGGCTTTGCGGATGTCGTCGAAGCTGGCCATGATGCAGCGGGCCAGTTGCGGCTTGGGCACCAGGCGCACCGTGACTTCAGTGGTCACCGCCAGCATGCCTTCGCTGCCCACGATCAGCGGCAGCAGGTCCAGGCCCGGCACGTCCAGCGCCTCACTGCCAAACTCAACAGCCTCACCTTCAGCAGTGAAGCCGCGCACCCGCAGCACGTTGTGCAGCGTCAGGCCGTACTTGAGGCAGTGCACACCACCGCTGTTTTCAGCCACGTTGCCACCGATGGTGCAGGCGATCTGGCTGCTGGGGTCGGGCGCGTAGTACAGGCCCAATGGCGCGGCGGCCTCGCTGATGGCCAGGTTGCGCACACCGGACTGCACGGTGGCGGTGCGGGCCAGGCGGTCGATCATGACGATCTTGTTGAACTTGGCCAAGCTCAGCGTCACGCCCAAGGCGTGCGGCATGGCGCCACCCGACAAACCGGTGCCGGCACCGCGCGCCACCACCGGCACCTGCAGCGCATGGCAAGCCTTGAGCACCGCAGCCACTTGCGCTTCGTTCTCAGGCAAGGCCACCACCAACGGCATCTGGCGGTAGGCGGTGAGTCCATCACACTCATAGGGCGTGGTGTCCTCCGCATGCCACAACAGCGCATGGGCCGGCACGAGCGGCGTCAGGGCTGCCACCACCTGGGCCTGGCGGGCGGCGCGCTCGCTCAGGGCCACGGCGGCAGACAAGGCGGCCTGGGCAGGGGCGTCGACACTGGCGTTCATGGGTGGGATCCTTGGTTGCAGTCGGTGGCGCTGCCTGAGCCAGACTTTACGATGCCCCGGCTGACATCGGGCTGAGCCCGCAAACCCTTGCCGTCACAACGCCTTTGACGACCTTGCGGCCAATGTGGCGGTGGGGTCAAGGCCCTGCAGGCGCGCCGACGAACACCGTCAGCACGCCGGTGTAGCCGTACAAATGGTGGCGGGCGATTTCGCCGCCGGCAAAAAAGCCCACCAAGGGCACGTCGCCCAGGGCGTGCTGGATCAACTTCAGTTCGGCCGAAGGCCCGCCAAAGTGCGGCCCGCCGCGCCCGGAGCAGCTGATGTAGACGGCCCCCAGCAGGGCGGGCTGTTGCTCAGTTGACAACGCCGACGCCGACGCGGTTTGCAATGCCGACTCGCGCATCGACTCCACTTCGTCGCGTATTTCGCTGCAGATGCGCACCAGGTCGCGTTTGGCGGCAGTCACGTCGCGACGGCAAAACGCCAGCTTCATGCCCGGCTGCACCAGGTCGGCCACGGCCACCGCCTGCTGCGCGGGGTCCACGCCGACCAGGTGGCGCACCCGGGTGTCGGTGCCAAACTGGCCACCATGCGACAGGGCCGTGTCATGGGGGTCGGTCAAGCCCACCAGGGTGGCGCGCAACAGCGGCACCGCCTGCTGCCGGTCTTCCAGACTGTTCAGGCCCAGGTCCGACAGCAGGGCCAACAAGGCCGGCTGGCCGTCGAGCTGACTGACCACGTTGCGCTCGCAAGCCGTCACGCGCCGCGTCGGGCCCATCGGCTGACAGCCCTGGGTGACCCTTGATACCACCGTCACGCTGGGGGCAAAGGCCACCCCCGACAGACCGCCTTGCCAAACGCCGTTGGCCAGGTGAACGGCCGCGCCCCGCGAGGCGGCCAAGCCACCAAACAAATAGCCCGAGCTGGTGCGCTGGCTCATTTCGTGGATGAGCTCGCCCAGGTCCGGGGTGGCCGGATCGGCGTGCACCAGTGCACTGAAGGGGTCGATGTGCTGCAACTTGCGCGCGCCAGAAAAGACCTCAAATCGGCTTGCGTCCAAGTCGCACAACATCAGCGCCAGCGCCGGTTCATCGAAATACTCGACCCCCGTGGCCGCCACCCCAACGCCCACGCTGCCCACCCACGACACCCCTGGCCACTGCGCTTGCAGGGCCGCCAGCAGCGCTTGGGCGTGGGCCGCGTAGTGGTCGGTGAAGTAGATGATGCCCAACGTCAAAGGTGCCACGTCGCCATCGGCTTTGACTTGACGGGCCAGCCACTGCCCGTGGATTTGTGCGGTGGCCAGCGCCAGCGCACGGGGCCATTGCGGGTGAGTCGCATGGCCCAACAAGAAGGGCATCATGCTCAGCGCATTGCTCGTTGGCTGGGCCGCCTTGTCACCGGCTGGTCTTGCGCGGCCGCGCCTTGGGTGCGGTGGCCGCCGCCCGTGCCGCCTTGGGCGGCAAAGAGGTGGCTTTCTTGAACGCGCCAGCGGCTGTGTCCAGCGACGACTTGACCATGCCGGCGGCCATTGACTTGGCCGACTCGGCAGCGCCGTCCTTGACAGCCTTGGTGGCCAACTCGGTGAACTGTTGGGTCAACGCCCCCCACCACTGCAAAGGGTCGACGGCCGGTGCAACTGGTGCTGCGCCAGCATCTGATTTGCGCGGCGCGGGTTGGGGACGTGCACGTGCCGACGTTGGCGGCGCAGCCGGCTCCGCCGGCTTCGCGAATGCCCCTGCAGCCGCAGCCGGCGTGAAGCCCGGAATCTTGATCTTGAGCGATTCGGCCAGATCGGCCAGCGGCAGGTTCATGGTCTGCAGCGTCGACAGCGTCATGCGCTGCACCTCCAGGGCCTGGATGGTGGTGGCCAGCAGTTTGCTGTTTTGTTCCAACCAGAAATGCACGGTCTTGAGTTCCTGGATGCGCTTTTCCAGCTCCTCGGGGTTCAGCGTGGGCGCAATCCACTGGCCCATGTTGGGCACGCCGGCGCCCGCGTTTTTGAGCAAGCCTTGCAAAAAATCAAAGCCCGGCACCATGCGCGCCAGATCGGGAGCACCTGTCATGCGCTTTCTCCTTGGGTTGGTTCGATCACGTTGGCATTGTGCGCCGCCCAGGCCGTCTGAAAGCTGACACCCGAACGTCGGCTTCACCGCTTGAAGACCACCCGTTCGACCTTGAAGCCGCGCTGCTCCAGCAGCTTGGGCAGTGACTGCGGACCCGTCATGTGCAGTGCGCCGACGGCTGCAAAGACCCGCCGACCTTGCTGGTGAAGTGCTTCAATGCCATCTGCCAAAGGCGGATTGCGCTCGTCGTTGAGCTTGCGCATCATGGCGCGATCGGCCTCGTCGGCTGTGCATTCGCACCAGCTTTCATAGGCTTCGAAAGTGGCCACGTCACCTTCATCCCAAGCCGTGGCCAGCTTTTCCAGCACCCGGCGCGCGCTTTGGTCTTCGAGCTGCTGCAGGCCTTGTTCCAGCACGGTCTGGGCCTGGGCTTCATCGTCAGGCACCAGGGCCTTGACCTGCAGGGCCGCCGACTCCAGCGCCACCACACGGCGCCCGGCGGTTCGACCCTGAGCGACCAGCACCTGTTCCAACGCATAGCTGGCGTCCATGCCCAGCCATCGCGCCTCCATCAACGTCAGGGTGGTGGCTTGCAGCACCGGGTGCAAACTGGCCAGCGCTTCGGTGGACAGGCAGGCACGCTCAAAGGCCTGGGCCAGGCGCTGCTGCAGCGCAGCTGGCAGCGCCTGCGGCGGACGGATGTCGGCCATGGCCTGAAGCAAGGCCGGATCGCTGGGGTCGACCTCCAGGGCCAACACGTCGCTGGCGCGCAAGGCAGCACTGACCTGCGGGCCCAGCTTTCGCCATTGCGGCTTGCCCACGTGCAGCGTTCCAAACAGGTACACCGTGCGGCCGCCACGGGTGGCACGCCACATCAGACCTCGGTCTTTTGGCGCAGCGGCCGTCGTGGGCCCGGTGGGTATGGGCGGCGGGCACACCACTTTGGCCGCTGCCGTGGTGGCGACGCTTCCTGGTGCCTGCGCGCAGGCCAGCGAAGCGCACAGCAGCCAAGGCGCCAGTGCGCCATGCAGGGTCCATTGCCTCATCTTCCATCTCCCTGCAATTTGACGCGCAAGACGCCCGCCTCTTGTTGCCAGCGCAACCGACCCAGCACGTCCATTCCCAAAAGCGGCGAACTCAGATGAGGTAAGGCCGCCATGCGCAGGCGGTCGGCGCGCACGCCACCGTCCAACACCAAATCACCCACCACCACCTGACCGTTGACCAGACCACCGGCGGTGTTGGACTGCATGCTGCCCACCACCGTGAGCCCCAGTTCGCGCGCCAGG
>JAYVSX010000304.1:0-4109 GCA_043774975.1 Rubrivivax sp.
CCCCTTCTGTTCCGCCGGCCTTTGCAGCCAACCCGGCGCCAGTACTCGAGCCTTCTGCTGGGCCTGCCCCCATTGCCCCTGCCGGACCTGGCTCACCGCCCAGACCTTCCGCTAGCAATCCTCAGACCTCGGCGATGACGCCCGGCCTCGCGGCAGCGGAGCTACGCCCGGTCGCACTGGCTGCGCCCGTGGACCCGGAAGTAGCCCAGCGTCGCGCCCAGCGCCGAGCCGAACGTCGTGCTGAACGTCGCGCGGCTTTGGTAGCTCGGCAAGCACAGAGTTTGACGCAGGTGCCAGCGGGTAAGCCTGCAGCCATGCCCGCTCGGAGCGCGCGACTGCAGTTGGATTTCATCGAACCATCCGCACAGACGGCATCGGCCGTAGAGGCCGCCATGCAGGCCGTGGCTCAAGCCGCCAGTGCGGCGCGAGTCGCTGCATCGGCTGCTTCGGCCTCTGCTGAACGAATTGGCGTGCTCGAGCGCACGGTTGAACAATTGCGCACCGAAGCCAAGAGCAGCCGGGAGCTGGCCGCTCAGTTCAAGAAGCGCTTGGTTGAGAATGAAGGCGCGGGCAATTGGGTCATGCCGCTGGCGGCCATTGCGGCGCTCTTGGCAGGCCTGGCTGCATGGTTGGCCTGGCGATTGGGCAAGGCTCAAAGCCAACAGCAAAGTGGGTGGCGAGAGGCGGTAGCGCCGCCCCCCAGTCCAATCACCGAAATCATCCCCAGCCGGCAACCAACCGCCCCAGTTCCGTTTATCACCTCGACCCCCAGACAGGCCGCTCAGCCCGCTGCCGCGGCGGTGAGAGGTGGCGCGCGCGCGACACCCGCTTGGCCGCCACCGGCGCCACCGGTGGCATGGCCGCCGCCCGACTCAACGCTCAGTCCCGAGACCCAAACGCTTGATACCGAGCCCGAGCCTGCGATGCAGAAGACCGAGCCCATGCCGCCGCAGGCCAGGGCGCAGGAAGATGCTCCACGAGACGTTTCCATCGAAGAACTGATCGACCTGGAGCAACAGGCCGAGTTTTTTGTGGTGCTGGGCCAAGACGAAGCTGCCATCGACCTGTTGGTTGAACACCTGCGCAGCACCGGTGGTGGCAGCCCTTTGCCTTACCTGAAGTTGTTGGAAATCCATCACCGACTGAACCAGCGCGAGGCCTATGAGCGCATGCGTACCCGCTTTAACCACCGATTCAATGCGTATGCGCCTGAATGGGGTGTCGACCTGGGCCATGGTCGTACGTTGGACGACTACGCCGGTGTGATCCCAAGACTGCAGCAGGTTTGGTCGCGCCCCCTGGATGCGATGGCCGAGCTGGAAGCATTGTTGTTCCGCAAATCGCGAGGTGAGCTGTTTGATTTGCCGGCTTACCGCGAGGTGCTATTTTTGTATTCGCTGGCCCGCGATCTGTTGGATCGCGCGTCAGCTGGCGCCCCCAATGTGGACCTGCTGATTCCAATGGCCGATGGAAGCGACTTCAGCAGCACCGCGCCGTCACCTTATTTGGGCTTGGAGCGGGACGCTTTCCGCGACACCCAAATCCCGGACGACCGGCCTACGGCGCCGGTGGACTTTGATGTGTCCTCCGTGGAGCGCCCAACCAGTATCTTTGACCTGCTGGACGACAAGCCCCACGTTCCTGGGCCATCGGCCCGCGGCCCGCGGCAAGGCTGAAGCCTCAGAGCCGCCGCAGCCGCTCCAAGGCCGTCAGCAAGGTGGCGTCCTGTTTGGCAAAGCACAGGCGAGCCAGTTTTTGGTCATAGCCTTCGTCATAAAAGACCGACAGCGGGATCGCCGCCACTCCAACTTCACGCGTCAGCCACTGGCAGAACTCGGTCTCGGGCAACGCGCTGATGCTGCTGTAGTCCACCAGCTGAAAGTAGCTGCCCTGACTGGGCAGCGCACGCAGCCGGGTCTGCGCCAAGCCGTCGCGGAAGAGGTCCCGCTTGCGTTGATAAAAAGCCGGCAGGTCGCGGTAGGGCGCCGGGTCGCCCATGAAGCGAGCCAAGCCGTGTTGCATCGGTGTGTTGACGGTGAAGACATTGAACTGGTGAACCTTGCGGAACTCGCTCATCAGCGAAGCTGGTGCCACCACCGTGCCTACTTTCCATCCGGTGACGTGATAGGTCTTGCCAAAGCTGCTGACCACAAAACTGCGGGCGGCCAGCGCCGGCAACGCAGCAGCACTGACATGCGGCTGGCCATCGAAGACCATGTGTTCGTAGACCTCGTCCGAGATCAGGATCACTTGGGTTGGCTCCAGCAAATCGGCCAATTGCTGCATCTCTGCAGCGGTCCAGACCGTGGCGCTGGGGTTGTGCGGGCTGTTGATGATCATCAGGCGCGTCCGCGGCGAAAGTGCCGCGGCGATGCGATGGAAATCGGGTCTGAACGTGCCAGGCGTCAAGGGCACGCGAACCACGGTGCCGCCTGCCAGCACGATGTTCGGCCCGTAGCTGTCGTAACAAGGCTCGAGCACCAGTACCTCATCGCCCGACTGAACGCAGGCCAGCACGGCGGTCAGGATGGCTTGCGTGGCGCCAGCGGTGACGGTGATTTCTGAAGTGGGGTCGTAGCGGCGGCCGTAGAGCGCCAAGACCTTGTCCGAGACGGCTTGGCGGAGCTGGGGCACGCCGGCCATGGGCGGGTATTGGTTGAGGCCCTCCTGCATCGCGTCGCCAACCTGCTTGAGCAAGGCGGGATCGCAGTCAAAGTCAGGGAAGCCTTGGCCCAGGTTGACCGCCGAATGCTCTTGGGCCAGTGCCGACATCACCGTGAAGATGGTGGTTCCGACCGCTGGCAGTCGGCTGCGAAGACTGGGCGTTGCGTAGGCGGTGGTGGCATTCATGGCGGACGGCGTGATCAGGTGGGTCAAAGTTGATAGTCAGAGCCTTGGCCGCTCATGGCCCGCTCGATGAGTGAGGCCGACAGGCGAGGCGAAAGCAGTTCGGCAAAAGCCACCACAAACTGGCGCAGGTAGGCGCCGCGCTTAAAAGCGACGCGCGTGGTGTTGGCGCCAAAGAGATGACCCAGAGGCTTCCAAACCAGGCCCGCTTCGGGTGGCTCAACCTGCATCGCCAGTTCAGTGACGATGCCCACACCCAGCCCCAGTCGCACATAGGTCTTGATGACGTCGGAGTCGATCGCCTCGAGTGCCACCGTGGTTTTCAGGCGGGCGCGGGCAAAGGCCTGGTCAATGCGGGTGCGGCCCGTGACCGTGGGGTGATACAGCACCAGCGTGTGGGCAGCCAACTGTTCCAGCGTGGGCCGGTCGACCAGCGCCAGCGCGTGGTCACTGGGCACCACCATCACATGCTGCCACTCGTAGCAAGGCATCGAAACCAGGTCGGGGTGAGCGGTCAATGCTTCGGTGGCCACACCGATTTCGGCCACGTCATCCAGCAGCATCTGGGCCACCTGATCGGGCATGCCCTGGTGCAACACCACCTGCACCCGCGGGTACCGCGCACGCAACCTGGCCACTGGTTCGGGCAGGAAATAGCGGGCCTGGGTGTGCGTGGTGGCGATGGACAGCGTGCCTGCCTCTTGCTTGGAATACTCTTCACCAATGCGCTTGAGGTTGGCCACCTCGCGCATGATCAGGTCAATGGATTTCAGCACCAGCTGACCGGGTTCGGTGACGCGCTTGAGCCGCTTGCCATGGCGCGCAAAGATGTCCACGCCGAGCTCTTCTTCCAGTTCCAGGATGGCTTTGCTGATGCCCGGCTGCGAGGTGTGCAGGGCCTTGGCGGTTTCGGTCAGGTTGAGGTTGCGCCGCAGGGCCTCTTGCACAAACCTGAACTGGTGCAGGTTCATGTGCGGTCGCCCAGCACCTGGACGGCGGCACGAGCCATGGCCGTGGTCACGCTGCTCATTTCACCAATGGCAGGGTGCAGCCGAACCGTCACGCTCGGAAAGGTCGACTCGATCTGTGCCACCAGTTTGGGCAGATCTTGCCGAACATGACCGCCCGAGCCCAGGAACATGGGCAGCACGTCGATCTGTGTGCAGCCCCGCTGCACGAGTTGAGCCGCGGCGTCGGGCAGATTGGGCTGCATGAATTCCAGGAACGCCAGTTGCACGCAGGTCTGCGCTTGCTGTTGCCGG
>JAYVSX010000305.1:0-10666 GCA_043774975.1 Rubrivivax sp.
GATCTCAAACCCATCAAGCCCAAAGCCTCGCGCGACAAGTCCGCAGAAACCTTTCTGGTCGGAATGGGACTTAAATCGCGATAGCCTAGACCGGCCGTCAAGCTTGGACGGTCAATTGACGTGCAGTCGGCACGTTATTCCGGGTACCGACCCAGGGCTTAAGCCGCAGAAGGAACAACTTGACTGTCCTAGAATCGCCCCCATATACCGTGGTATTCGGCATGTCGAACCCGACCCGCCGAACCGCTGAACTGGAAAAGGAGCCGCGGTGAACAATCAATGGTTTTCGAAGGTCGCTGTTTGGCTGGTGATTGCACTGGTGCTCTTCACCGTGTTCAAGCAGTTTGATCGCGGCACGGCACAAGGCAACCAGATCGGGTATTCCGAGTTTCTGGAAGAGGTGCGTGGCAAACGCATCAAGTCCGTCCTGTTGCAGGAAAACCCCGGCGGTGGCACCGAGATCCTGGCGCTGACCACCGAAGACAAAAAAGTGCGCAGCACGGCCACCTACCTGGACCGTGGCTTGGTGGGCGACCTGATTGCCAACAGTGTCAAGTTCGACGTCAAGCCGCGCGAAGAGACCGGGTTCCTGATGACCATCCTGATGAGCTGGGGTCCGATGCTGCTGTTGATCGGCGTCTGGATCTACTTCATGCGCCAGATGCAAGGCGGCGGCAAGGGCGGCGCTTTCAGCTTCGGCAAGAGCAAAGCCCGCATGCTCGACGAAGCCAACAACACCACAACCTTTGCCGACGTGGCAGGCTGCGACGAGGCCAAGGAAGAAGTCAAGGAGTTGGTTGACTTCCTGAAAGACCCACAGAAGTTCCAGAAGCTGGGTGGGCGCATTCCGCGCGGTGTGTTGCTGGTGGGCCCCCCAGGAACTGGCAAGACCTTGCTGGCCAAAGCCATCGCCGGCGAAGCCAAGGTGCCGTTCTTCAGCATCAGCGGTTCAGACTTTGTCGAGATGTTTGTCGGTGTGGGCGCGGCCCGCGTGCGCGACATGTTTGAGCAGGCCAAGAAGAGTTCGCCTTGCATCATCTTCATCGACGAAATTGACGCTGTGGGTCGCCACCGTGGCGCCGGGCTGGGCGGCGGAAACGACGAGCGTGAACAAACCTTGAACCAGATGCTGGTCGAGATGGACGGCTTTGAGACCAACGTCGGCGTCATCGTCATGGCCGCCACCAACCGGCCCGACATTCTTGACCCTGCGCTCTTGCGCCCAGGACGCTTTGACCGGCAGGTCTACGTGACACTGCCCGATGTGCGCGGCCGTGAACAGATCCTGAACGTGCACATGCGCAAGGTGCCCGTCGGACAGGACATCCGCGCTGACATCCTGGCCCGTGGTACGCCCGGGTTCAGCGGTGCCGACCTGGCCAACCTGGTCAACGAAGCGGCTCTTTTTGCCGCCCGGCGCAACGGGCGCGTGGTCGAGATGATCGACTTCGAAAAGGCCAAAGACAAAATCATGATGGGCCCTGAGCGCAAGTCCATGGTGATGCCTGAAGAAGAGCGCAAGAACACCGCCTACCACGAAGCCGGGCACGCCCTGGTGGCGCGGCTCATGCCCAAGACCGACCCGGTGCATAAGGTGACGGTCATTCCACGGGGTCGTGCGCTGGGTGTCACCATGCAGTTGCCCGAAGGCGACCGCTACAGCCTGGACAAAGAGCGCATGCTGTCGACGATCAGCGTGTTGTTCGGTGGTCGCATTGCCGAAGAAGTGTTCATGAACCAAATGACCACCGGCGCCAGCAACGACTTCGAACGCGCCACGGCGATCGCGCGCGACATGGTCACCCGCTATGGCATGACCGACGAACTGGGCCCGATGGTCTATGCCGAAAACGAAGGCGAGATTTTCCTGGGCCGCTCGGTGACCAAAACCACGACGATGTCCGAAGACACCATGCGCAAGGTCGACGGCGTCATCCGCCGCATCATCGACGAGCAGTACACCATTGCGCGCAAGCTGATCGAAGACAACAAGGACAAGATGCACGCGATGGCGCAAGCCCTGCTGGAGTGGGAAACCATTGATGCCGACCAGATCGACGACATCATGGGCGGCAAAACTCCGCGTACGCCCAAGGACTGGACGCCGCCGGCCAGCAAAACGGCCGCTGCTGCCGCGCCTGTGGGCACCGATGGTGCACCTGCAGCTGCCTGAATTAGCTGTGGTCTGAGTCAAAAGAACGGGGCCCAGGCCCCGTTTTTGTTGGAGCATGTCGACATGCAGAGCTCGCCCCTGTTCTGGCAAACCGCTCGCTTCCGCTTGAACCTGTCTCAACCGCTGGTGATGGGCATTGTCAATGTCACGCCAGATTCCTTCTCTGACGGGGGCCAGCATCACCCGCTGGCGGCGGCCTTGGCGCGCTGCGAAGAGTTGGTCAAGCAAGGGGCCGATATTCTGGACATTGGTGGCGAGTCCACCCGGCCCGGTGCGACCGCGCCTGACAGCCAAGAAGAGATCGCCCGCGTCCTTCCGGTGTTGGCGCATGCTGTCCGCCTGGGCGTGCCCATCTCGGTGGACACCAGCAACGTGGCGCTGATGAGGGCCGCGCTGGACCTGGGGGTGGACATCGTCAACGATGTGCGTGCTTTGAAGCGCGATGGTGCCTTGGCTTGCCTTGCAGCCCATCCGCTGGCCGGTGTCAGCCTCATGCACATGCGCGGCGAGCCCGCCACCATGCACAGCCTGACCGAGTACGAAGACGTTGTGGAAGACGTGCGCCGAGACCTGGCAACCAGCTTGCAGAGGGTGAAGGAAGCCGGCATAAACGCAGAACGTGTCGTGCTGGATCCAGGCATAGGCTTTGCTAAAACAGCGGCCCACAACGTGACATTGTTGTCGCGCCAGCAGGAACTGCTGAGCTTGGGGCGCCCGCTGTTGGTAGGCTGGTCGCGCAAAGGCACCTTGGGCCAGATCACGGGCCGCGCTGTGCAGCAGCGGCTGGCCGCGAGTGTGGCCGCCGCGTTGGCCTCGGTGGCCCGCGGCGCCTCGGTGGTGCGGGTGCACGATGTGGCGGAGACGGTTGACGCGCTGGCCGTGTGGCGCGCCGCGCAGACAGGCCGATTGGAGCCACCGGCACCGTGACGAAGGCAGCGTCGGCCGTGCAGCAACAGAACAAATGCTCACAAGGTGCCAGCCCGTGTGCCCGGCGCGTCCGGCACACAGCAGAAAATCAAAACAAGGAGAGAACAACATGAGCAGAACTTATTTCGGCACCGACGGCATTCGTGGAACCGTGGGGCAGGGCGCCATCACACCCGATTTCATGCTGCGCTTGGGTCATGCCGTGGGGCAAGTGCTGCGCCGTAGCAGTCCAAGGCCCGTGGTGTTGATTGGCAAAGACACACGCATCTCGGGCTACATGCTGGAATCTTCATTGGAGGCCGGTTTCGCCTCGGCCGGGGTGGATGTGCTGCTCACCGGCCCGCTGCCAACCCCTGGCGTCGCCTATCTGACCCGCGCCCAGCGTCTGGACCTGGGCGTGGTGATCAGCGCCTCACACAACCCGTTCGACGACAACGGCATCAAGTTTTTCTCTTCGGGTGGGCATAAATTGCCCGACGAGTGGGAATTGGCGGTCGAGGCCGAACTGCTGTTGCCTCCGAAGTGGGTGAGTTCAGCTAACCTGGGCCGGGCGCGGCGCTTGGCCGATGCTGGCGGCCGCTACATCGAGTTCTGCAAGAGCACGGTGCCACACTCGCTGTCGCTCAAGGGCATGAAGATCGTCATCGACGCGGCTCACGGGGCTGCCTATCACGTGGCGCCCGACGTGTTTCACGAGCTTGGCGCCAATGTGGTTCGCATTGGCTGCAGCCCCGACGGTCTCAACATCAACCAAGGTGTCGGCGCCACGGCACCGCAGGCCTTGGTGAAGGCTATCGCTGAGCACCAAGCCGACTATGGCATCGCACTGGACGGTGACGCAGACCGGCTGCAAATGGTGGACGCGCAAGGTCGCCTCTACGACGGCGATGAACTGCTCTATGTGATGGCCATCGACCGCTTGGCTCAAAACAAGCCCGTGCCTGGCGTGGTTGGAACGCTGATGACCAACATGGCCATCGAGCAGGCACTGGCACGGCAGGGCGTCAGGATGGTTCGCGCCAAAGTCGGCGACCGCTATGTACTGGAAGAGTTGGCTGCGCGGGATTGGCAGCTGGGCGGAGAGAGTTCGGGCCACCTGCTGGCCCTGGATCGCCACACCACGGGCGACGGCATCGTCAGCGCCTTGCAGATCATGCAAGCCGTCAGGCGCAGCGGCAAGACGCTGCATGCCATGCTCGAAGGTGTGACGCTTTATCCCCAGACCATGATCAACGTGCGGCTGCGTGAAGGCAGTGACTGGAAGGCCAACGCCGCGCTCAGCGATGCCCGCGTCAGTGCCGAACAGGAGCTGGGTGATGCAGGGCGGGTTCTGATACGGGCCTCCGGCACCGAACCCGTATTGCGGGTGATGGTGGAGGCCCGTGACGGGCCGATGGGTCGGCGCTGCGCCGAGCGCATGGCGGCGGCAGCCGCTGCCGGCTGAGGGCCTGCAGCCAGCAGCCGATCAGGGCTTCAGCGCTTCGGTGGGATCAAGACTTTGTCGATCACATGCAGCACGCCATTGGTGGCATCGACGTCGGCCTGGGTCACGATCGCATCTTCAACGGTCACAAATGTGCCGGCCGTGGCCAACGCCAGATTGGCACCCTGAACGGACTTTAAAGATCCATTTTTGACTTGCGCGGCCACCAACTTGGTCGGCAACAAGTGATAGGTCAGCACCGATTTCAGCAGTTCAGGGTTGGCTGAAAGCTCGGCCATGGTCTTGGCCGGTACGGCCTTGAATGCTTCGTCGCTGGGCGCGAACACGGTCAGCGTGCTGCCAGTCCGCAAGGTATCGCTCAGCCCCGACTGCTGAAGCAGCCGATTCAGCGTGGACAGTTCAGACTTTCTGGCAACGGTATCGGCCAGATGGGTGGGCGCTGGGACGGTGGCGCAGGCTCCAAGGCCCAATACGGTGGCGACAGTTGCCGCCAGAAGGAATGATTTACGGTTGAGGAAAGCCATGTTTGCTGCCTTAGCTAGTTTTTGACATCGGGCAGCTTAGAAGTCACTGATGACCGGTTGGTGACAGTCCAAGAAGGGCTGTCACATGAAGTCAGCGCTCTTCTGCAACTGTCACATGGCTGTCACCGAGAGTTTTTAGAGTCAGCTCGTCATTTACCAACCCCAAGGCTCCGCCATGACCGTCTTCCGTTCAGCCATGCTCGCCGCGAGCATGACTCTCGCCTCCGCTGGTGCGCTTGCTCAGGACGTGACAGGTGCCGGCGCTACGTTTCCTGCACCGATCTACGCCAAGTGGGCCGACGCTTACCACAAGGCAACAGGTGCGCGCATCAACTATCAGTCGGTGGGCTCCGGCGCTGGCATCCGCCAGATCAAGGGCAAAACGGTGGACTTCGGCGCCAGTGACATGCCCTTGACCGACGCGGAACTGGCCAAGGACGGCTTGTTGCAGTTCCCCACCGTGATTGGCGGCGTGGTGCCCGTGGTCAACATCAAGGGCATCGCGCCCGGACAAATGCGCTTGACGGGGCAGGTTCTGGGAGACATTTACCTGGGCAAGATCACCAAGTGGAACGACCCCGCTCTGACGGCACTGAACCCCGGCGTGCCGCTGCCCGACGCCGCCATTTCACCGGTGCGCCGCGCCGACGGCTCTGGAACGACCTTCATCTTCACCAACTACCTGTCCAAGGTCAACGCCGAGTGGAAGAGCAAAGTCGGCGAAGGCACCGCCGTCAACTGGCCCACAGGTGCGGGTGGCAAAGGCAACGAAGGCGTGGCGGCTTTTGTCCAGCGCCTGCCCAACTCCATCGGCTACGTTGAGTACGCCTACGTCAAGCAAAACAAGATGACCTTCACCTTGATGCGCAACAAGGACGGCCATTTCGTGACCCCCAACGACGACACCTTCAAGGCTGCAGCTGCTGGCGCCGACTGGAACAAGACCTTCTTCCAGGTCACGACCGAGCAGCCGGGCAAGGACAGCTGGCCGCTGACCAACCCGACCTACATCCTGATGTTTGCGTCACAAGACAAGCCCGTCACCGCCACCAACGCCTTGAAGTTCTTCGACTGGGCTTTTGTCAACGGGGACAAGATGGCCGACGAACTGGACTACGTGCCGATGCCGGCAGCGGTCAAGGACTTGGTCCGCAAGCAGTGGGCCACGCAGATCAAGGACACGTCGGGCAAGCCAGTTGCCTTCAAGTGATGGGGCGGGTTGAAGTAGGCTCTGCAGCTTGCGCTTCAGCCCGGACTTCGCATCGATTGCTCACCGACGAGGCGCTTGACCATGGCCGCTACACTGCCCGCCAGTTCCTATGACGAGAAACTGAAAGTGGACAAAGTGTCTCCACAAAGCGACCCCCCCGGTCGACGGCGCGTCCTGCCCTGGGCCGACGCCGCCTTCTCCTTGCTGGCGCACGGTGCGGCGTGGATCACGCTGTTGCTCTTGGTGGGCATCATCGTTTCGTTGTTCATTGGGGCCATGCCAGCCATCCGCGAGTTTGGGCTGGGCTTTTTTATTTCGACCGAATGGGATCCGGTGCAGCTGAAGTTTGGCGGCCTGGTCATGATCTACGGCACCTTGATGACCTCGTTCATCGCGCTGCTGATCGCGGTGCCGGTCAGCTTTGGCATTGCCATCTTTTTGACCGAGCTCTCGCCCAATTGGCTGAAGCGTCCGTTGGGTGTGGCCATCGAACTGCTGGCCGCGGTGCCGTCCATCGTTTACGGCATGTGGGGGCTGCTGGTCTTTGGCCCGATTCTGGCTACTTACGTGCAGCAACCGCTGCAGAGTGCTTTTGCGGGTGTGCCGGTGTTGGGAGCGCTGTTTTCGGGCCCGCCGGTGGGTATTGGCATCCTGTCGGCCGGCATCATCCTGGCCATCATGGTGATTCCGTTCATCGCTGCAGTCATGCGCGACGTATTCGAGACGACGCCAGCGCTGCTCAAGGAATCGGCCTATGGTCTGGGTTCGACGACCTGGGAGGTCGTTTCCAAGGTCGTCCTGCCCTACACCAAGACTGGCGTCGTCGGCGCCATCATGTTGGGCTTGGGGCGTGCCTTGGGGGAGACCATGGCAGTGACCTTTGTCATCGGCAATTTTAATCAGCTGGACTCGCTGTCACTTTTCCAGGCGGCCAACAGCATCACGTCGGCCTTGGCCAATGAGTTTGCAGAGGCCGGTGAGGGCCTGCACCAGGCTTCGTTGATCTACTTGGGTTTGATCCTGTTCCTGATCACCTTTGTGGTTCTGGCGCTGTCGAAAGTGCTGCTGTCCAGGCTGCGCAAGGGTGAGGGGAACCGCACATGAGCCTGAGCAACATGGACCCACGCCGTCTGGCGCTGGCCCGCAAACGCAAGCTCGTCAATGTGGTGGCCCTGACCCTGGCCTTGAGCGCCATGGCCTTTGGCCTGTTCTGGTTGTTCTGGATCTTGTGGGAGACCGTCAGACTGGGCTTTGGCGGTCTGGCGTGGTCGGTTTTCACCGATTCCACACCGCCGCCGCAGGCCGAAGGTGGGCTGGCCAACGCCATCGTGGGCTCGCTGATCATGGTCTCGCTGGCCACCGCTTTGGGCACGCCCATTGGCGTCATGGCCGGTGTCTACCTGGCCGAGTACGGTAAGCGCGGATGGTTGGGTGCCGTCACCGGTTTCATTAACGACATCCTGCTGTCGGCGCCTTCCATCGTCATCGGCCTGTTCATCTACGCCGCGGTCGTGGCGCACGCCAAGACCTTTTCGGCCTATGCGGGCGTGTTCGCCTTGGCGCTGATCGTGATCCCGGTGGTCGTTCGCACCACTGAAAACATGCTGAGTCTGATTCCCAACGCGCTGCGCGAGGCCGCCTACGCCTTGGGCACACCGAAGTGGAAGGTGATCTCTTCGGTGACCTTGAAAGCTGCCCGTGCCGGGGTCATCACCGGTGTGATGCTGGCCCTTGCGCGGATTGCGGGTGAAACCGCGCCTTTGTTGTTCACCGCACTGTCCAACCAGTTCTTCACCACCAGCCTGGGGGAGCCGATGGCCAGCCTGCCGGTCACCATTTTCAAGTTCGCCATGAGCCCCTATGAAAACTGGCAGAAGCTGGCCTGGGCAGGCGTGTTCTTGATCACCCTCGGTGTGCTCGCGCTCAACATTCTGGCGCGCGTGCTGTTCCGCAACAAATCCTGAAACAGGGCACCACCATGGACACCCGAGTCGACTTACCCATGTCCGAAAAGGTCAAGCTGTCTGTTCGCGACCTCAACTTCTACTACGGCAGCTTCCACGCGCTCAAGCACATCAACCTGGACATCCCCCAGAACAAGGTCACCGCGTTCATCGGTCCATCGGGCTGCGGCAAGAGCACGCTGCTGCGCACCTTCAACCGCATGTTTGAGCTCTACCCCGAGCAGCGCGCCGAAGGCTCGATTGCCCTGGACGGCGAAGACATCCTCAAGTCCAAAACCGACGTCACGCTGATTCGCGCCAAGATCGGCATGGTCTTCCAGAAGCCCACGCCGTTTCCGATGTCGATCTACGACAACATTGCCTTTGGAGTGCGATTGTTTGAGACCTTGCCACGGGTGGAGATGGACGAACGCGTTGAATGGGCGTTGAAAAAGTCCGCACTGTGGAATGAGGTCAAGGACAAGCTCAGCCAAAGCGGCTCCAGTCTCTCGGGGGGCCAGCAACAGCGCCTGTGCATTGCACGCGGCATTGCCATCAAACCCGAGGTGCTGTTGCTGGATGAACCTTGCTCGGCGCTGGACCCCATCTCCACCGGCAAGATCGAAGAGCTCATCCATGAACTCAAGAGCGACTACACGGTGATGATCGTCACCCACAACATGCAGCAAGCCGCACGCTGCAGCGACTACACCGCTTACATGTATTTGGGCGATCTGGTCGAGTTCGGTCCTACCAATGAGCTCTTCATGAAGCCCAAGAAAAAGGACACCGAGGACTACATCACCGGGAGATTCGGCTGAACGCCGGGGAAGCCACCACATGACTGACAAACATCTGTCCACGCAGTTTGACGCCGAGCTCAGCGGCATTTCCGGTCGCGTGCTCGAAATGGGCGGCCTGGTCGAGTCACAGGTCTCACAGGCACTCTATGCACTGACCAACTTCAGCGCCGAGACCGCAGACCAGGTGATGCGCCAGGAAGAGCGCGTCAACCAGATGGAAGTCGAGATCGACCGCGACCTGTCAGCCATCATCGCGCGCCGCCAACCCACGGCGCGTGACCTGCGGCTGTTGATCGCCATCAGCCGGTCCATTGCCAACCTGGAGCGGGTGGGCGATGAGGCGGCGCGCATTGCCCGCACCGTGCAGAGGCTGATCAACACCGGCGTGTCGACGCGACTGCGTTTGCCGGTGGGTGACTTGGCATTCGAAGCCGACCTGGCCATTGCACAACTTCGCAAGGCCTTGGACGCCTTTGCCCGCCTGGACACCGGCAAAGCGCTGGAAGTCCTGAAGCAAGACGACCAGATCGACCAGGAATTCGACGGGCTGCTGCGCAAGCTGATCACCTACATGATGGAAGACCCGCGAACCATTTCTTCCAGCATCGACCTGATCTTCGTGGCCAAGGCCATCGAGCGCGTGGGCGACCACGCCAAGAATCTGGCCGAAGCCATCATTTACGTGGTCAAGGGCACCGACGTTCGGCACACCTCGGTGCAAGACGTTGAGAACGTGGTGCGTTGAATGAGAGGTGCAGCATGAGTTTGGTCTTGGTTGTTGAAGACGAATCCGCTATTGCCGAATTGATCGCCATCAACTTGCGACACGCGGGTTTTGACGTGAAGATCGCGGCCGACGCCGATTCGGCCCAGGCTGCGGTCGACCGCGAGCTGCCTGACTTGATCCTGCTGGACTGGATGCTGCCAGGGCAATCCGGGCTGCAGCTGGCTCGGCGGTGGCGGGCCAGCGCACGCACCCGTGAAGTGCCGCTGATCATGTTGACAGCTCGCGCGGAAGAGGCCGACAAGATCAGCGGCCTGGATGCCGGCGCTGACGACTATCTCACCAAGCCATTTTCCACCAAGGAGTTGCTGGCCCGCATCCGCGCTGTCTTGCGGCGCAAGGCGCCCGAAGCCCTGGACACCGCCGTAGAGATCAATGGCCTGCGCCTGGATCCAGCCACCCGCAGAGTCAACCGGCAGATTGGCGCCGAGCTCTGCGAAGTCAAGATCGGCCCGACCGAGTTTCGGTTGCTGCACTTTCTGATGACGCACCCCGAGCGAGTGCACAGTCGTGCTCAGTTGCTCGACCGGGTGTGGGGTGATCATGTCTTCATTGAAGAACGCACCGTTGACGTCCATGTCAAGCGCTTGCGGGAAGCACTCGGCCCCGTGCAGGCTGCTGCGCTGATTGAGACTGTGCGTGGTGCAGGTTACCGCCTGACTCAACAAGCCACGTCGTTGATGGCTTGACCACAGGCCGTCAACCGTCTCATGTTTGACGCCCTTGAAGGCTTGCTGCCGCGCGCGCTGAATGCCAGCGCGGCACTGGTGCTGGGCACCCTGCTGGGCGCGCTGGCAGGCGCATTGCTGAGTCATGCGGCACTGGGCGGTATCCTGGGGGCACTGGTGGGATTGGGCC
>JAYVSX010000306.1:0-2132 GCA_043774975.1 Rubrivivax sp.
GGTTTCCAGGCCCTTGATTTTTTCACGCAGCATGCCCGCCTGGCGCTCCTGCAGGCTGACGGCGCGGCTGCCGTGGCCGCTGGACAGCTGGACCGTGGCCAGCAGTTCAGCGTGGCGCTCAAAGAAATCCGGCGTGTTGGCCAAAAAGTTGGCGATGTCGTCTTCGGTGATGGGGTGTTCGGTGGGGTTCATGGTGGGTATTTTCGCCGTGTTTGAAAGGGGTACCCGGGCGCTCGACAGCGCGTCCGGGATTTCAATGCTGGCTGAAAACACCGTGGTGGCTGGCCCGGTCATGGACACCGGCGCGTCCAGCGCGTCCGGCGTGCCCGCCCAGTCAATCGTCAGGCGCCCGCCACGGGTTTCAACGTCCACCCGCGCGTCCAGCAGGCCCCAGCGAATGCCTGCCACCACCGCCGCACACGCGCCCGTGCCGCAGGCCAGCGTTTCACCCGCGCCACGTTCATACACCCGCAGCCGCACCTGGCTGCGCGAGATCACTTGCAAAAACCCGACGTTCACCCGCCGGGCAAAGCGCGGGTGTGACTCGACCCAGGCCCCCAGCGCCTGCACCGGCGCGGTGTCCACGTCGTCCACCAGCATGACCGCATGGGGGTTGCCCATCGACAGCACCGCTATGCATACAGGAGCGCCACCGGCAATCAACACCTGGGCCAGTGGCCACTGCTGCCCAAAACCCATGGTCTCAGGCGTCAATCCGGTGGCGTCAAAGGGAATCGCGTCCAGCGCAAACACTGGCGCGCCCATGTCCACGGTCACGCGGTCGTCGGCCTGCATTTCCAGGCGCAGCACACGGTTCATGGTTTGCACCGTCACGGCGCGTTGATCGGTCAGCCCCTGCGCACGCACAAACGCCAGAAAACAGCGCGCGCCGTTGCCGCAGTGCTCCACCTCCCCGCCGTCGGCGTTGTGGATCACATAGGCAAAGTCCACGTCAGGCGCCGCGTTGGCCGGTTTGGGCCGCACCGACAAAATCTGGTCGGCGCCCACACCGAAGTGCCGGTCGGCAAGCCAGCGGTATTGCGCGGCGCTCAAGTTGAGTGGTGCCTTGGTTTCGTCCAGCACGACAAAATCATTGCCCGCGCCCTGCATTTTGGTGAATGGGATGTGCATGCCGGGATTATCCAGTGCCGTGCGGCCATGCGCTGCGTGGCGGCAAACCCTGCCAAGAACCGCGGCGGGCCGCGCTGCCCGGGCTCAGTCCGCCTTGATGTTGTTGTCTTTCACGACTTTGGCCCAGGTGTCCATTTGTTTGTCGATGAACACACGCGCGTTGTCGGCCGAACCGCCGACCACGTCGATGCCTTGCGCTTCGAGCTTTTTCGCCACGTCGGGGCTTTTCAGCGCCTTGTTCAGCTCGTCCGTCATGCGTTTGAGAATGTCGGGAGGGGTTTTGGCCGGGGCCAGCACCGCCCACCAGGCCGGCGCGTCAAAGCCGGGAAAGCCGCTTTCGGCCAGCGTTGGCACGTCCGGCAGCTCTCGCGTGCGTTTGGACGTGGTCACGGCCAGCGGGCGCATGCGTTTGTTGTCGATGTGCGGTTTGGTGACAAACACGGAACCGATCGACAACGGCACATGGCCAGCGACGGCGTCATTCATCAGCGGGCCACCGCCTTTGTAGGGGATGTGGGTCCATTCGATACCCCCATTTTTGCCGAGCAGCGTCATCGCCACATGGCCCAGGCTGCCCGAGCCGATGCTGCCGTAGCTGACGTTCTTTTTGGCCTTGCTGGCGGCCACCACGTCGGCAAAGGTTTTGTACTCGCTGCCGACGTTGGTGGCCAGCACCATGGGCGAGGTGCCCACCAGCACCAGCGGCGCCAGGTCTTTTTTGCTGTCGAACGGCAGGTTGGGGATGAGGGATGGGTTCACGCCGTGGGTGTCAACCACCACGGCAAAGGTGTAACCATCGGCGGGTGCCGCCGCCACCGCCGCAGCGCCGATGGAGCCCGATGCGCCGCCTTTGTTGTCGACAATCACCGTCTGGCCCAGCTGCGTTTGCAGCGGCACCGCCAGAATGCGCGCCACCGGGTCGACCGAACCACCGGGCGGGAACACCGCGACCAGCTTGATCGGCCCACGTGTGGGCCAGGGCGCACTGCTTTGCGCCCAGG
>JAYVSX010000307.1:0-21056 GCA_043774975.1 Rubrivivax sp.
TGCACGTCGAGTTCGGCGTCTTGCTTGGCAGCGAGCCTGGAGAAGCCGCGATAGTCGACCTTGTAGACGCCGATCGACTGCCCGGCCGGCAAGTTCAACGGCGCAGAGAAGCGGCAGACTTTGCGCTGCTGCGTGTGGGGGGGCGCAGCGCCAGTCTGCAGTGTGAACCGGTCGAACAGTACGCTCAGCGTTGCGCCATCGGGAGCCACGACAACGGTGTAGCTGCCGGCGGGGCAACCGTTGGTGTCTTGGGCACTGGCCGGCATGCAGACCAGGGCTGCGCAGACGCTCAGGCCTGTCGCGATGGTTTTCACGATCAGGCCTGTGGAGCCGGCAGCGCCGGCCAGAGCGTCCGCCGGGCCTTCGTTCAAGTGCAAGTGCGCCACTGCAGGTGGTAGACGATGGATGCGTTCACGTCTTGCGAATCAATCGATGACATGGCCTCCCTGTTCGCTGTGGTGCTCACTCTCATGCTGGAGTTGGTGCGCAGGTTGACGTCAGCGCCGCAGCCGGACCAGACGATGGCTTCGGCGACCAGCTTGTTGTTGATCAGGTAGTCCTCTTCAATGGCGCCTCGGAAGACCCGCTGAAAGGAAGGGCCCCGTGTGCCTGCGAAGAAGTACTCGACATTGAACTGCGAAGTGGCCGATGGCGGCAGACGGTTGAAGCCGCGATAGTCGATGTTCAGGATCGAGACGCTCATGCCTGAAGGCACCCGCACGGGGATCGCGATGTTGCAGCTCTTGCGATCGAAGCTCTTTCCCGTGGTGCCCCCGACCGCCACCTGGTACTGGTCAAACAGCAAGCTCAAGGACTTGGCGTCCGGGCTGAGCGTGGCCGATACCGTGCCGTCCGGACAGCCGGTGCCGCCGTAGCCGGGGATGCCCAGTGAAATGTCGGCTGCAAAAGTCGGGGCGCTGAGCAGTAGGCTGCAAGCCAACAAAAGGTTCTTTTTCATGAGGATTCTCCTGGGGTTGATGACCGTGGCGTGGTCTCGGTCACGCGCGCTGCGCTTTCGCCGTGGGGTTGTTCGGGCCCGAGCCTGGGCTGTGCTGGTGATCCAGTCGGTGCGCTGTCGCACTTAAAGGTGTTGCGGCTGCCGGCCACCTGCCGCCCAGGTTCCCAGGCGCCACACAAACAACGTCGGCGCTATCAACCAGGGGCAGCCGCCACATGCGCTAGGCTTGGGCCATGCACATCGCCGACCTGGCTCAACTGCGGGCCTTGTACGCAGCCCCCAAAGACCGTGCCGTGAAAAAGCAGCTGGCGTTCGCGGACGTGCACTGTCAGCGCTTCATCGCCTTGTCGCCCTTGGTGGTGCTGGCCACCAGCGCAGCGGCCGGCGACATGGACGCATCACCCCGCGGTGGCGCGCAGCGCCCTGCCGTCAGCGGAGCTGATGCTGAGGGACCACAGCGGGTTTCAGACGCCGGTGGAAACACCCGAGGAAGTGCGCAGGCGCTGATATCTCGATCTTTGAACCCGATCTTTGAGCCGACGCAGGCTCATCTGTCTTGCTACACCCCAGAACTCCTCCACAGCCATCGCCAAAGGCCCTTTGATGAAGCCTGCTTCTGAACTGCGCAGCGCGCGCTGGTTTGCGCCCGACGACTTTCGCTCTTTTGGCCACCGCTCACGCGTGATGCAGATGGGCTATGCGCCAGCCGACTGGGTGGGCAAACCCATCATCGCCATCGTCAACACCTGGAGCGACGCCAACCAGTGCCACACCCACTTCAAGCAGCGGGTGGACGACGTCAAACGCGGTGTGCTGCAGGCGGGGGGCTTTCCGCTGGAGCTGCCGGCCATTTCTTTGAGCGAGAGCATGGTCAAGCCCACCACCATGCTTTACCGCAACTTCCTGGCCATGGAAACCGAAGAGCTGTTGCGCAGCCACCCGGTGGACGGCGCGGTGCTGATGGGCGGCTGCGACAAGACCACGCCAGGCCTCTTGATGGGCGCGCTGAGCATGGGCCTGCCGTGCATCTACCTGCCCGCCGGGCCCATGCTGCGCGGCAACTGGAAGGGCCAGGTGCTGGGCAGTGGCAGTGACGCCTTCAAGTACTGGGACGAACGCCGCGCGGGAAGATTGAGCGACCAGGCCTGGCAAGAGATGGAAGCCGGCATCGCTCGCAGCCACGGCACCTGCATGACCATGGGCACGGCGGCCACCATGATGGGCATCGCCGAAGCCATTGGCTTCACGCTGCCGGGGGCCAGCAGCATCCCGGCGGCCGACGCCAACCACGTGCGCATGTCGGCCGAGTGCGGCCGCCGCATCGTGCAGATGGTGTGGGACGACCTGACCCCGGCGCGCTTGCTGACGCGCCAGAACTTTGAGAACGGCATCACCGTGGCCATGGCCATGGGCTGCAGCACGAATGCAATCATTCATCTGGTGGCCATGTCGCGCCGTGCCGGGCATGCAGTGACGCTGGACGACTTTGACCAGGCCAGCCGCCGGGTGGGTGTCATCGCCAACATCCGGCCCAGCGGCAGCACCTACCTGATGGAAGATTTTTACTACGCCGGCGGCCTGCCCGCGCTGATGAACACGCTGCGCCCGCACCTGCACCTGGACACGCTCAGCGTCAACGGCCGCACCATGGCGCAAAACATCGAAGGCGCAGAGGTCTACAACGCCGACGTGATCCGCCCGCTGGACCAGCCCATCTACGCCGAAGGTGCGCTGGCCGTGCTGCGCGGCAACATCGCGCCCGACGGGGTGGTCATCAAGCCCAGCGCCTGCCTGCCGCACCTGTTGCAGCACACCGGCCGCGCGCTGGTGTTTGACGACTACCCGTCCTTGAAGCAGGCGGTGGACGACCCGGACCTGGACGTGACGGGCGACGACATCCTGGTGCTGCGCAACGCCGGCCCCAAGGGCGCGGGCATGCCCGAGTGGGGCATGCTGCCGATCCCGACCAAACTGTTGAAGCAGGGTGTGAAGGACATGCTGCGCTTAAGCGACGCCCGCATGAGCGGCACCAGCTACGGCGGCTGCCTGCTGCACTGTTCGCCCGAGGCCTACATCGGCGGCCCGCTGGCGCTGGTGAAAACCGGCGACACCATCACGGTGGACGTGCCGGCGCGCAGCATCCACCTGAACATCAGCATGGAAGAATTTGCCCGCCGCCAGGCCGCGTGGAAGCCGCTGCCGCGTCGTTAC
The DNA here is from genome assembly GCA_043774975.1 of Rubrivivax sp. GTDB lineage: Bacteria > Pseudomonadota > Gammaproteobacteria > Burkholderiales > Burkholderiaceae_C > Rubrivivax. The sequence goes on from JAYVSX010000307.1 coordinate 3,170, forward strand.
GAGCGCGGCTACGGTTGGATGTTTGGCCAGCACATCCTGCAGGCCGACCAAGGCTGTGACTTTGATTTTCTGGAGACCAGCTTTGGCGCGCCGGTGCCGGAGCCTGTCATCTTTTGACTTTCAAAGTGGGTGGTGATGCCGCCCCTGAAAAACTGCCAGCCCAAGGACACCCATGAACCCCAAGACCCACCAACAGCTGATGCAGGTGAGCACCGCCACGCTGTGCACGGCGCTCTTCAAACGCGGGCTGCGCCACCAGTTCATCCAGGACGTGCGGCCGCTGCAGCAGGGCCTGCCCAACATGGTGGGCCCGGCCTACACCTTGCGCTACATACCGGCGCGTGAAGACCTCAACCCGATTGGCGTGTTTCAGGACCGTGCTCACCCGCAGCGCAAAGCGGTGGAAGAGTGCCCACCCGGTGCGGTGCTGGTGATCGACAGCCGAAAAGATGCCCGCGCCGCTTCGGCCGGCAGCATCCTGGTCACGCGCTTGATGAAACGCGGCGTGGCCGGCGTGGTCACCGACGGCGGTTTTCGCGACAGCCCCGAGATCGCGCTGTTGCCCTTTGCGGCCTACCACCAGCGGCCCAGCGCGCCCACCAACCTGACGCTGCACCAGGCCTTGGACATCAACGTACCGATTGGTTGTGGCGACGCGCCAGTGTGGCCCGGTGACGTGGTGGTGGGCGACCGCGAGGGCGTGGTCATCATCCCCGCCGCCATCGCCGACGAGGTGGCGGCCGAAGCGCTGGAGATGACCGTGTTTGAAGACTTCGTGACCGAGAAAGTGATGGAAGGCCGCAGCATCCTGGGCCTGTATCCGGCCACCGACGAAAAGAGTCGGATCGACTTCGCAGCTTGGCGTCTGGCACAAGGGCGCTGAGGTTGGCAGGGGCGCACCGTTGTCCCAATTCGAAGCCCCGGTACGACGCATCCCGAAACAGGGTCAGGTGTCGTCAGCCTATGTTTAGTCTGTCACGTCGGGCAGTGCTGCCAATTGCAGCCTGGCGGCACTGGTGAACAAGCGTGGCTGACCGGTGATGGGGTCGGTGAACGCCATCTCGCGGGCCAGCAGCTGCAAGGGCGCGCGGTAGTCTGGGGCAGCACTGGGTGCCGATTCTGGCCACAGCTGGGGGTAGATGCGGTCTCCCAGGATGGGCAGGCCCAAAGCGCACATCTGCGCTCGCAGCTGGTGGCGGCGGCCGGTGAGCGGCCGCAAGCGGTACAGGGCCAGGGGCCTGGACAGCCAGGGTGTGGCCGTGTCGTTTGCTGAACGCCATGGGTCCAGCAGCGCTGGCGTGGGCAACCAGCAGCGGATCAGCTCGATGTCTGTTTGTGCGTTGGGCTCGCCCCCCACCGTCTGCATTTGCATGAAGCCGCGTCCGCTGGGCTCTTCCAGCCGACTGCTGCAGCGGTAAGGCAAGGCCAGATCGGCTCGCCACGGCGCCACCGCTTCGTAGACCTTGTTCACCTGCCGCTGCCGCAACAGGGCGTGATAGGCCGCGCGGGTGGCCGGCTGCACGGTGAAGACCAGCACACCGGCGGTTTCGCGGTCGAGCCGGTGCATGGGGGCCAGCGTGGTGATGCCCAACAGCCGGGTCAGCCGCACCAGTGCCGTCTCTTGCAAGTAGCGCCCCGTGGGCGCAACCGACAAGAAATGCGGTTTGTCGACCACCACCAGGAGCTCGTCCTGGTGCAGCAGCGTCAACTCGAAAGGCACCCGGGGCTCGGGCGGCGGGGCGCGCCAATACCACACCACTTCACCGGGTAGGCAAGGGCTGTCAAAGTGCAGCGGCTGACCTTGGGCGCTGAGCACCAGACCCTGCGCCAAGCGCGCCGGCCAGTCGGTGACGGCTGGCATGCGGTGCTGCAGGAACTCCCCCACCACCTGCCAGGGCCCCGCCGCCACCGCCACCCGGCTGGCGGCCACGCCGTCGCGCAGTGCGGGTGACCAGAGCGGCGTGGCGCGGCCCACGGTTCAGCTGGAACCGGCGTCGAGCCGACGGGCGCGCTGCAAGCGCCAGGCTTCGTCGGCGTGGTCGGGGTCGAAGACGTCTTCCACCGTGTGGGCGGTCTCTTGCAGCCGGGTGTCCAGCGCCACCCGGTTGTCAAACACAAAACAATCGCCTTGCCAGTCTTGCTGCGCGTCGGGCAGTTGCGCAAAGTAGTTGAGGATGCCGCCTTCCAGCTGCCACACCTGCAGCCCCAGGCTGCGCATCCACGGCGCTGTTTTGTCGCAGCGAATGCCGCCCGTGCAGTACATGGCCACGGGCTTTTTCTGGGCGCGCCAACGGGGCGCCTGCGCCAACACATAGGCCACAAAGTCGCGAAAGTTGTGCACCTGCGGGTCCGCCGCGCCTTGGAAGTGGCCCAGGCGATATTCAAAGTGGTTGCGGTTGTCCAGCACCACGGCCTGGCCTTGGGCCAACAGCTCACGCCACTTGGCGGGCGACAGGTGACTGGCGTCGGTTTCATCGGGCGGCGGCAACGGGCCGTTGGGCGACACCTGGGCCGGCAAGCCCAGCGCCACGATTTCGGATTTCACGCTCACCTTCAGTCGTCCAAAAGGCGGCGTCACGCAAGCACTGTGTTTGAAAGCCATGCCCGCGAAGGCGCCGTGGCAGAAGTCGGCGGCCGTCAGCGTCGCTTCAAACCGTGCCACGGCCACCGGCGTGCCGGCCACCGTGCCGTTGATGCCCTCAGGCGCCAGCACGACGCTGCCTTGCAGGCCTTGCGCCGCTGCGCGCACGGCTTCGGCCGCAAGCACAGGTTGCGGCAGCCGCACAAAGCGGTAAAAGGCGCCGTGCTGCAGGACAGGGTTGGTGTGGGGCTGCGGCGTGGTCATCAGCTGTGATTCTCGCTGGCATCCGCGTCGCGGGTTCAGGCTGGGGTCGGCCACAACAACGGCGGTCGAAGGCTTGGTGTCGGCCCTTTGCTGACCCACATCCCTGAATTCTGGGCGCCCGAAAGCTGGCGCTCACTGTGAGCCAGCTTGTCCGAAGTACATCACTAAGTGATATAGTCAGGCGATGTGTCGAGTGTTCATGTCACGTCAGTTCTCGCGATGGATGCGCAAGACTGAGCTGACCGAGTGGGCACTTTGCTTGGCGGTTACCGAGATGTCCAACGGACTCATCCGAGAAGAACGAACGCGCCAATGTCACCGGAAAAGAAATTGAAGCACTGCAGCAATTGGCTACCGACCTTCTGCGGCTGAGCCTCAGCCAACTCGACAAGCATGTCGAATGCGATGCATTGAAGGAGATTTGCCATGACAACCAGAGCCAAGGCCGGAAGCAGGATTCTTGATGCGGTCCATGAGACAGCGCGCGATCTTCACACTGCCGGCTTCATCGACATGCGAACGATGCAGAGGTACGACGCACTTTGCCTGGAGCCGATACCCATGTATTCAAGCGCGAAGATTCGTGCGCTTCGCGCGCGACACAAGTTGAGCCAGGCCGTATTGGCCACGGTACTCAACACCAGCCTCTCAACTGTCCGTCAGTGGGAAATCGGCGACAAGCACCCCAGCGGACCGTCGCTGAAGCTCTTGAGCCTTTTGGACAGGAAGGGCCTGGAAGTCCTGACCTGACCCGGCATCACAACTGCATGGCCGCGAGTAGCTTGTTTGCTGCTGGACGCAAACGTCCGAAAACCCAAGAACCCAAGAGCCCAACCCACCATGAGTGACATGCACCTGATCCCTTTGCCCAAGCTGCAAGACGCCATGCGCCTGCTCGTGCAGGGCTTTGGCAGCAGCCCGGCCGAAGTCGAAGCTGTGGTGGGCAAGCTCATCGACGCCAACCTGACCGGCCACGACTCCCACGGCATCGGCATGCTGCCGCGCTATGCCAAGGCCTATCTGGAAGGCGGCTTGACGCCCAACACAGGCGTCAGTGTGGTCACCGATACCGGCTCGATGTTGCGCCTGGACGGCAACGCCGGCTTTGGCCAGGTGGTGGGCGCACAGGCCATGGCTTTGGGCGTGGAACGCGCGCGTTCGCTGGGCAGCTGCATCGTGGCTTTGGGCAACGCCCACCACCTGGGTCGCATTGGCGCCTGGGCCGAACAAGCGGCGGCGGCGGGCATGGTGTCGATGCACTTTGTCAACGTCATCGCGCGCCCCATCGTGGCACCGCATGGCGGGGCAGACGCGCGCTTTGGCACCAACCCGTTTTGCGCCGGGGTGCCACTGAAGGGGCGGGCGCCGGTGATTCTGGACTTTGCCACCAGCGCCATCGCGCAGGGCAAGACCCGCGTGGCGCACAACAAGGGCGTGCCGGTGCAGGCCGGCCAGCTGATCGATGACCAGGGCCACGCCACCACCAACCCGCGCTTCACCGTGGTGCCGCCCTTTGGCGCGCTGCTGACCTTTGGGGGTGATCTGGGTGGCCACAAAGCTTACGGTCTGGCCCTGATGTGCGAATTGCTGGGTGGCGCACTGGCGGCGGGCCTGACCTGCCACGAGCCCGCCGATGGCCGCATGCGGGTGCTCAATGGCATGTTCAGCGTGTTGATCAACCCTGCGGCATTGGGTGGTCAAGAAGCCTTTGAGCAGCAGGCCCATGCATTTCTGGATTGGGTGCGCGCCAGTCCGGCCCGCGAGGGTTATGGGCCGGTGCAGGTGGCCGGGGACGCGGAGCGCATGCACCGCGCTGAACGCACAGCGCTGGGCGTGGCCGTAGACGCCACAACCTGGGGCGAGATCTTGGAAGCGGCGGCCAGCCTGGGTGTCAGCGCGCCTGCCGTTCAGGCGGCGGCAGGACTGAACTGAAGCCCACTGCAGCCCGCTACAGCCCGCAACAGCAGCGGGCTGCAGCTTTCAGTTCACTGAATGCCCAAGGCCAGAAACAGCGCATCGGTGGCTGCTTTGTTCAGGCGCACGCTCCAGTTGGGCGCGCTGGTGAGGCCGTCCTTGAAGGCGTACCACACGCCCCCGTTTCGCTCGGCAAACAGGCGGGTGAATCGGTAGCTGTCTTCAAAGCCCGCTGGCATGGCGGCAAACTTCAGCAAGCGCACACCGCCCACCGTCTCGATGGTGTAGGTGGTGTCGAGCAAGGTGACGTAGTTGGTGGTGTTGCCGCCGCTGACCAGCCGGTTGTTCTGCGTGAAACGGGCCTTGTTGCCCATGGCGTCAAAGCCAACCCGAATCTCCACCGTGTTGGTGTGCAGTGGGTTGGTGGGCGTGGCGGTGAAGGAGTGCACAAAGACCGCCAGGTTGCCGTTGATGGTGCTGCTGTTGATGTTGCTCGGGTAAAGCGCGATCAGTTCATCCAGCGACGCCGCGAAAGGCCAGGTGTTAAAGGCTGCCGTGGTGGTGGGCGACGGCGCCACGCGCAGTTGGTTGTTTGCAGCGGTGGCAATCGACAGCGGTGTGGCCTTGGTCAGGACGCCGCGGTAGAGCATGGTCGCGCCTTCAGGGAAGCGCGTGCTGGCCAGCAGCGGAAAGCTGCCGGGCCGCGGGCCCCAGTTGCCGCTTGATGTGCCGTGGTCGGTGCTGCCATAGGCCCGAATGTCGTTGATCACGTCCGACATCAACCGTCCGCCAATGGTCAGCAGGGTGTCGCCCACACGTTCGTCGATATAGCCCTTGCAGTAGACGCTGCGGTGCGGTGCTGTGCTGGCCGTGGTGCCGACGTTGCCGTCGCTGGGGCAGTCGTACCACTCGGTGCCGGTCCAGTAGGAGCGGGCGCGCACAAAGGGCTGCTCGACGCCCGCGCTGACCACGCGGCGGCGCTCGTTGAAGCTGAAAGCGCCGCTGGCGTCCAGCACACGGCTGTCACCGGCGAAGCTGCGCCAGTTGAAGTTGCTGGCATCGGTGAAGGTGAAGCTGCGCAGCGTCTCGAAGGGGCCGCTGGCGCTGGGTGCCACGGCCGCGCGGTGTTCGGGGATGTTCAACGCGCTGCGCAGCGCGGCCCAGGCCACGGCGTTCAAGCGCTGGTCATAGCGGGTGCGCTCCAGGTCGCGCACCGCACGGAACACCGTGCCGCTGGACTCGGCCCAGAAGCGCTGCTGGCGCAAACGTGCCGTCAACTCGGCGGGGTAGCCGGTGGCCACGCGCATCAGGCGCAGACCGCCTTGGGTGCTGATGGCCAGCGTGCCGTCACCCGCGCTGGCGCAGTTGATGGCGGCCTGGTCGGCCTTGCGCACGTCGCACTTGTAGAAGCGGATCTTGGCAGCGGCCACGTCGAACCCGGCACGAAAACGTTTGAAGGCTTCCAGCGTGGCGTCGAGCTGGTCGGCCAGAGTCAGGTCAAAGACAAACACGGTGTTGGCGTTGGCGGGCACCACGCTGGCGTCCACCAGGTCACCGGGCATGCCGCTGTACTGTTCCAGCGTGGTGGCCTGGCGGTAGACACCATCGGGCCAGCGCACGCTGGACTTGCTGGTCAGCTCAATGCGGTCGACGCCGCCCATGTCGGCGCGCTGCGTGCGGCGCGCCATCTTGGAGCCGGTCGGGAAAGTGGCCGCGGCGGGCAGCAGCCCGGGGCTCGGGCCCCAGTTCACCGGCAGGCCCATGACCGGGTCGGTGTGTGCACCCACGCTGTCAGCGAAGGGGTGGGCACGGATGCTGGTCACCACCTCACGCAAGGTCTTGCCGCTGATGTCTTCCAGCACCGATCGGGTTTCACTGGCGGATGCATCGCAATAGGTGCCCAGTTGCGGCGTGGTGGCGGTTTCCAGCTTGCCCGTGCTGACTTCCCATTGGGTGGCGCAGATCTTCCATTCGCTGCCGGTCCAGTACATCTGGTTGCGGTTGTAGGGCAGTTCGGTGCCGGCGCTGAGGGTCTGCCGCACCTCGGTGGCCTTGAAGCGGCCATCGCTGCCGGTGACGCTGCTGTCGCCGACAAACAGCGTGTAGCTGTAGTTGTTGGCGTCGGCGTAGGCAAAGCGGCGCACGCTGACAAACGGCCCCGGCGCGTCGGCGGTGCCGGCCGGGCGGGCCAGCGCGGTGGCCACGGCGCCCACGCTGGATGCGGTGAGGTTCATTTCGCTTAGCACCGCACCCGCAGCTTCGGCTGCGCGGGCCGCTGGGGTGGCCGCGGTGCTGCTGGCCAGCGCGGCGGCCAGCACGGGCAACTGGGTGGTGGTGGCCTCACGCACCAAGGCGGCCACCTGCGCCGCCGGCACGCCGTTGGCGCTGGCCAATTTGGCGGTCTGGATGATCACGGCGCCGACCACCTGGCCGGCGGCCAGCAGCTCCGCGCTGCCGCCTGCAGGAATGGCCGGGGCCAGGGGCAGGGTGGGCAGTGACAGCGCCGCCTGCACCTGGGCGGCCGCTTCGGCCGGCGTCTTGCCGCTGCTGGCGCTGATGTCGGCCACCAGGGTGGTGATGGGGCTCACGAACACGTCCTGTGCGCCGGCAGCCCGCGTGGGCAGCGTGCGCAGTGTGAAAGCCGCGCCCACCGCTGCGCCGGTGTCCTTGTCGACCGCAGTGGCCGGCACCACCGCGATGACGGCGTGTTTGCCGCTGTCGCTGTCCAGCACGGTCAGGCTGTAGCGGCCATGGGTGTCGGTGATGGCAGTGGGCTCGGCGGTGTCGCAGGCGTTGTTGTCGTTCAGGTCATAACAGACCGTGGCACCTTGCAAGGGGCCGTCGACCACCAGGCCCGAAACGGCCACCGTGGGCGGTTCGTCTTCGTCGTGGGTGCAGCCGCCCAAGAGAGCCAGCGTGCTGAGCAACGCCCAGCCCATGTGGCGTGGGCGAATGGGCCTGGTTGGGGGCGAGGGAATGCGGGTACGGTGCAGCATGGTGAGCCTCTCTGAGCGTGGCGTGGGTTGGGAAACCACGGCTCTGGCGGCCGTTTGACCGGACCGTAGGCGCATGACTACAGAGAATCGCCCCCAGCGCAGGGGGTCAATGGCGGGGCGTCATCACAAGGGATGACCGGCCAGGGCAGCGCCGTCCTCTAAGGGTGTGACGGCGTGAGCCCGGCGGCGTGAGCGGGCCCTTCGCTTCTTGCGGTTTGCACAGGCTCTGACGTTGCCCCGCCGCGCCCATCAAGCCGGGCGGTGCAGCACCTTCATTCGGGCTTGATCCCCGCCGTCTTGATCACCGAAGTCCAGCGCTCCATCTCGGCCTTCACAAAGGCCGTGTAGGGCTTGGCGCCCTGCACCGGCACCACAAAGCCCACCGACTCCATGCGCTGCCGGATGGCCGGGCTGCCCATGATCTTGCCGACCTCGGCTTCCAGGCGGTCCACCACCGCTTGTGGCGTGCCTTTGGCCACCGACAGCCCGGACCAGCTCAGCGCCTCAAAGCCGGGGAATCCACTTTCGGCGATGGTCGGCACGTCGGGATAGAGCGGGTTGCGCTGCAGGCTGGTCACGGCCAATGCGCGCAGCTTGCCCGCGCGCACGTGCTGCAGCGCCGAGTCCTGGTTGATGAACATCAGTGGAATCTGCCCGCCCAGCAAGTCGGTCAGCATCGGGCCACCACCGCGGTAGGGAATGCCGACCATGAAAAAGCCGTTGCACGATTTGACGCCTGGTAGGCATTGGCTGGCGGTCTGCTTCAGCAGTTCCATCGCCATGTGGCCCGACGCCGCGTGGGTGTAGCCATAGTTCAGGCGGCCCGGGTTCTTGCGCACAAACTCGACCAGTTCCTTGAAGGTCTTGAAGGGCTGCTCAGGGTGCACCACCAAGACGTTAGGGCCCGAGTGCACCTGGCTGAAGTGAACGAAGTCCCTGATGCTGTCGTAGGGCAGCTTGGGGTCCAGGCCATGGGCCACGGCGTTTTGGCCCACACCGGTCTGGATGATGGTGTAGCCGTCGGCCGGCAACTTCACGGCGCGGCCGGTGCCGGTGGTGCCACCAGCGCCGCCCACATTTTCAATGATGACGGGCTGCTTGAGTGCCTTGGCCAGTTCTTCGCTGACCATGCGCGCCATCACGTCGCTGGTGCCACCCGGTGGGAAGGGCACCACGATCTTCACCGACTTGCTCGGCCAGGTTTCCTGAGCCAACGCGGTGCTGGCAGTGGTCGCTCCCAGCATCAGTGCGGCGACCAGGCCAAACAAGGGGCGTCGGTTCATGGTGGCTCTTGTGGTGCGAGTTGGGGTGGCAGCTCAAAACACTGACGCAAGGGTGGGCGGGTCGCTGCTTAGGCGCCCTGCCCCGGCGATTCAGACGGCCAGCATGTCCGACCAGATGTTATCGGCCCAACTCAGTGCGTAGCGGCCTTCAATCTGGTTGGCACCGGCACTGACGCCGCCCGAACCCGGCACGGTCTTGAAGGTCTTGTCGACCGCGTCGTACTGGTGCACGCTGGCCACGTGCACCACGTCCTTGGCGGTGACAAAGCTGTAGCAGGTGTTCATGACCACCGGCGTGGTGTTGACGGGTTTGCCCTGCAGCAGTTCGATGATGGCCGCGGCCGCCACCTTGGCGTGCTGGTTGGCCATGTGGCCGCTCTTGGGCATGGCCGGCGCGCTGAAGGTGGCGTCGCCGAGCACATGCACGCCGGGGGCTGCGGTGCTTTCCATGGTCAGCCAGTTGACACCGGCCCAACGGTTGTTCATGTTCAACAGGCCGGCGCTGCGCGCAATGTCGCCCGCGCGCTGCGCTGGGATGACGTTCAGCACATCGGCCTTCACGTCGTCAAATTCCAGCTTGGCCGTGGTGCCGACGACTTCTTTCAGCTCGTTGTTGGCGCGGTACTCCAGGATGCCGCTGTAGTGGTCCTTGAAGGCTTTTTCGAAGAGTGCCTTTTTGCTTTGCACCTCGGGGTTGGCGTCCAGCACCAGCACCTTGGACCTGGGCTTGTGCTGCTTGAGGTAGCTGGCCACCATGCAGGCGCGCTCATAAGGCCCAGGTGGGCAGCGGTAGGGCACCTTGGGGATGCTCATCGCAAACACGCCGCCGTCGGGCATGGCTTCGAGCTGCTTGCGCAGGGCCACGGTTTGGGGGCCGGCTTTCCAGCCGTGCTGTACGCGGCCGCTGTCCAGCGCGGCTTGCAGGCCGGGTGTGCCTTCGGTGATGAAGTCGACGCCCGGCGACAGGATCAAGCGGTCGTAGCTGAGCTCGGCGCCGCCGGCCAACTTGATTTTTTTGCCTGCGGCGTCGATCGCCGTGACATCACCCTGCAAAACTTTCACGCCCAGCGCTTTCAGGCCGTCGTAACCGCGCGTGATGTCGGCCATCTGCTTGTGGCCACCCAGCACCAGGTTGCTGATCGGGCAGCTGATGAAGTTGGGGTTGCGCTCGACCAGCGTCACGTCAACGTTGCCGCCCCACAACTTCAGGTAGCGCGCGGCGGTGCTGCCACCAAAACCGGCACCGACGATGACCACGCGGCCGATGGAAGGGCCGCTGGCGCCACCGGTGGCGCAACCCGCCAGAGCCAGGCCACCCAGGGCCAAGCCGGCACCCAGCACACGGCGGCGGTTCAGGTTGAGAAAAATGGAGTTGTTCATGTGGAGGCTCCTCACTTGGCGGGCTTTTGGGCGGCAAAAAACGCGGCGATCAGCTTGATCTGCTCGTCGGTATAGCCCTTGCTGATCTGATGCATGATCGTTGCTGGCTGGTTGCCGCTTTTGTAGTCGGCCAGCATCGCGATGGTCTTGTCGGCCGAAACGCCGGCCAGCGGCTTCATGTCACCACGCGCGTTGCCGTTGGTGCCGTGGCAGTTGGCGCAGGTGGCCGCCAGGTTGCGGGCCAGGTTGGCGTCTTGGGCTTGGGCCCAGGTCGAGGTCAAGGCGGTCAGCACCGTGAGTGCGGCCAGTGGCATGCGCAAGGCAAAGCAGATTGATGTCATGGGTGCTCCTGTAGTCAGCGGGCTGATTTTGCTTGCTTGGTCAGGGCCTGCGCCCCCAGGGGACTACCAGGGTGGTCTTGCGGAGCCGAGCTTGCTTGCCACGATGGACGCGCAGGGTCTAATATCAATGCATACGAATGTATGGCTGAGTGAATTCAACCCTGACGGTATTTACCCGCTGCTGGAGCGCCTGCTGCAGGCTGATGGGCGCGGTGGCGCCCTGTGTTGCCTCTGCAGTCTGGGTGGTCGTGGCCCTGCCCGCGGCCGCGCAGCCGCTGGAGCCGGTGGCGGTGGCCCCTGGGGTTTGGATGGTGCAAGGCGCGTCGGCGCTGGGCACACCCGCCAACCGCAACTTCATTTCCAACGCGGCATTTGTGGTCACGCCAGCCGGTGTGGTGGTGGTGGACGCCTTGGGCTCACCGGCCCTGGCGCGCGAGTTGGTAGCCGCCATCGGCAAGCTGACAACGCAGCCGATTCGACATGTGGTGGTCACCCACTACCACGCCGACCACATTTACGGCCTGCAGGTCTTCAAGGACCTGGGCGCCACCATCACCGCCCACCAGTCCGGCCGGGCCTATCTGCACAGCGACACCGCGAGACTGCGCCTGCAAGCCAGCCGCGAAGAGTTGGCGCCCTGGATCGACGCCCAGACCCGCCTGGTGGGCGCTGACCGGTGGATCACGGAACCCATGCGCTTCACGCTGGGCGGCGTGGACTTTGTGCTGCAACCCGCCGGGCCCGCCCACACGCCCGAAGACCTGGTGGTGGTGCTGCCGCAGCAGCAATTGCTGATTGCCGGCGATCTGGTCTTTCGCGGCCGCGTGCCCTTTGTAGGCCAAGCCGACAGCGGCCGCTGGATTGAAGCGCTGGACCGCCTGCTGGCGATGCGGGTGCAGACCATCGTGCCCGGCCACGGACCGGTGTCGACCCGCGCAGAATCCGACCTGATGCTGACCCGCGACTACCTGCTGCACCTGCGCGCCACCATGGGTGACGCGGCGCGCAACCTGGAGCCCTTTGAAGAGGCTTATGCCAAGGCCGACTGGAGCCGCTTTGAGCACCTGCCGCTGTTTCGTGCGGCCAACCGCATCAACGCCTACAACACCTACCTCTTGATGGAACAGGCTGGCAAATGAAGCGACGTACTGCACTGTGGACACCCGCTGCGCTGGGCCTGCTGGTGCGGGGCCCGCTGGGTACGCTGGGCACGCTGGGCCCGTTGGCCCTGGACAGTGCAGTCGCGGCACCCGCACAGCAAGGGCAGGCGGTGCAGTGGCCCGGCGTGACCTTGCTTGACGGCAAACCGCTCACCGCCACGGAACTGCAGGCCAAGCCCGCGGTGGTGGTGTTCTGGACCACCACCTGCCCGTTTTGCCGGCGCCACAACCAGCACCTGGAAAAACTGCACCGCGCGGCCCTGGCGGCAGGCTCTCCGCTGCGCGTGTTGGCGGCGGCGCGGGACCGCGACGCCACGACGGTGCGGCGTTATGCACAAGCCCAGGGCTACAGTTTCGACATCACGCTGGACCACCTGCCGCTGGCTGCAGCGTTGAGTGAAAGCAAGGTGAGCCCACTGACGGTTTATGTCGACCGCCACAACCGTTTGCAGCAGCTTTTGCCCGGTGAAATGTTTGAAGAGGATGTGATGGAGTTCTTGCGGACGGCACAGAAAGGGGCGCGGTCGTGAAGGCCGGGTTCACAGGGGTTTTGTTGGCCTGGGCGCTGCTGAGCGCGGCCACTGCGCAGGTGGGGCACCAGACGCCCCAAACGACCCAAACGCCCATAGCGCCCACGGCATCGACAGCGCCCCCGCCGACGGGGGCGACTTCCAGCCTGTACGCATACCCCGACGCCGATCTGGCGCTGGGCACACGGCTGATCGCTGAACACCGCTGCACCGCCTGCCATGTGACGAAGGTGGGCGGCACTGGCGCCGCCATTTACCGGCCCGCCGGCCGCATCAACACGCCCAGTGCTTTGCTGGCCATGGTGGAACTTTGCAGCACCGAGCTCAACCTGGGGCTGTTCCCCGAAGACGTGGCTGCCGTGGCGGCCGTGCTGCAGCGCGACCACTACCGTTTTGCCGCTTTGACTTCACCCTCTCCACCGCCCAAAGCAGGCGCAGCACCACGCCCGGTTCCGTGAGAATCCAGCCATGGCTTCAGAACTCGTCAGAACCGGCAGGTCCAGCAGCACCAACACCGGCAGCACCAACACCGGCCCCAGCAACAGCAGCACAACCGATGAGTCCGATCAGGTCTTCGACTCGGCTGCGGAATTGTTTCGGCTGCTCGCCACCCCCATTCGGCTGAAGATCATCAGTGCCTTGTGCGGCCACGAAAAAAACGTCTCGCAGCTGCTCACTGAGATCGACACCACCCAACCCAACATGAGCCAGCACCTGGCCACGCTGTACCGCGCTGGCGTGTTGGCGAAGCGCCGCGACGCGACGCAGATCTACTACCGCATTGGCAGCGAACGCGCAGCCACCCTGTGCCGCGCGGTGTGCGTGCAGATCGCGGTGGAGTTTGATGGCGACGTGGCGCTGCCGCCCTCCGAGCGGCTGGTGCCGCTCGGGCCCAAGGTCTAGCGGTTCACACCCGCTGGCAGCCTCGTTGCGGCAGAAGGCGGGTGCTCAGATCAGATCAGGCCCGCCGGACGCAGTTTGAACCCCGCTGCCACCCACCGAGTGGGAAAGACCACCCGCGCGTCGTTGTAGGCCTGCGCCGCTTCGTTGAAGAGCTGGCGCGCAAAGGGCAGGCGCACGTGGGCTTCGCGCCAACGGGTGGTCAAGTCTGCAACCTGTTCTTGCAGCCGAAGCTCGGCGTGCTGATCGAGCAGCGCCAACACACGGCTGGCCGCCGCGGCTAGCGTCGCTTCAGCGGTGACCCAGGCTTGGGCCGCTTTTTGATCCACCGCGCGGGCCGACAAACTGGTGGCGGCCTTGGCTGCCTCAGCGTGCGCGGCCAGCCAGGTGTCCAGTGCCCCTTGCTCAGCCGCCATCGGCTCGCGCAAGATCAGACCCAAGGGCTCCACCGCGGCCGTACGCTGGTCCAGCGCCAGCTGAACCTTGGCCCAAGCCTGGGCGATCTCGTTGCGCATGGCCACCAGCCGGTTGTAGGCACCGATCACCCAGAACACCAGCATCGCGGCCAACGCCAGCGCGGCGACCCCATACGCGCTCATGGCAGCGCTGTTCAAGTCCGCACTTCGCCCTGGCCCAGCACCACCCACTTCAGTGAGGTCAGGCCCTCCAGGCCGACCGGGCCGCGGGCGTGAAACTTGTCGGTGCTGATGCCAATTTCTGCACCCAGCCCGTACTCAAAGCCATCGGCAAATCGGGTGCTGGCGTTGACCATCACACTGGCCGAGTCGACCTCGCGCAAAAAGCGCATCGCGTTGGGGTGGTGGCTGGTCAGGATGGCGTCGGTGTGGTGCGAGCCGTAGCGGTTGATGTGCGCCATGGCTTCGTCCAGCGAGTCCACCACCTTGATGCTGATGATGGGTGCCAGGTACTCGGTGGCCCAGTCAGCCTCATGGGCCATCACCACGCCAGAACACCCCGCCAAAGCCGCCGCAGCGCGCGGGCAGCAGCGCATCTCAACACCTTTTGAAGCGAACAGCGCGCCCAGGCGCGGCAAGAAGGCCTGCGCCTGCGCGGCATGCACCAGCAGGGATTCGGCGGCGTTGCACGGGCTGTACTTTTGCGTCTTGGCGTTGTCGGTGACCTGGATGGCCAGGTCCAGGTCGACCCATTCGTCGACATAAACGTGGCAGTTGCCGTCCAGGTGCTTGATGACCGGCACCCGGGCCTCGGCGCTGACGCGCTCGATCAGCCCCTTGCCGCCGCGCGGGATGATGACGTCCACGTAATCGGGCATCGTGATGAGCTGGCCCACGGCGGCTCGGTCGGTGGTTTCCACCAGCTGCACCGCGTCAGGGGGCAGCCCGGCTTCGCTCAATGCTGCCTGCACCACCCGCCACAGCGCCAGGTTGCTGTGCAGTGCTTCGGAGCCACCGCGCAGGATGCAGGCGTTGCCGCTTTTGATGGCCAAGGAAGCGGCCTCAATGGTCACGTTGGGGCGGCTCTCGTAGATCATGCCAAACACGCCCAGCGGCACGCGCATCTGGCCCACGCTGATGCCGCTGGGGCGCCGCTTGACGCCGCTGATTTCGCCCACCGGGTCGGGCATGGCGGCAATCTGCTCGCAGCCCTGGGCCACGGTGTCGATGATGGCTGCGGTGAGTTTCAGGCGGTCGACCAGGGGTTCGGCCAGCCCGGCCTGGGCGGCGGCGTCCAGGTCGCGCTGATTGGCCAAGCGCAGGTTCGCGCTTTGCGCGCGCAGCAGCCGGGCCAGCGCGCACAAGGCCAAGTCTTTGGCGGCGGTGGGTGCGGCGGCCATGGTGGTGGCCGCCACACGCGCGGCCACGCCCACGTGGGCCATGTAAGCGGGGATGTCGCTGGGGGTCATGGCTGTATTGTCCCAAAAGCCCGTTTCAGGCCTTGCAGATGGATTTGACGTGGCCGCGTGGATGGCTTGGATTCGTTCACCGGGGTCTCAGAGCTTGTGAAGATGTCCGGCGCGGCCGAGCGGGTGGCCCAAAGCGTGCCGATCTAGACGCAAACCGCAGCGATACCTCGTGGTATCGCGAGGATTTGCAACGACGAGCGGCGCGGTTTGGGCCGCACGAGCGGGCGTGTCGGGTATTTTCACAAGCTCTCAGCTGCCAAGCGCAGCCAAGACCGCCAGCCACAGTGCCGCCGTGGCGATGAATGCCACGCTGGACACCACAATGGCCACCGTGGCCTCGGCCTGCAGCGTGCCATAGCGCTGCGCAAAGATCAGCGCGTTGCTGCCCACGGGCAACGCAGCCATCATCACCAGCACGGCCAGCGGCGTGCCGGTCAGACCAAAGACACCCCAGGCCACCGCCAGCACCAACGCGGGCAGCACCATCAACTTGAGCAGCGTGACGCCCAAGGCCTGGCGCAAGCCACCGCGCAGGCCGTAGCTGGCCAGCGACACACCAATCAAGACCAGGCACACCGGCACCACGGCGCTGCCCAGGCCCAACAGGGTCTGGTCCACTACCGGGTGCAAGCCCAGGCCGGTCAGGTTCCACAACAGGCCCAGCACGATGGGCAGGACCACCGGGTGCACGACGGTGTTGCGAACGGTGGTGCGCAGCGTGTCCCAGCGCGTGGCGCTGTGGTTCTGGCGGGCCAGGTCGGTTTCAACCAATACCGTCAACAGTGTCAACAGCACCAAGCCATGGACGCTGACCAAGGCGATGTGCAGTGCCAGCCCGGATTCGCCAAACAGTGCCGCCGCCAGGGGAATTCCCAGCTGCACCGCATTGCCATACACCGCCGCCACCGTGCGCGTAGCGGGTGCCGCCGCGCTGGCGTGTGGGCGCAGCCGCTGCCACAGGTAGACCGCCAAGCCATAGGCCAGGGCAGGCAAAAAGTAGGCCGCCACCATGCGCCAGGGCAGGGCCTGCAGGTCTTGGCGCGCCATGGTGCGAAACAACAGGGCCGGCACAAAGAGGTAGAAGGCGGTGTTGCTCAGCACCAGGGCCGGGTCGCTGCCGCCACCGCTGCTGCCACCCAGGGGCCCCAACCAACCCCGCTTGGCCGCCAGCCAACCCAGAACAACGGTGGCCATGATGGCCAGCAGCTTGATCAGAACGGCCTGCGTCATACCCGTGTGGCCGGGCCTTGTTGCCCCAGGCCGGGGCCGCCGGGCCTCACAAACCCAACCAGGCGCCCAAGGCCATGAAGGCAGCCGCATCGTAGGCGGCGTAGCCCTGCACCTTCAGCGGCTCCAGCTTCTTGCGGCCCGCTTCGGTGGCGTCCAGCGTCAAGAAATACTCGCGCACCTTTTCCAGGTCGCTGGCACTCATGCTGGGGCCGGCGATGACGTTCTTGATGGGCACGGACTTGGACTTGAAGAGCACCTTGCCACCCGTTGACTCCCACTTCTTGACCACCGCATTGGAGGCTGTGGCGCCGCTGTGGGTGAGCGTGTGCTCGACAAAAAACGGCACCGCGTCCTGGTAGCGGGTGTAGGTGTAGGCCACCGCGTCGGGTTTGCCCAGGGCGTCGCGCACGGTCGCCCTGACCATCCACGAGGTGATGGAGTCTTCGTCAGGTGCGCCCAAGCGCAGGCCTTTGAGGTCAGCCAGGCTCTTCATTTGCGAATCGGCGCGCACCAGAAAGCTGGCGCTGTACTTTTCGAAGCCCTTGGTGGTGGCCACCAACTTGTAGCCCGAGTTCTTGATGGCGGTGGCCGAAATGTGCATCGGGTGCACCAGGGCCAGGTCATAGGCCTTGTCAGCCAAGCCCTTGCGCAACACGGGATAGCTGGCCACCGGCTCAACCCGCACGGTTTGGTTGAGCAGTTTGCTCAGGTCGGTGGAAATGGCCACGTATCTGGCGCGGATTTCTTCGTCGGTGACCCGGTAGGTCACACCTTCGTTGACGGCAAAGACAAAGGCCTGGGCCCACAACGGGGCGGCAAGCAAGGCGACCAGGGTGGCGCGGCGCAGCAGGGCAAGTGTCATCGGAAGGTCTCGCAACGGCAACGTGGCCGATGATAGGCCGCGCAGGCCCTGCCTATCGGGGCCGGGTGACGGCTTTTGCAACAACAAGCTGTGGCCCGTCGACGGTTGAAGCCTTTGATCAAGCCGCAGCCTTCTTGGCGGCCGCTTTTTTGGCCGGGGCCTTGGCCACCCGGGGCGCCCGCGGCTCAAACTCAAAACTCACGCGGCCTTCTTTGGCGTCATAGGCCAAAAAGGCCTTGAACTTGCGCCGCGTCTTGTTGGATACAAAGTTTTCCAAAAGTCCGGTCTTGCCCGTGGCCAGCAGCTTGGCCACTTCAGTGCGCTCGACGGGTTGCTGCAAGATGATCTTGCCGCTCTTGAAGTCGCAGGTCACCGTGGCGCCCACGCTGTGCTCGCAGACGTAGTTGCTGCCGTGTTCAAACACATGGCCTTTGCACTTGGGGCAGGGCCCCAGACTCTGCTGGCCTGAGAAGTCCACCGGTTCGCCGTCACCCTGGGCGCAAACTCGAAGGTCACCTTGCCCTCGTTTTCGTCCCACACCAGCATCGCCTTGAACTTGCG
>JAYVSX010000308.1:0-21037 GCA_043774975.1 Rubrivivax sp.
TTTTGTCCCATAGCTATGGCTATGGGCCTGCAAGCCCGGCAAAAACTGTCCTCGCTGGGGCCAAATTTCGCTTCGACGCCCCAAGTCCGACAGGCTCCTGGACCGCGATGACGGTGCGCCTGCGCCTGGCGTTGACGGTGTTTCTCACCGGGCTGGCCACCGCGCTGGCCGTCATCGTGACCGTGGCCTTGGCCTTCCAGCGCTTTGAGCACGAAAGCACTTGGCAGCGCGGAGACAACTTCCTGGCCCGGGTGACGCAACAGCACGACGACCTGCTGGACCAGCATCAGCGCAACCCCGAAGAGTTTGCCGCCTTCTTGCGCAACCTGCTGCTCTACGAGCCCGACAGCCAGCTCTACCTGCTGGCTCCCGATGGCACGGTGCTGGTCAGCACCGGCCAAGTGCGCCTGCCAGCGGGCTTCAAGGTCGCGTTGGCGCCGGTGCAGCTGGCCGCGCGCGCTTCAGCTGCTGGCAACCTGCAGCAGGCGGCCTATGTCATGGGTGACGACCCCGAATTCATGAACACCGACGCGGTGGTGGCCGCGCGGGCCTTGCAGCGCAGCACGATTCGCCCGCGTCCAGCCGACGGCGCGGCGGCCGGTTTCCTGTACCTGGTTTGTCGCAAACCGGGCCTGCCGGCAGGGCGGCTGCAGTTGCTGGGCGCGAGCCTGGTGTCGCCGGCGCTGGTCCCGGTGGTGACGGTGATCTTGCTGATTTCGGCGCTGGCGGCCTGGGTCATCGTCACCGTCACCCGGCCTTTGAAGGTGCTCAGCGAAGAGGTCGCCACCGCCGCCCGTGCGGGTTTCACCAGCCTGGCCACGGTGCCAGCACCGTCGCGTGGTGCTGCCGACGACGAGTTCAACCGCTTGCGCGGTGGCTTCCATTCCCTGTTGGCCACGCTGCGCATGCAATGGGACGAGCTGCGCCGGCTGGACACCTTTCGCCGCGAAAGTGTCAGCAACCTGTCGCATGACCTGCGCTCTCCCTTGACGGCGACGGTGGCCTGCCTGGAGACCCTGCAGGCCAGGTGGCAGGCCCAGCCTGATGCTGTCGAACGCCGCGAGGACCAACGGCTGCTGCAGGTGGCGTTGCGCAACACGCGCAATGCGGCGGGCATGGTGCGCTCGCTGGGTGACCTGGCCTTGCTTGACGAACCCGAGTTCAAGTTGCACCTGACACGGCTGGATGTGGGCGAAGTCCTGGACGACATCGCCTTGCGCTTTGCCCCGCGCGCCACCCAGGCGGGGGTGCGGCTGGGCTTTCGCCAAGAAGGTGAGACGCCGCCGGTGGCCGAGGTTGACATTGAACTGTTTGAGCGCGCGGTGGCCAACCTGCTGGACAACGCGCTCAAGTTCACGCCACCGGGCAAGGCCATCGACGTGGTGGCCAGCCGTCATCCACAAGGGGTGCGGGTGACGGTTGCGGACCAAGGTGCGGGCATCCCAGAGGCGGATTTGCCGCGTCTGTTTGACCGGCTCTACCAAAGCCGTGACAGCGTGGCGCCGGCCACCAGCGACGAGGGCCGGGGCCTGGGGCTGGCCATCGTCAAGCGCATTGCCGAGTTGCACCGCGGCCACGTGGCGGTGGCCAGTGTGCTGGGGCAGGGCACCACCGTGACGCTGGAGCTGCCGACGGTGTGAATCTGTCACGGCGGCGCAGCGACGCCTGCCGCAGACCCAGCCGGGTTCCCAGGGCACAGTGAAGCCCTGAAATGACCGCACCGGATCCCGCCATGGAGCACACCCTGACCCTGCCGACGGCCATTGCCGACGCCCACCTGCAAAGCGTTGCGCACGACCAGGAAGACTTTGTACAGCTGCGTTTGCCCAGCGTTGACCAGCCCTGGCACTACGCCTGGAGCTTTGCGCGCGCAGCGCTGGTCGGCTGGAAAGGCAGCCACCGCCTGCACAGCCGGGCACCGCGCCACTACCGCGCGTCGGTGCAGATCAGCCCGCGCCTGGAACGCCGCTGGCGCGCGCTGTTTGACGTGCCGGCGCGCGCCTGCGGCCTGGTGCCCTTGCTCACCAACCAAAGTGTCGGCAGCCTGATGGTGGCGCAGCTGTTCGCCGATCTGGGCGTCAACCCACGCCACCTGTTGCACGTGCAGCACCGCACCGCCCACCATGCCGACGTGGCCGTCTGCGCACGGGCTCTGGATCAGGAGTTGCAGTGCCACGTCAAGCGCATCCTGCGTTTGGGCGAAGACCGGGTGCTGGTCGAGGTGCAGACCCAGGTGCGGGACCTGCAGGGCCAGCTGCTCAGCCAGGCCGACGATGGTTTTGTGGTTGACAGCCTGCCGCCGCCCGATCTGGCTGGCTTGCCATCAGACCGAAACTTGCTGCGCGAGCTGCTGGGGCTGCGTCGGCGCCTGCCGCGTTTGTCCACCCATGAAGGTGACGCATTGATCAGCGAAATGCCGGTGCAAGGCTCGATGGGCCGGGCTTACGGCCGCTTGTCGGGTGACGTTAACCCGGTGCATACCGGCTGCCTGGGGGCCTGGTTGTTTGGCCTGAAGCGCCCCTTGCTGCAGGTGCTGGCGCTGCGCAACCTGGTGATTCGTCACCTGGTGGAACTGGGCGCGCCGGTGCAACGCCTGCGCCTGACGCTGGCCGCACCTGCGGTGCTGGGGCAGTCGCTGCTGCTGGTCTTGAGCGGCGATGACTTCGAGGTCCACGACGCCCGCGGTCGGCTGGTGGCGTTTGGCAGCCACGCGGCGGCCTGATCAGCTGCGCTGAAGGCGCGGCAGCGTTGCGGCCTGCTCACCCAGGTCCCAGAACAGGCCGGCCATCAGCTGCAAGGCTTCGCGCACCACCGGCACCAGCAAGTGTTCATCGGGTGCGTGTTGGCTGCAGGCCGGGTAGCTGTGCGGTATCCAGACCGTGGGCAGGCCCAGGATCTCGGCAAACACATCGTTGGGCAGACTGCCGCCCAGGTTGGGCAACAAAACCGGGCGGCTGCCCGTGCTGTGTTCCAGCGACGCCAGTGCAAAGCGGACCCAGGCGTTGTCGGGGTCCAGCCGGGTGGCGGCCATGACCACGGGTTCGCTGACCTGCACGTCGGCGTAGCCCGCCGCGCCCAAGTGGGCGCGCAGATGCTGGCGTAAACCGGCCACGTCGGTGCCCACCACAAAGCGCATGTGCATGTGGGCGTGGGCGCTGGCCGGAATGGCGTTGACGGGGAAGTCCGGGTTGCCGGTGCGGTAGGCCAGCACCTCCAGGGTGTTCCAGGCAATCACGCGCTCGGCCGGGCTCAGGCCCGGCTCGCCCCAGTCGGTGTCCACCGCCGGGTCGCCGGGGTCGCCGCCAAACTGCAAGCCCTGCAGCGCCGAGCGCACATTGGCAGGAATCTCTGGCGGCCGCAGCGCCGCCACCCGGATGCTGCCGCGGCCGTCCACCAGGCTGGCGATGGCGTTGGCCAGCACCGTGCCGGGGTTGCGCAGCAGGCCGCCCCAGTTGCCCGAATGGTGGGCACCTTCACGCAGGTTCAGGCTCAGGTCGAAGTTGGCCACGCCGCGTGAGCCTAGAAAAACCGTGGCGCGGTCGCGTCGCAGGCGCGGGCCGTCGCTGGCAATCAGCACGTCGGCAGCCAAGGCGGTTTGCTGAGCGCGGCAAAACTGTGCCAATCCTGGCGAGCCGGTCTCTTCGCCGGTTTCGATCAACCACTTGACGTTGAAGCCCAACTGGCCGCCGCGCGCCGCCAGCACCTGGGCCAAGGCGGCGATGTTGATGCTGTGCTGGCCCTTGTTGTCGGCGGTGCCACGGCCATACAGGCGTTCGCCGTCCTGCGCCAACTGCCACGGTCCTTGGCCGCGGGTCCAGCTTTTGTCCTGCCCGCGAATCACGTCGCCGTGTCCGTACATCAGCACCGTGGGCAGGTGGTCGGCCTCGATCCGGGTGGCGATCAAAAAAGGGCCAGACCCGGCCTGCGGGTTGGCATGGATGGCGCAGCCAAAGCCCAAGGCGGCCAGGCTGGGCGCCATCTCGTCGCTCAGGTAGCGCTGCAGTTCGGGGCCGCTGTCGGCGTCCTGGCTGGCGCTGCGCACGGCCACCCGGCGCGCCAGGTCGAGCACAAAGTCGCCGCTGTCGAAGTGCTGGCGGGCGCCTTGCAGCACCTGGTCGCGGCTCACGACTGGGTGACCAACTCGAAGTGCTCGACCACCGGCGGTGCCGCAAAAAACGGCCCCACGATGGCACGCCACTGAGCAAACAGCGGGCCCTGGCGAAAGCCCACGGTGTGGTCTTCCAGGGTGTCCCAGAAAATCTGCAGGATGTAGCGCTCGGGGCTCTCGATGCCGCGGTTGACCTTGGCTCCCTTGAAGCCCTTGGCCTGACTGGCAACGGTGTCCAAGCCGCGCTGAATGGCTTCTTCAAACGCGGCGTTTTGGCCGGGGGCAATGCGGATGTCGACGACTTCAAGGATCACGGTGGGGCCTCATGGTGAGATGTGACGGCCTTACTTTACCCATGTCCTCTGGGCAATGGACGGGGTTTGTCGGCCGCCCGGTCGCGCTGTCAAAAACCGCTTACAGCCATCGGTCCAGGCAATCGTGCAGCTTGGGTTTGCGCAAAGGCGGCTTGCGCGGCCCCTACGATCAGCAGGTGCAGCATGCCAAACGGACTTTCGATCGGGTGACTTCTTCTGACCTTGCAGCCTGCCGTTGTGGCGTGCGGGCTGGCCGACCCCGAACCGCCGCGCGCCGCTTTGCGCTGACACCGGTTTTGGCATGCTGAAAGCCGACAGCGCGACGGCGCGGCGGCGCGGCATTGTCTTGGTCTCCTTGGCGACCTTCTGCTTTGCCATTCTGGACGCCTGTGCCAAATGGCTGGTGCAAAGTCTGCCGGTGGTCGAGGTCGTCTGGCTGCGCTTTGCCACCCACGTGGTGCTGATGGGGCTGCTGCTGGCGCCGGCCCATGGCCGCAGCCTGCTGCGCATGAACAGCTGGCGCATGCAGCTGCTGCGGGCGGCCATGTTGGCCAGCATGACCGGGTTGAACTTCTGGGCCCTGCAGTACCTGCAGCTGGCCGAGACCGGGGCCATCCAGTTCTCGGTGCCGATGTTGATTGCACTGCTGTCAGCTTGGTACCTGCATGAACGTTTGGACGCGCGCCGCGGCTGGGCCATCTTGGCGGGTTTTGTGGGCGTCTTGCTGGTCATCCGCCCCGGCACCCAGGCCTTTCACCCGGCCCTCATCCTGTGCGTGGCCAATGCCGTGCTCTACGCGGTTTTCAACCTCCTGACCCGCCGCATGGCCGCCACCGAATCACCCCAGGCCACGCAACTGCTTTCGGCCGCCGGTGCTGCAGTGGTGCTGGCGCCCTTTGCCTGGTGGCAGTGGCAGGCGCCACCCACCGGCCTGCATTGGGGATTGATTGCCCTGTGTGGACTGACCGGCGGCCTGGGCCATCTGTTTGTGGCCATGGCCCACCGTTATGCCAGCGCGGCGGTGCTGGGCCCTTTCATGTACCAGCAGATCATCTACCTCACCCTGTGGGGTTGGCTGGTGTTCAACCAGGTGCCCGACGCCATGGTCGTGGCCGGCGCGGCCGTGGTGGTCGGCAGTGGCCTTTACTTGTTGTGGGTGGAAATGCGCCGCCGTTGAAGCCGCGCCAGCGCGGACCGACCGCACTGCCCCACACCGAGGCATACGTCACATCCTGACGCCGCCGTGCGGGTGTTCGGTGCCCGGACTCAAGTCCGGGTCACTTGCACCCGAAAACAGGCGTATCGGGTGGCCGCTAAAGGTCACCTCGCTGCAGTTCAGGGAGTCGAATGTCTAGCACCATCGCTGTGGAAAAGCTGCGCGTCGGCATGTTCATCCAATTGGATGGCGGTTGGCTGTCGCACCCGTTTCCTTTGTCGAGTTTTCGCATCGCCGGCGAAGATCAGATCGCCACCTTGCGCGGTCTGGGCCTGCGCGAGTTGCGTTGGGTTCCGGAGAAGAGCGACCTGTCCGATGGCGACATCAACCCCATGCCCGCCGCAGGTACCGCACCGAAGGTGGACCCAGCGACGCTGCTGGCACAGCAACGACGGCAGAACTTGCAGACCCAGCGTGAGTTGATGCAGCGCTGCGAACGCCAGCATTCCGAAGCGGCCAGGTCTTGGCGGGAAGCCTGGGATGCGGTCGGCGCCAATCCCAAGCAAGCGGCACTGGGCGCGCACAGCCTGACCCAGGCCATGCTGGACAACATGCTGGATGCGCAGGAGATTGGCATCCGTTTGGTGGCCGGCGGCGGTGACCGTGCGGCGGGCCATGCACTCAACGTGGGCATCATTTCCCTGCTGATTGCGCGCACCCTGGGCTTGCCGGAAAACGAGTTGCTGGACCTTGGCGTGGGTGCGCTGATGCACGACGTTGGCAAAACCGAGGTCGCAGACCGATTTCGCCATGCTGAAGATGGCTTTTCCGGCGTCGAGCTGAGCGCGTACCGCGACCACGTGGCCAAAGGCGTGGCGCTGGGGCAACGCATGGGTTTGTCGGTGGGCGCGCTGACTGTGCTGAGCCAACACCACGAACATGCCGATGGCAGTGGCTTTCCGCTCAAACACGGTGGCGAACGCTTGTCCCGAGGGTCGCGCATCGTGGCCTTGGTCAACCGCTACGACAACCTGTGCAACCCGCAGGCCCGCACGCTGGCGTT
Organism: Rubrivivax sp.; assembly: GCA_043774975.1. GTDB lineage: Bacteria > Pseudomonadota > Gammaproteobacteria > Burkholderiales > Burkholderiaceae_C > Rubrivivax. Next base: position 6,642 of record JAYVSX010000308.1, read on the forward strand.
GACGCCACACGAAGCCGTCTCGGTCTTGTTTGCGCAGGGCCGCCAGCGTTTTGACGCGGCGGTGCTCAATGCCTTCATCCGCATGATGGGGGTCTATCCGGCCGGTTCGCTGGTGCAACTCACCGACGATCGATTCGGCTTGGTGGTGGGGGCCAATTCGAGTCGCCCCCTCAAGCCCCGTGTGCTGGTGCATGAGCCCAGGTTGCCGCGCAGCGAAGCCTTGGTGATGGACTTGGAGCACACCCCCAACCTGGGCATCCGGCGCAGCCTGCCGGCCAACAAGTTGCCCACGGCCGCCATCGAGTTCCTGGATCCCCGGCCCCGGGTGTCGTACTACTTTGAACCCTTGCTGTCGCCGGAGCCTTGCGAAGAGACCGGCAGATGAGCCGCCCGGCACCGTTGCCACCGCTGGACACCCGCAACTGCTCGCAGTTGCTGGACGGCTTGGCGGACGCAGCATGGCTGGCCGAGCTGCGCAGCGGCACCGTGGTGGCCGCCAACGCGGCTGCGCAGGGGTTGTTCGGCCAGTGCACTGGCGCACTGTGTGGCCAGTCGGCGCTGCAGTTGGCTGCGTCGCCGGAAGACCTGGCCTGGTGGGACGACGCGCAGGCCGGGCACTTGAGCCCGCTGCACTCTGACACCGTGATCACCTGCGCCGACGGCCGTGTCATGCACGTCAGCCGAAGCATTCGACCCGTGTGCCTGTCTGGTGCGGAAGGCAACCCGCTGACGCAGGCCACACACGCGCTGGTGGCGCTCAGCGACCGAACGGCCGAGCACGCGTCCGAGGCCCGGCGAGAAGAACTGCTGGCTGAACTTCAAGGCACGCTGGAAGCCACCGCCGACGGCATCCTGGTCACCGACCTGGTGGGCGTCGTGCGCACCTTCAATCGCCGCTTTGCCGATCTTTGGGGCATGCCGGTGGCACTGTTGCAGCAGCACGACGATCTGGCGGTTCAGGCCTGGATGAGCCGCAGCCTGTTGGATCCCGCCGCTTATGAAGGCCGGCTGCGAGCCTTGTCCCAAGCCACCTTGGTTGCCGTCACCGATCGCCTGGAACTGGTGTCGGGCCGTGTGTTGGAGCGCGTCACACGCCCGCTCTTCCATGCGGGCAGACCTACAGGGCGAGTCTGGTCCTTTCGAGACCTCACCGAGCGGCTGGCCGACCAGCAGCGCATCGAGTCACTCAGCCTGCATGATCCGCTGACGGGTGTAGCCAACCGCCGACGCTTGACCGATGTGGTGGCCGCCGCCGTGCGGGACGCGCAACGCAGCAACGGCTCGCTGGCGCTGCTGGTGGTGGACCTGGACCGTTTTCGGCACATCAACGACAGTTTGGGTCACGAGATGGGGGATCGGGTGCTGTTGGATGTGGCCCAACGCATCCAGGGGTGTCTGCGTCAGGACGACCTCTTGGCCCGCCTCGGTGGTGATCAATTTGCCGTGTTGGTGGTGCCCGCCAACGCAGCGGCTGCTGAGGCCACGGCGCGACGAATTTTGAACGTGGTGGCCCAGCCCTGCAGCCTGGAAGGTGCCCAATTCACACTGACCTGCAGCGTGGGCATGGCGCTGGCACCTTCGCATGGTGCCGACGCGGATGAACTGGTGCGCCATGCCGAGGCCGCCATGCGCGCTGTCAAGGCGGCCGGGCGCGCCAACTTCCGCATGCATCAGGCGCGGGCGGTCGTTGATCGACGCAGCTACATGTTGCTGGACCATGCCATGCGCCAGGCGCTGGTCAGCGGGCGCTTCAGGTTGCATTACCAGCCTCAGGTCAGCTTGAGCGATGGCCGCATCGTGGGCGCCGAGGCCTTGCTGCGCTGGCGCGACCCGGAACTGGGCGAAATTTCGCCGGCACGCTTTATCCCGGTGGCCGAAGAAAGCGGCTTCATCTTGCCCATCGGAGACTGGGTCTTGAGCCAGGCCGTGCGCCAGATTGCGCTGTGGCACGGCAAAGGCTTGAACATACCGGTGGCGGTCAACGTGTCGGCGGTGCAGTTTCAACAGGCTCACTTTGTGGACCGGGTGGCCAGTGTCGTAGCCGTCAGTGGCATTCCGGCGTCGCTGCTGGAGTTGGAACTGACCGAATCCATCCTGGTCCACGACGCCGACGAAGCCCTGCAAAGGCTGCACGCGCTGGCTCGGCTGGGTGTGCGCATGTCGATTGACGATTTCGGCACCGGTTACTCCAGCTTGGCGTACCTCAAGCGCTTCCCCATCGACAAGCTCAAGATCGATCGCAGTTTCATCATGGGGCTGCCGCAGGATGACAGCGACGCCGGCATCGTGCATGCCATTCTGCAGATGGCCCGCGCGCTGGGCATGAAGGTGATTGCCGAGGGCGTGGAGACCGAAGCCCAGCGCCAGTTTCTGCAAGACGCCGGCTGCGACGGGTTCCAAGGCTACCTGTTTGCGCCGGCGCTGGACGCGCTCAGTTTTGAGCAGCGGTTGCCGATGAAGCCCGAGGCCGTTTTGCCGGCGACAACCCCGGCGCGCATCCGTCTGGTCAAGCGCTGAGTCAGCCTGGCACTGCGCTCAAGTCGCGCAGGCAGCGAGGCCTTATGTGGTCCTTATGTGTGGCCCCTGTGTGTTGCCCTTGTGCCGGCAAGCGGCACAATCGCGTCACGATGATTTACAAATTCAAGAGTCCGGCCAGCGGCGACCTGATCATGCTGGGCCCGCAGGGTGATCAGATGCTGCGCTTGCTGGAGCGCGAGCCGTCGGCCAAAGGCATCATCGAAGTTGTGGCCATGCCCTTGGCCTTGCAGACCTTGCAGGCCGCCATCGATGCCGCGGAGCGAGTGCCACCCGTCGAAGGCGAAGACGCGCCGCCTTTGGCCGTAGGGCTGCGCCAGCGCCTGTGGCCCATGATTGAAATGCTGCGCCGCTGCCACGCCGCCCAAGAGCCCGTGGTGTGGGGCGTGTGATGCCAACCCAAGAGACGAGACCATGAAACTCTGGAGCGACAGCTGGACCAGCGGTGACCGCATCCCCCCGCGCTATGCAGCCGGCAAACCCGACGGCGCAGGCGGCGCCAGCTTCAGCGACAACCTCAGTCCTCACCTGGCCTGGAGTGACCTGCCCTCGGGCACGCAGTCGCTGGCGCTCATCTGCCACGACTTCGACGTGCCCAGCCGTGGCGACGATGTCAACCAGATCGGCCGCGAAGTGCCGGCCGATCTGCCGCGGGTGGACTTTTTCCACTGGGTGCTGATTGACTTGCCACCGACGCCGGCTGCCATGTTGGAAGGCGAATTCAGCCAAGGTTTTGCAGCGCGTGGCAAGCCCGGCCCGGCGGCGCCAGCGGGTGCCCGCCATGGCTTGAACGACTACACCGGTTGGTTTGCCGGGCATGCACAGATGGCAGGTCAGTACTTTGGCTACGACGGCCCGTTTCCGCCATTCAACGATTCGTTGGTGCACCACTATGTGTTCACGCTCTATGCCGTGAACCTGCCGCGCTTGCCCATTGAGGGTGTCTTCAATGGCCACCAGGTGCGCGAACAGCTGGCGGGCCGCGTCTTGGGTGAAGCCACGTTTTCAGGCACCTACTCGCTTAACCAACGTTTGTTGAACAGCGACTTCTGAAGTTGCAGCCCAGCTCGGGGTGGTGCACATGATCGAGCCCACCCGCGTGCTTTTGATTCGCCATGGCGAAACCGCCTGGAACGTGGGGCGGCGCATTCAAGGGCACATGGACGTGGCGCTGAACGACCAGGGGCGCTGGCAGGCAGAGCAACTGCGCCGCGCCCTGAAGTCAGAGGATCTGTGCGCCGTGTACAGCAGTGACCTGGCCCGCGCTGTTGACACGGCCAGGCCGGTGGCGCGGGCCGCCGGTCTGCCGGTGCAGCCCGATCCTGAGCTGCGCGAACGGTGTTTTGGTCGATTTGAAGGGTTGACCTACGACGAAGTCGAACAGGGCTGGCCGCAAGAAGCGCTGCTTTGGCGTCAGCGTGAGCCTGACTTCAGCGTCGGTGGCGGCGAGAGCCTGACGGTCTTCTCGGCACGCTGCGTGGCCGCAGTAACACGCTTGGCCGCTGCGCATCCGGGGCAAGTGATTGCGGTGGTGGCCCACGGCGGCGTGCTGGACTGCCTGTACCGCGCCGCCGCTGGCATGAGGCTGCAGGATTCGCGGACCTGGGCCTTGGGCAACGCCAGCATCAACCGTTTGCTCTACCACGGTGAAGGTTTTTCGCTGGTGGGTTGGAACGACGTGGCCCACCTGGACTGCAGCGCGGCCAGTGCCGAATTCTGAGCGCGGTGCTTCTGATGGTTTGGCCAAGGGTTTGGGCAGCTGACGTTCCCCAAGTCCGACAAGCTTCTAGCGTCTGATTTCCCGCCACGCATTCTTGGACGGCGCGATGGTCTGGCCCAAGGGCAGTTGACGCTGGTAGATGCGGTTGTCCGAGCGGTGGGTGGTGCCGATGATGCGGCCGTCGACCACGCGCAAGGCGATCACACGAGACGACGTGGCGTCTGCTGCAATCTGGTCAGACACAAAGGTTGATGTGCTCACCTGTGAGCCGGTACCCATGTTGAGCAGGTACAGGCGAGACGATTGTGTGCAGTCGGTGCTGCCGTTGACGTTGGTCACAAAGGCCACCGCGCCATAGGCCACGATGGGGTCGGTGCTGGCCTGCTCGCCGGCCGGCAGGTCGACCTACCAACCCCTCGAGGTGGACCAGTTCACGGGGTTGGCGGTGATGGTGTCCGTGGCCCGGGTGTAGACCTGTTGCACCATGCCCGTGCGCGCATTGGCCAGGGTGGCACCGTCAGTGATGGCATAAAAGGACTGCGTGCTGCTGCTGCCGAAGTCTGTGATGTCCAGCAAGCGACCGGTGCCCACCAGCACCACGCGTTGCCCGGCAACGGTGGTCAGTTCGGGCGTCGCTGTCACCGGCTGCCGATTGCCGCTGCTGTCCATGAAGGTGGCCACCAGCGTGGCGCTGATGTCGATGGCTGACGTGGTGTTGAGGTCAAACTTCCACAGCTTGCCCAGCAGGTCGCCGCCATACACATAACGCGCCGTGCCGTCGGCTTCCTTGAAAGCCGCCACCTGCGCCAGGCCCGACTCGCTGCCCACGGTGTAGCCCATCAAAGCGCGGTTGGTGGTGTCGGACGCGGCGGGGAAAGTCCAGCGAAACTGTGCCGCTGCTTGTGTGGTGTTCAGGTTTCTAGGCGTGCTGACGTCCAGCGCGTAGTAGCTGCGCCCGGCTGCGCCCAGGCCGCCCACCAGCAGCTTGACGCCGCTGCTGAGCTTGGCGTAGGTGGGGGTGGCGTCCAGCAAGGTCTGGTAGACCCAGGCCCGCTCGGCCGACTTGCCGATGCCGACTAAGGAATCTGGCGGCGCGTAGGCCCATTGCTCGGCGCCGGTGACGGTGTCAATGGCATGCAGCATGCCGTCGCCGCTGGCCAGGTAGACCATCTGCTCTTCGCGGGCCAGCAAGGGTTCTGCGTTGACTACCGGGCCGATCAAGCTGGTGCGGGTGCGGAAGGTCGTGCCTTCGCCACTGCGGTCGCCACGCAGGTAGTTCACGACAGCGCTGTTGCTGTAGTTCGCCGGTGCTGGATTGACCGTGGAGCCCACATTGGCTGCGCTGAAGTCCACACCCGTCGCGCCCGTGGAGGTGAAGATGATGCGGCTGCCCCAGGCGCGGGCAGCCAGTACCGTGGCGGCAGACCAGTTGCTGGTGGCTGAAACCGCGGCGGTGGTGATGTCGATGGGATTGGCCTTCAGGTCACCTGACCAGCCGCGCGGGTTGTAGACACCCAGGTAAGCCTGCGAGTCGCTGCGGTCCAGGTTGACGGCGCTGACGGCCACGCCGCCCTGCGCGGCCTCCTGGTCCAGGATGTCGTTGAACGCCGATTGCACGTTGATGCGCAGCGCATCGACATCGTTACCCATGTACATGCGACCGCGGCCATTGACGGTGGCATGCCACAGGTCGTCAATCATCGTGGGGTCGTCGGCAATCGGTGTGGGCCAGGTCACAGGGGTGGACCAGACGTCGGTGGCGAACGGGTTGGCGGCCAATGGAAACAAGGTGCCGCGCGCGCCCAGCGTCAGGCCGTAGGTGGTGATGTGCAGGTTGGTGTTGGTCAGCTGCGGCACGCGCGCGGCGCTGCCAGGTGACACCCGGCCGGCCGGCAGGTCGGCACGCAACTGGTTGGTGTAGTAGCCCAGCGCAAAGTCGGCCAGGGAGTTGGCCAGCGTGGTGGGGTAGGGCGCACCGGCGCCGTAGGTCGCGGCGTTGTAGCTGGGCGCGGTCTCGCTGTGGCTGTTGGCGAAACCATCGGTCAGGATGAACATGCTGTTGCGTTGGCAGGCGTACTGCACGATCGACGTGTTGGTCTGAAATTGCGTGCCAATGCGTTTCATGGTGGCGTGTGTGGGCGTGCCCGCGGCCACCATCGAGTTCAGGTAGAACTGGCCGGCCACGACGCGCCGGTTGTTGGACGCCACGGTCGAGTCGGCGTCGTACATGGTGATGGTCGGGCTTTGGTTGAAGGGCATCACGCCCAGGCGCAAGCCGGTCAGGTTTTCCAGCACCCGGCCCATGGCGCCGGCCATCATCAGCTTGCGCTTGCGGTAGTAGGTGAACCAGTTGGCGAAGTTCTGCAACTCGTTGGCGTGGCTGCGGCCGCTGGGGTAGCTGGCCGTGCTGGCCTTGATTTCGTAGAGCTTCAGCGTCGTGGTGCCGTCCGGTGCCGTGATGCAGGTGGTGCCGTTGGCCGCGCAGGTCTCGGCGTTCCAGAAGCTGGCGGGGTAATAAGGGATGGACGCCCAGCAGGCCCAGCCAACGGCCACGGTCTGGCTGGCAGTGAGCGTTTGGAGGACACCGCCGCAGGGCACGCCGGTGCCGTCAGCGGTTGTGCTGTTGACCACGGTGCCGGGCGGCAAGGTCATGCCGGCTTGCACATAAAAGCGATAGCCGTTGCTGCTGAAGTTGGCGTTGGCAGACGACCAATCGGCGCCGACGTTCAAGGTGGGGGCGGCCGCCACGGCCGGATGCGATGGTGCGGCGTTGGTGGCTGCGTTGGCGTAGGTCACCGACGCGCCACCCAGATACGCTGGCGACCAGGCCGGGTAGGTCACCGTCGAGTCGTAGTACAGCGGGTTGAACTTCTTGGACCGGGTCCAGGCGAACTGGGTGGTGGGCGGAATGGATTGTCCGTACCAGCTGTTGAAGTTGTAGATGGCGCCGCCGGTGGCCGTGCCCACCGGGAAGAGGTAGACGTAAGGCACCATGCCCGAGTTGCGCAAGGGCTTGGAGGTGGTCGTGTCGAACGAAGTCACGCCGTTCCACCACACCACACCCGAACTGGTGTCGAGCAGCACGTCCCAGTCCATCGATCCGGAGTCGTCCATGCCGAAAATCACGTTGGGCTTGGCCAGCACCGATGCTTTCAGGGGCAGCTCGGCCAAGGGCGTTGGCGCAGCGTGCGAGGCCACGCCGCACAAGAGGCCGACCATGGCGCCGGTACTGACGATGAGTTGATGGATGGATTTCACAGCGGACCTCAAAACAAATGAACGATCAACCCTTGGTGACCAAGGACTGGACCCAGGTCTCGGTGTCCTTCGGCCCAGTGACCCTCACCGTGATGCGGAATTGGCGTGAGTTGGGCGGGTCCAGTTCTTCGACGCCAACGCGCGAGCTGGACGTCTGCGGCACCTGCTTGACCAGGCACTGGCGCAAGGTGGCCGTGACGGGTGCGGTGTTGCACATCCGTTCCACCACATAGCGCACGCTGTAGCTGCCAACGGTGATCTCGGGCGCCGTGGCCCAGGTGACGGTGGGCAGGCCGGCGGTCTGGGCCTGCATGGTGGCCCAGTACCAGTTGCCGCTGTTGGCTTCTTCGTTGGTGATGGTTCGAACTCGGGCATAGGCGGTGTTGACACCCACTTCCGAGGCCTGCAATGAGGCTTCCCGGTAGCTGCTGTTGCCCGTGGCCATGACGCCGATCTCGGTCATGCGGGCCAGCGCCAGGCCGCCCAGCAGCATCACCGACATCAACAGCAAGACCACCAGCATGGTGACGCCGCGCGAGCCCAGCCGGTTGCCGGGGCGGTGGAAGTGGCTGCGCCGCATGTTCACAGCCCCACCACCAGGTTGCGCAATGGCACGACGACAAACGCGGTGCGGTAGCGGTAGCACTGCCAGTCGGCGACGTCGGGTGTGATGGTGTTGCCAAAGAGTTGTGGCATGGCGGTCGAAGCGGTGCAGTTGCCAGCGTTGTCGGGCTTTTCGCGCTGCGGGCTGCGCGTGACCAAACCGATGCGCAGGGCCCGCACCCGTGGCAACAGGGCTGGCGTCAGCGACGCAAAACCGCCGCTGGGCGGCTGCCAGCTGTCCAGCGCCGTGCTGCCGGCGGCGGCCGCCGCCAGGCCGTACTCGGTGCGAAAACCGATCACGTTGCGCGCCAGCACCACGGCCGTACTGCCGTTGGTCAAGGGCCGTTCCAATTCGAGGTTGGTGCCGTTGAGTCGGTAGCGCGACCATTGCAAGCCGCCGAGCAAGGTGATGCGCCCCAGGTCGGGGAAGGTCGGGTTGGTGGTGTAGGCAGCGCTGTTGTGCACGTCGGCGGCGGTGTCGGCAAAGCTCAGCACCTGGGGCAGGTCGTCGGTGGACGCGGTGATGGCCGTGACCGTGCGCACCAGGCACGGCGTGCCCGGCGTCACGGGTGCCAGCATCACCGCGTCGCCCACCGCGGCGGGCACCAGTGAGCGCACCGTGGCGTTGGCCCCTGTGGTGTCGGCCTTGAGCAAGGCGTTGGCGCCCGAGGCCACCTGGGTGGCGTAGATCACGTCGATGCGGTCGCCGGCGGCTTCGGCGGTGACGTTGACGGGCGTGAACTCGGCGCCGTCGATCAGCGGCGCGGCGCCGATGCTCAGGTTGATCTTGTGGCAGCGGTACAGACGGTCGCCGAAAAAGCCCAGTCCGGCAGAGGCCGCTTCGTCGCGCATCGCCGTCAAGGCGGTGTTGGCGCTCAGGCTCACACCGCCCATGCCGATGCCTTGGCGTTGAGAAGCCGTGAACATCGTGGCGCTGCCGGTGGCTGCCATGCCCACCAGCAGGGCGATGACCATGCCAACCATCAGTTCGATGATGGACAGGCCACGCTGAGAGCTGCGGTTTACAGGGGGCGTCGAACGGGAGTTGACGCGGGCAAGGGGCTCAGCGCACATCGGTGACGATCTCCAGGGTACGGGTGTCGCCAGAGTCCTTGCCCAGCCAGCTGATGTTCACCGTCAGGCGTTCACCGGTGCCGTTGAGCGTGGACGTGGTGGTCACGGGGCCGGGCAGGGCAGCGCTGACGCTGCTGGACCAGGCGGTGGTGCGACTGATGGCGCCAGCGTTGCCGCAGGCGCCGGCTTGCGGCAGCGTGTAGCAAGCCGCATTGGCGCCGTCAACCAGCACCGTGCTGAGCAGTTCGCCGGCCAGTTGGGTGGCGACCTGGCGCGACTGGCTCTCGGTGGTCTGCGCCACCATGCGGCCCTGAAAGCGCGTCATGGCCAGCAGGCCAAAGGCCAGAATCGCCAGGGCGATCAGGCCGTCCAGCAGGCCGGCGCCCCGGCTCAGGGGCAGGTGTCGAGGTGGTTGCCGCATAGTTTGATGGATCCGCCGGCTTCCACCCGCAGCCCGGGGCAGCGGTTGTCAGCGTCGCAGGTGACCGATGAGTGGGCCAAGTTGATGGAAACGGCAGTCAGGTTGGTGGTCCAGCCCTGGCTGCCAAAGGTCACAGATCCGGCGGCTGCCGCAGCCACGCCGTCGGCCATGGACCTTGTTCGCAGGGTGACCGGGCTGGCGGCCACCGTCACATCGGCCACGGTGATGGTGGAACCGGTGACGCTGACCCGCACATTGCGGTTGCGTTTGATGGCTTCGCTTTGGGCCATCAGCGTCTCGGTGTAGAGCGTGTTGCCACTTTCGCGCAGCTTGGAATTCACGGTGTAGTCGCGCAGGCTGGGCGTCGCGGCCACCAACAGCAGTGCGCCAATGGAGAACGCCACCATCAGCTCCACCAGCGTCAGGCCACGCTGCGTGCGTGAGGGGGTCAGCTGTCGCATACCGTGCCCTTCATGCTCCAGCACGCGGTGGCCGGCACACCTTTGGGGTGGGCCGTGGTGTTGCGCGTGCCCTGGTGATCGATGGTGTAGGCGTAGCCGTTGACCGTGCCTGACCCGGTGGCCGTGGCGGTGAAGCCCTGGCCACTGTTGGTGATGACGCAGCTGACGGTGAAGTTGTTGACCGTGGGTACCGCCACGGTGCAATTCGCTGCACCGTAGTTGCCCACGTCCTGGTAGCGCTGCTCCATGCGCGTGAAGTAGGACGACAGGCCGTCCAGCGCCGGTGGCACGCGCGAGCGCAGCACGTAGCTGTTGTAAGACGGCAGGGCCACCGCGGCCAGGATGCCGATGATGGCCACCGTGATCATCACCTCGATGAGGGTGAAGCCCTGATGGCGAAAACGTTGCATGCCGGTCACCTGCGATTCAAGGAGATCGACCGCCCACCCCTGCGGTTGCAGGACAGAGAGGCCGCGCTTGAATCGTGTATCGGCTTATGCGCCCCGGAACTGAGGGTCGCGGCTTGCGTGCAATCGTTACGGTTGTGACGAAGTGGCTATCCAGGGCGCAGGACCGTGACGGCCGTCACGGCGGGCGGCATGTGCCGGGGCTCAAGACTCGAACAAATCGTCCGAAGGCCGGGCCGGTTGCACCAAACCCAGGTGGCGCCATGCTGCGGCTGTGGCCATGCGCCCGCGGGGTGTGCGCTGCAAGAAGCCCTGCTGGATAAGGTAGGGCTCGATCACGTCTTCGATGGTGCCGCTTTCTTCACCAATGGCCGCCGCCACGTTGTCAAGACCGACCGGGCCGCCGCCAAAGCGGTGGATCACGGCTTCCAGCAACTTGCGGTCCATCACGTCAAAGCCCAAGGGGTCGACGTCCAGCATCTTCAAGGCCTTGTCGGCCAGTGCCAGGTTGATGCTGCCGTCGCCCTTGACCTGGGCATAGTCGCGCACGCGGCGCAGCAGCCGGTTGGCGATGCGCGGCGTGCCGCGGCTGCGGCGGGCCAGTTCCAGGCTGCCCTCATGGTCGATCGGCACGTTCAAGAGGCCGGCCGAGCGCTTGACGATGCGGCTCAACTCTTCTGCGGTGTAGAACTCCAGCCGGGCCACGATGCCAAAGCGGTCGCGCAGCGGGTTGGTCAGCATGCCCGCGCGTGTGGTGGCACCCACCAGCGTGAAGGGCTGCAGGTCGAGCTTGATGCTGCGCGCGGCCGGGCCTTCGCCGATCATGATGTCGATCTGGTAGTCCTCCAGCGCGGGGTAGAGGATTTCCTCGACCACGGGCGACAGGCGGTGGATCTCGTCGATGAAGAGAACGTCGTTTTTTTCCAGGTTGGTCAGGATGGCGGCCAGGTCCTTGGGCTTTTCCAGCACCGGGCCACTGGTCTGGCGCAGGTTGACACCCAACTCATACGCGACGATGTGAGCCAAGGTGGTCTTGCCCAGGCCCGGCGGGCCAAACAGCAGCACATGGTCCAGCGCCTCGGCGCGGCCACGGGCGGCGTGGATGAAGATCTCCAACTGCTCGCGCGCCTTGACCTGGCCCACGTACTCGGCCATGCCCTTGGGGCGCAACGCACGCTCGACGGCTTCTTCGTTGGGCGAAGCCGGTGCGGCGCTGACCACGCGTGGCAGATCGCCCAGGCGGTCCTTGGAGGGGTCTTTGCGTTCGGGGCCGAAGTTGTCGGTCTGGATGGCCATACAGGGATTATCGGCGCGCCTACACTGTGGCGTTGCCCATTCCTCAGCGAACTTTTGATGAAGACTTCCACGACCCTGATCAGCTTGACCTTGACCTTGAATTTAGCTCTGGCAGGCCAAACCGCCTGGGCCCAGACCACCGTGGCCGAGCCCTGGATTCGCGGCACGGTGGCGCAGCAAAAGGCCACCGGCCTGTTTGCCAAGATCACATCGGCCCAGGGTTCGCGCCTGGTGTCGGTCAGCACGCCGGTGGCCGGCTTGGTGGAAATCCACGAGATGAGCATGGCCGGCGACGTGATGAAGATGCGCGCGCTGCCCAGCGGATTGGCCTTGCCCGCAGGCCAGGTGGTGGAGCTCAAGCCGGGCGGTTACCACGTCATGCTGATGGACCTGAAGCAGCAGCTCAAAGCCGGTGACACGGTGGCTGTGACGCTGGTGTTTGAAAGCGCCGACAAGAAGCGCGAGAGCGTGGAGGTCAAAGCGCCAGTCAAGACGCAGGCTGGCGCACCCGCCGGAATGCACAAACACTGAACGTCTTGTTGGCGTTTCGCGCCAGCTTGTTCGCTCTCTTGTTCGCTCGCTTGTGCGCCCCCGTTGTGCGCCCCGCTTCAGAACCCGACGCGCAGGCTCAGGCGCACCGAGCGGGGTTCGGCCGGGTGCACATGGCGGTCGGCCACTGGCGCGGCCTCACCCGGCAGTTGTGACTCATAAAAGTACTGGATGTCGTTGACCTTGCGGTTGCCGAGGTTGAACACGTCCAGGGTCACTTCGGCGGGGGTCATGAGGCCCAGATTCAACTTGCGGCTCAATCGCAGGTTGGCCGTCAGCGACGACAACGAGCGAACGCTGTTGTCCTCGATCAGCGCACCGCTGCCCAGGTAGCGCCACTGCAGGCTGGCGCTCCAGGGCCCCAGGTCGCGCAGCGTGGTCGCCACCGAGGCCACGCGGTCCACCGCGTTGGGGATGCGCTCGCCGTTGTCAAAGCGGGCGTGTGTCCAGGCGAAGTCGGCGTCCAGCAGGAACCAAGGCGCAGGGACCCAGCGGTTGTTCCATTCCAGGCCACGGCGTTTGCTGGCGGCACTGGCTTCGGTGGCGCCGGCGTCGCCCACGTAGACCAGTTCGGAGTCGGACCTCAACTGCCACAGCGCAACGGAGCTCTGCAGACCCGGCAGCAGCTCGGTGCGGGCGCCCAGTTCCATGCCGCGCTGCGAGACCAGCGCGGGTACCTTGTCTACCGGGCCACCACCGCGCGGGTCTTGCGTGGCGGTGGTGCCGCGGGCGTCGTTGCTGTGCAGGCCGCGGCCGGCGTTGAAGAAAAACTCGGTCTTGGCCCAGGGGCCGAACACCAGACTGAGCTTGGGTGAGACCTGGGTGTCGCTGGAGCGGCCCCCGTTGGCAGGCAAGGTCAGGGCGTCCACGGTTGAACGCCGATGATCGGCGCGCAAGCCCACCACGCTGCGCAGCCAGGGTGCCAACTGCACGGCGGTCTGGCCGTACAGGCCCAGCGCGGTTTCCTGCACGCGGTCTTCGCGGGTGGTGCTGGTGACGCGGCGTGCCACCGTGTCAAACAGCCCGACGCGAATGCGGTCGTGACGCAGCGCAACGCCCACTTCGCTGCTGGCCTCCTGGCCGGCCAGGCTGTGGCTGAAGGCGTGGCTGGCGTTGGCACCGAGCACCTTGCGGTTGTCTTGCTGTTTGAACTGGTCACCGTCGGCAGGGCGCTCCAGTGCGTAGGTGAAGTTGCTGTTCAGGTCCAGCCGGTAATGCAACGCATAGGCGCTGGCTTTGCTGCGGCTGCCGTCGTTGCCGCTGCGGTGCCATTCGCCCGAAAGGCTGCTGCGCGCGGTGTCGCCGCCGGTGCTGGGGTCCAGGGAGTCAAAGCGCGTGAAAGGCCTGCCGCCGTAGGTGCCGGCGTCGATCAGGCGCTGCGGGATTTGGTCGGTGGCGGTCCAGCGCGCGCTGTAGCCCATGGCGCTGGCACTGAAGCCCTGGGCGGCGGTGCCGCCGCTGAGCGTGAGGATGCCGTTGCGCTTGCGCAGCCGCTCGGGAACCGTCCAGGGGCCGTCGTTTTGCGTGGCCTCAAAGGCGCCCAGCAAAGCCAAACCCGAGCCGAGGTTGAAGGACGTACCTGCGACGCCCCGCCTGAAGCCGTTTTTGCCCAGCGAGACCTGGCCAAAAGCTTCGTCCAGGCGGGTGCGGTAACTGATGTCGGCGGCGCCGGCCGACGCAAAGTCGCCGCTCTTGGCGAAGTACGGTCCTTTGCGGTATTCGATGCGCTGCACCAGTTCAGGCAGCAAGAAATTCAAGTCGGTGTAGCCCTGGCCGTGGCCGTGAGTGGGCATGTTCACCGGCATGCCATTGACGCTGGTGGCGAAGTCGGTCCCGTGGTCCAGGTTGAAGCCGCGCAAGAAGTACTGGTTGGCTTTGCCGTCTCCTGAGTGCTGGGTGACGATGACGCCGGGCACAAACTCCAGCACCTCGCCAGGGCGCAGCGCGGGGCGGCTTTTCAGCAGTGCAGCGCTAATGACACCTTGCGAAGCGGCATCCGATGAGCCGACAGCGTTGTTGTAGTGACCTTGCACGGTCACGGTCTGGCTGGTTTCGGGCGAGGTTGAGGGCGA
>JAYVSX010000309.1:0-13729 GCA_043774975.1 Rubrivivax sp.
TACTTTGACGCCGGCCAGTTTTACTGGGGCCGCACCGCCGCCTGGACATCAGGACTGCGCATGCACAGCAACGGGCACGGTTATGAGATGGAGAGTCACCGCGTGGTCGACATCGACACGCTGGACGACTGGCGCCGTGCGGAGTTGATGGCCCGGGCCTTGTAGTCCGGTTGACCGGCCAAGCCAGAGCGCAGCAGCGCCGCAGCGCCGCAGCGCCAGAGTGGGCCTCCTACACTCCAGCCCATGGAAACGTTTGACGTGGTGATGGTCGGGGCCGGCGCGGCCGGCCTCTTTTGCGCCGGTGTGGCAGGCCAACGCGGCCTAAAGGTCTTGCTGCTGGACCACAGCGAAAAAGTGGCCGAAAAAATCCGCATCTCGGGCGGTGGCCGGGCCAACTTCACCAACCGCGACATCGACGTGCGCCAGCCGCACAAGCACTTTGTCAGCCAGAACCCTCACTTCTGTCGTTCGGCGCTGTCGCGCTACACACCGGCCGACTTGGTGGCGCTGGTGCAAAAGCACGGCATCGGCTTTCACGAAAAGCACAAGGGCCAGCTGTTTTGTGACCGTTCGGCCGAAGACTTGATTCAAATGCTGCTGGCCGAATGTCAGGCCGGTGGTGTGCAACGCTGGCAACCCTGTGCTGTGCACGCCGTGCGCGTGGCGGCCGATGCTGGCTTTGAACTGGACACCGACCGGGGCCCCGTCAAGAGCCGCAGCGTGGTGATCGCCACCGGCGGTCTGTCCATTCCCAAGATCGGAGCCACTGATTTTGGCTACCGCATCGCCAAGCAGTTTGGCCTGCGGCTGGTGGAGCAGCGCCCCGGTCTGGTGCCCTTGACCTTTGACGGTGAAGCCTGGGCACCGTTCGTGCCGCTGGCCGGGCTGTCGCTGCCGGTGCAGATCGAGACCGGCGACAAGAAGAACCGCACGGCCTTCCTGGAGGACCTGCTGTTCACGCACCGCGGGCTTTCCGGCCCGGCGGTTTTGCAGATCTCCAGCTACTGGGAGCCGGGTGCGCCGATCCGGCTGAACCTGGCGCCCGAGGTGGACTTGCCGCAGGCGCTGGCCGCAGCCAAGGGCCGGTCACGCAAGCTCATCACCAACGAACTGGCCAGTTGGGTGCCCAGCCGGCTGGCCGACGCCTGGACCCAGCAGGACCTGGAATGGCAACGCCCCATCAACGACGCCACCGACAAGGCCCTGGCGCGCCTGGCCGAACGCTTTGCACGCTGGCAGCTGCTGCCGAGTGGCAGTGAGGGCTACCGCAAGGCCGAGGTCACGCTGGGCGGCGTCGACACACGCGATCTGTCGTCGCAGACTCTGGAGTCCAAGCAGCCGGGTCTGTACTTCATCGGCGAGGTGGTGGACGTGACGGGCTGGCTGGGGGGCTACAACTTCCAGTGGGCCTGGGCCAGCGCGCACGCTTGTGCCATGGCGCTGCCGCAGTGACCGGTGTGGTGCGAACAGCGGGCTGGCTGCTGGAGCCTGTCAGCCGACTGAGCATCCAAGTCTGGAAAACACGGCGGTCGCACGGATGCACGTTTGGGCCCATGTGGACCCATTGGGGCTCATGGGGGCGGCATCGCTGTCTATCATCCTGGCATGGACAGCAGCCGCACCTTGCCAACCTTGTTTGTGTGTTTCGCCGTGGGTTGGTTGGCCAGTGCCACAGCGCGGGCCGCACCCGCGGCGCAGCAGCCACAGACCGCACAGACTGCACAGACCGCACAGACTGCACAGACCGCTGGCGCGCCGGGCTTGAAAGTGCTGCGTCTGGCCAGCGAAAGCGAAACCGGTTTTGACCCGGCCCGGGTGGGCGACGTGCGCTCGCTGCGCATCACCTCGCACATCTTTGAAACCCTGCTCGAGTTTGACCCGCTGGCCCGGCCCGTGAAGCTGCGCCCGCGCACCGCGGCGGCCATGCCCGAGCCGCTGACGGGCAGCGACTTCTCCAGCTGGACGGTGCGTGTGCGCAGCGGCATCTTCTTCACCCACGACGCGGCCTTTGGCGGCCAACCGCGTGAGCTGGTGGCCGCCGACTACGCCTACAGCATCAAGCGCCTGGCCGACCCGGCCACCAAGAGCCCGGGCTGGAGCGCGCTGGAACAAACCGGTCTGATTGGCCTGGCAGCCTTGCGCCGCGAAGCCATCGAGCAGAAAAAGCCGTTTGACTACAACCGCCCGCTGCAAGGTCTGCAGGTGCTGGACCGCTACACGCTGCGCTTTGTGATGGCGGCTGCGCGGCCGCGTTTCCCGCAGCTGCTGGCCAGTGCGTCCACCGCTGCAGTGGCGCGAGAGGTCATCGAAGCCCAGGGCGAGTTGTCGATGCAGCACCCGGTGGGCACGGGCCCCTTTGTGCTGGCCGAGTGGCGGCGCTCTTCACGCATCGTACTCAACCGAAACCCGGCGTTTCGGGAGCTGCGCTACCACGCCGAACCGGCCAGCGACGACGCCGAAGGCCAAGCCATCCTGGCCCGCCTGAAGGGCCGCCGCCTGCCCATGGTGGACCGGGTGGAGGTGGCCATCATCGAAGAAAAACAACCCACCTGGCTGGCCTTCCTGAATGGCGAAGCCGACTGGGTGGACCTGCCCGACGGGTTCACGCCGGTGGCCATGCCTGGCGGCAAGCTGGCGCCCAACCTGGTCAAGCGCGGCATCCGCGCCGAACGGGTGGTCTTGCCGTCCACCTACTACACCATGTTCAACATGGAACACCCCATGGTGGGTGGCTACACGCCCGAGCGGGTGGCGCTGCGCCGGGCCATCGGCCTGGGCATCGACGTCGAGCGTGAGATCCGGCTGCTGCGTTATGGATCGGCGGTGGCGGCGCAGTCGCCGGTGGCGGTGCACCTCAGCGGTTTTGATGCCAACTGGCGCAGCGAGATGAGCGACTACAGCCCGGCCCGCGCACGCGCGCTGCTGGACCTGTACGGCTGGCGCGACCGCGACGGCGACGGCTGGCGTGAAAGCCCCGAAGGCCAGCCGCTGGTGCTGGAAATGGCGACGCAACCCAGCAGCGAGACGCGCCGCTTTGACGAACTGATGAAACGCGACATGGGCGCGATTGGCCTGCGCATGGTCTTTCGCCCGGCCCAGTGGCCCGAGCAGTACAAGGCGGCGCGGGCGGGCAAGCTGATGCTGTGGTCGGTGAGCGGCCGCGCCAGTGCGCCCGATGGCATGGAAGGCCTGCTGCGCTACGACGCGGCAGCAGCAGGGGGCATCAACCTGTCGCGCTTCAACCTGCCGCAGATGAACGAGTCCATCGCCCGCCTGCTGGCCCTGCCCGACGGGCCCGAGCGCGAGGCCGAGTTTGACCACGCCAAGCGCCTGACCGTGGCCTGGATGCCCTACAAACTGCGCACCCACCTGGCCGCCACCGCTTTGGTGCAGCCCTGGCTGGTGGGTTTTCGGCGCCCCTTGTTCTGGAACAACTGGTTCGAGGTGGTCGACATCGAACCCCACCCCAGCTGAGCCGCTGGCCGTCAGAACCCCGACGCGCGGTTGCTGCGGCTGAAATCAACCCTGGCCTTTTTGAGAGAGCTTGCACCTTGACCCCTTCACCGCCGCAGCGCCTGCCGCTGATCCGCCCGCGCCGCCTGCAGCCGGGCGACACCGTGGGCCTGATCAACCCGTCTGGCGCGATCTACGAACGGGCGCCCTATGAGCTAACGCACCAGGCCCTGCAAGCGCTGGGTTTCAAGGTTCGCGAGGCCCCCAACGTGCGCCAGCGCTACGGCCACATGGCCGGCACACCGGCCCAGCGGGCCAGCGACATCCACACCCTGTTTGCGGCGCCCGACGTGGCCGGGGTGTTGGCCATCACCGGTGGCTCGGGCGCCAACCGCGTGCTGCCCCTGCTGGACTACGGCCTGCTGGCGCGCAGCCCCAAGTTCCTGGGTGGCTTTTCCGACCTCACGGCTTTGATCAACGCGGTGCACATCAAGACCGGGTTGGTGACCTTTCACTCGCCGCTGGGCCGTTCGGCATGGAACGCCTTCAGCGTGGCCCATTTCAAGGCCCTGGTGATGCAGGCGCTGGCGCCGACCTTGAGCAACACGCTGGTGACCGGCGACGACCTGGTGCCCAGCGAAGGCCGTTTCACCACCGTCTGCGGCGGCCGCGCCAGCGGTCCGCTGCTGGGCGGCAACCTGGCGGTGCTGACGTCCTTGTCGGGCACGCCCTACATGCCCGATCTTCGCGGTGCCATTCTGTTCCTGGAAGACGTCAACGAATACGTCTACCGGGTCGACCGCATGTTGTCGACGCTGATGCTCAGCGGCGCGTTGGCGGGCGTGGCCGGGGTGGTGCTGGGTGGGTTTACCAACTGCCTGCCCAGCGAGGGCAGTTTTGGCACGCTGACGCTGGACGAGGTGTTTGACGACTACTTCGGCCCTTTGGCGGTGCCGGTCTACCGCGGGGCCCAGTTTGGCCACGTCAAGCACAAGTTCACGCTGCCCTTGGGCGTGATGGCCGAAATCGACGCCGACGCCGGCAGCATCCGCCTGCTCGAACCTGCGGTGGCCTGATCGGCTGGATGGGCTGGACAGGCTGGATCGGCGACACGGCCCAAGCCGCGTTCTGGGGGCCGTTTCCCCTGCTTTTCCCGGTCCAGACCGGCCCGCTGCTGGCTAGCCTTGGGGCAGTCCCAGGAGCGTCCGTTCATGCAGCCCAAGCCCAGCCACAACCCGACCCCGCTGAAAAGCCTTTTCACCCGTCTGGCGGCCGCGCCCGACCTCGACGCCGACCCGGCCGGCAAGCCCTTTGCGCACCTGCAGTACTGCGTGCGTTGCTGCATCCCGCAAACCCAGGAAGGGGTCATCTTTGACGAGCTCGGCGTGTGCCAGGCCTGCCAAAGCGCCGAGCAGAAAATCCACATCGACTGGACCCAGCGCGAACAGGTGCTGCGCGGCATTCTGGACAACGCCAAGGCCAAGGCCGGCAACAACTACGACTGCATCATTCCGATCAGCGGCGGCAAGGACAGCACCTTTCAGCTGCATGTGTTGACCCAGGTCTACGGCATGAAGCCGCTGGCCGTGACCTTCAGCCACAACTGGTTCAGTGAAACCGGCTGGTACAACCTGCAGAACTCGCTCGAGCAGTTCAACGTGGACCATGTGATGTTCACGCCCAACCGCCGCCTGGTGAACAAGCTGGCCAAACATTCGCTGGCCGGCATTGGCGACAGCTGCTGGCATTGCCACGCCGGCGTCGGTGCCTTCCCGCTGCAGGCTGCGGTGCGCTTCAACATCCCCTTGCTGATCTGGGGCGAGTCGATCGCCGAAAGCTCGGGCCGCGCCAGTTACCTGAACCCGGTGCGCAAGTTCGACCGCGAGTATTTCACCAAGGTTAGCGCCAAGCTGCGCCCCGACCAGATGGTGCGCGACGACGTCAGCCTGCGCGACCTGGAACCCTTCCAGGTGCCCAGCGCCGAGGACTGCGAGCGTGTCGGTGTGCACGGCATCCACCTGGGCGACTACATCTTCTGGGACGACGAACGCCAGACCGAGTTTGTGCGCGACAACTACGCCTGGCGTGAAACGCAGGTCGAAGGCAGCTTCAAGCGCTACAAAAGCGCGGAGTGTGTGATGCCCGGCGTGCACGACCTGGCCTGCTACACCAAGCGCGGTTATGGCCGCGCCACCTTTCACGCCAGCGTGGACGTGCGCGCGGGCCTGCTCAGCCGCGACGAAGCCTGGGACCTGATTCGCGCCAACGACGGCGTGCGCCCCGAGGGGCTGGACTACTACCTGAAGATCACCGGCATGAGCGAAGACGAGTTTTTTGCCACGCTGGAAAAACACCGCCGCCCGGAGCTGAAGAACAGCGTCATTCCGATCTACCCCAAGCCGGCCAAGAACGAAGAAGAACTGCTGCCTTACCCGCAGCAGTTGCAGCGCAAGTTTGGCGCGCTCAAGCTCTGAGGGGCTGGCCATGACGTTCAGCGTTGATTTCAAGCAGCACAGCATGCAGGTGCTGCGGCAGGCCCTGTCGGCCTACCGCGCCACGCCCGAGGACCTGGCGCGTCAGTGCATCCAGGTGCAGGCCAGCACCGAAGCCAGTGCCAAGGCCTGGGTAACCTTTGACGGCCAACAACTGCTGGCGGCGGCGCGGGCTGCCGCCGCGCGCTTAGGCAGCGGCGCGGCGCTGCGCCCCTTGGAGGCCATGCCGGTGGCGGTGAAGGACATCTTCAACACCGCTGACTTTCCCACCCAGATGGGCAGCCCGCTGTGGGCCGGCTTCACGCCTGGCAACGACGCCCGCGCGGTGTTCAACCTGAAGCGCGCGGGCGCCCTGGTGCCGGGCAAGACCGTGACCGCCGAGTTTGCCGTGCACACGCTGGGCAAGACCCTCAACCCGTGGGCCACTGAGCGCACGCCGGGCACCAGCAGCAGCGGCTCGGCCGTTGCGGTGGCGCTGGGTGTGGTACCGGCTGCACTGGGCACCCAAACGGCGGGCAGCATCATCCGGCCGGCCAGTTTTTGCGGCGTCTGGGGCATGAAGCCTTCGTTTGGGCTGATCCCGCGCACCGGCATGCTCAAGACCACCGACAGCCTGGACACGGTGGGCTTTTTTGCCGGCCATGCCGCCGACCTGACCGGGGTATTTGACGCCTTGCGCGTGCACGGCCGCGACTACCCGATGAGCGACCGGGCCTTCACCGATGTGGCGCGGCAGTCCGCCCCCAGCAGCCGCCCTTGGCGGGTGGCCGTGGTGCGCCCGCACGTCTGGCAACACGCGCCCGACCACGCCAAGCTGGCGCTGTCGCAGTGGCTGCAAACCCTGCAGGCCGACCCGCGCTTTGACGTGGTGGACACCACGCTGCCCGAAGACATGGCCGAATGCCACCCCTTGCACGCCACCATCTACAACCGGGCGCTGGCCTACTACTTCAAGGAAGAGTTCAACAAGGCCGAACTGGTCAGTCCGGTGATGAACGCCCTGATCGTTGCGGGCCAGAGAATC
The DNA here is from genome assembly GCA_043774975.1 of Rubrivivax sp. Taxonomy (GTDB): domain Bacteria; phylum Pseudomonadota; class Gammaproteobacteria; order Burkholderiales; family Burkholderiaceae_C; genus Rubrivivax. The sequence continues at coordinate 6,970 of JAYVSX010000309.1, forward strand.
AGCCCCGCCAGCTACGGCTCAGCGCTGGAGCGCCAGGTCGAGCTGGCGCGCCTGATGGACCGCTTCATGCGCGGCTTTGACGTGCTGGTGACCTTGTCCACCGCCGGCGAAGCACCGCTGCGCCATGTGGAAGAACGCCCCGACTCCGCGCTGATGTGGACGCTGACGCAGCTGCCCAGCATCAACGCACCGGTGTTCAGGTCGCCCGATCGCGGCGCCGTGGCCGGCGCACAGGGCGCGGGCCAGGGCCTGCCCTACGGGCTGCAGCTGGTGGCCCGGCGCTACAACGACCCGCTGCTGCTGCAGTTTGTGCACGAGGCGGTGGCGCGGGGTCACCTGCCAGCCAGCAGCTTCGAGCAGGGCTATGGCGACGCGGCGCAGAACGAGGCGCAGAACGCCGCGTTGGCCGCTGCGGCCCCCAGCGCCGAGCTGACGCCGGCCTGAGCGCCGGGCCCAACGTGCGCGCCATGCAGCGGGTGTTGATCGTGGGCTGCGGCAACATCGCGGGCGGTTTTGACGCCGAGCGGGCCGTTCACCTGCCGCCCCTGACCCACGCAGGCGCTTTTTCCCGCCATGGCGGATTTCAGCTGACCGCCTGCGTCGAGCCCGATGCCGAACGCCGCCAGTCCTTCATGCGCCGCTGGGGCGTGCAGCAGGGCCATGCGGACTTGGCGGCCCTGCAGCTGCTGCACAGCGGGCCGGGCCGGGCCGACCTGCAAAACCATCCAGACCTGCCAAGCTTTCCAGACCTCTCAGCGTCTTCAGACTCTTCAGACCCTTCAGGGGCTGGCCCCTTTGACGTGATCAGCCTGTGTTCACCCACGGCCGCCCATGCGCCGCAGATCGAAGCCGCGTTGGCGCTGCGGCCGCGTTTGATCTTTTGCGAAAAGCCGGTGACGCCCACGCTGGCGCAGACCCAGGCGCTGGTGCAGCGCTGTGCTGCGGCAGGTGTGCCGCTGGCTGTCAACCACACGCGGCGCTGGGCGCCCGATGTGCAGCGCCTGGCCACCGAACTGCAGGCCGGCGTCTGGGGGCCGGTGCGTTCGGTGGTGGGCACCTACAACAAGGGCGTGCTCAACAACGGCAGCCACATGGTCGATCTGCTGCACCAGTTGCTGGGCACCTTGACGCTGCAGCACGCGGGCCGCGCCCAGGCCGACCACTGGAGCGACGACCCCAGCGTGCCGGCCGTGCTGCAAAGCGCGTCGGGCGTTGAGGTGCACCTGAACACGGCCCACGCCGCCGACGGCGCCATCTTCGAGCTGCAGATCTTCACCGCCACCGCCGTCATCGCGATGGAAGACGGTGGCCAACAATGGCGCGTGCGCCGTGTCATCGACAGCCCGCACTTCAAAAACTACCGCGTTCTTGACAGCGGCGAGCGCAAGCCCGGCACCTACCTGCAGGCCACGGCACGCGCGGTCGACAACCTGTACCAGCACCTGACCCAGGGCCAGGCCTTGGCCAGCACCGGCGACACGGCGCTGGCCGCCCAGCGCTTGTGCGACGAGATCCGGCGCCGGGCCGACTGAACCGCGCAGCCTGAGTTTCGATCCCGAACCCCCATCCCCAAAACGTCGAAGGAAATGTCCATGCACCAGCAGCAAACCCTGGCCTTGTTCGGCGGCGAGCCCGCCGTGCGGTCGATCGCGCCGCACCCGTCGGTCCTGGGTGAGGACGACGTGGCCGCCGCTGCGGCCGTTATCCGCGGTGGCGTGCTGTCGGGCTACATCGGCTCGCCAGGCGAGGCTTTCATGGGCGGTGCGCGGGTGCGCGCCTTTGAAGCCCAGTGCGCCAGCTACTTTGCTGTCAAGCATGCGATCGCCGTCAACTCGTGGACCAGCGGGCTGGTCTGCGCGGTGGGGGCGATTGGCATCGAACCCGGTGACGAGGTCATCACCACGCCCTGGACCATGGCCGCCACCGCCACCGCCATCCTGCACTGGGCCGGCGTGCCGGTGTTTGCCGACATCGACCGCGCCACCTACAACATCTGCCCCGACAGCGTCGAACGGCTGATCACGCCGCGCACGCGCGCCGTGATCGCGGTCGACATCTTTGGCCAAAGCGCCGACATGAGCCGGCTGCGGGCGCTGTGCGACCGCCACGGCCTGAAGTTGCTGAGCGATTGCGCCCAGGCACCCGGCGCGCTGCACCACGGCCAGTTGGCCGGCACCTTGGCCCACATTGGCGGCTACAGCCTGAATTACCACAAGCACATCCACTGCGGCGAAGGCGGCGTGCTGGTCACCAACGACGCCGCCTACGCCCAGCGCCTGGCGCTGATTCGCAACCACGCCGAAGCGGTGGTCAAGACCGACAACCCGGCCGAGCTGTGCAACCTGCTGGGCCACAACTTCCGCCTGGGCGAGATTGAAGCCGCCATCGCCAGCGTGCAATTGCCGCTGTTGGCCGCGCGGGTGGCGCAGCGCCAGCTGGCCGCCGAGGCGCTGAACGTGGGCTTGAGCGGTTTGCCGGGCCTGAGCACACCCGCGGTGCTGGCGGGCAACACGCACGCTTACTACATCTACGGCCTGCAGCTGGACACCGCGCGCCTGGGCCTGGGCCGCGAGACCCTGCTGCAGGCCCTGCGCGCCGAAGGGGTGCCGGGCCTGGTGGGCAGCTACCAGAACCTGCACCTGCTGCCGCTGTTTCGCCACCGTGTGGGCTATGGCACGGGCGGCTTCCCCTGGAAGGGCCTGGCGCGCGGCGACAGCAACGTGACCTACGGCCCCGGCCTGTGCCCGGTGGCAGAAGACCTGCACAGCCGCAGCTTCCTGGGCCTGGCGATGGGTCAATTTACACACGGTGCGGCTGAAGTCAGTCAGATCGCTGCCGCCTTCCGCAAGGTCTGGGCCCAGCTGCACGCGCTGCGTGAAGCGGTGCCTGCGGCAGCCTGAGGCCGTTGGCCGTGCCAGCGGTGATGGCCCCGGTTGGGCCGCGTGTTGAGCTGATGGTTGAGCCGAATTTGGAGCCGAATTTGGAGCCGATCGTTGAGCCGCGTGTGGAGTCGCGTGTTGAGCCGCGTGTGGAACCCATCGTGCAGCCTCGCGCTGTCCACAAAAGCTGCCCCGGTCCGGTGCTGCGCGGTGCACGGCTGACGCTGCGCGCCATGCAGGCCAGCGACATCACGCCCACCCACCTGGCTTGGCTCAACGACGCCGAGGTGGTTCGTTTTTCGAACCAGCGCTGGCTGCGGCACACCCTGGACAGCAGCCTGCGCTATTGGGCCGGTTTTGAAGGCGGCGACAACCTGTACCTGAGCGTGCGCCGCCTGGACAACGACCAGGCGCTGGGCACGCTGACGGCCTATCGCAACCGGCACCATGGCACCGCTGACCTGGGCATCTTGATGGGCGAGCGCAGCGCCTGGGGCCAGGGCCTGGGTCAGGAAGCCTTCAGCGTGCTGGCCGACTGGTTGGCGCAGCAGCCGGGCATGCGCAAGCTGACCTGCGGCACCCTGGCCATCAACCACGCCATGCTCAAGGTGGCCGCGCGTGCGGGCTTCCACCGCGAGGCCGTGCGCGTGGCGCAAGAGTGGGTTGAGGGCCAAGCCACCGATCTGATTTACTGCGCCCGCTTTGTCGACACCGCCGATGCTTGACCCGCGTCTCACGCCCGACCTGCCAGTGCCCTTGGCCGTGGTCTGCCACGACGCCGGTGCCTGCAACATCATCCTGCCGTGGCTGCAGCGCCGCAGCTTTCAGCTGCGCGCGGTGATGCAAGGGCCGGCACTGCGCCTGTGGCGCGCACGCTTTGGCGACCAGGCGCCGTTGGTCGACAGCCTGGACGAGGCCCTGGCCGGCGCGCGTTTGCTGCTTTCAGGCACCGGCTGGGCTTCGCCACTGGAACACCAGGCACGCGTGCTGGCAGCCCGCCATGGCGTGCGCTCGGCGGCGGTCATCGACCACTGGGTGAACTACCGCGAGCGCTTCGAACGGGCTGGCCAAACCCAATGGCCCGACGAGTTTTGGGTGACCGACGGCCACGCCGAACAGCTGGCCCGCTGGCACTTCCCGCCGGCGCGTGTTCAGCGCTACAGCAACCTTTACCTGGCCGAGCAGGTGCAACGGGTTCAGCCCTTGGCCGAGGCCGACCAGGGCGTGCTCTACGTGATGGAACCGATGCGTCAGGACTGGGGCCGTGGTGTGGCGGGCGAGTGGCAGGCGCTGGACGGTTTCATGCAGCACCGCGTGGCCGCCGGCATACCGCCCAGCGCCAGCATCAGGCTGCGTCCGCACCCCTCAGACGAAGGTGGCAAGTACGCCGCCTGGTTGGCGCGCCACCCCGCCGTGCAACTGGACCACAGTGCCAGCCTGGCCGATGCCCTGCAGGGCGCGCGCTGGGTGGTGGGCTGCGAGTCCTACGCCTTGGTGGTGGCCCTGGCGGCCGGGCGCACGGTCTTCAGCAGCCTGCCCAGCTGGGCGCCAAGCTGCCGATTGCCGCAGCCCGGCATCCGGCGCCTGGTGAGCGCCAGCGTTGGGGTGGACTGAGTCCGCCCGCGTTGGGGCCGGGCCGTCAGGCGGCCAAGGCCGCCGATGTCGTCGATGCCGCAGGCTGCACAAAGCGTTGGCGCACCTGTGCAAAGGCCTGCATGTAGTGCGGCCATCCGGTGTCGCGAAAAGCGCGTTTGAGCGCGTCGCTGACAAAGGCTTCTTGCGGGTGCTGGCGAAAACGCGACATCGACCAACCCATGCCAAAGGGGTCGTGCGGCACGCTGCGCCAGTGCGCTTGGGTGGCCAGCAGCAGCGACGCCACCCGCTCTTGCAAGAACACCTTGCGTTGCACGCCGCCGCCGGGCCCGGGGTAGGACGTTGGCAGCGTCAGGGCGCGCTGCAAGGGCGTGGTGGGGCCCTCGCAGATGGCAAACAGGGCTTCGTTGACGACCAACCATTCGCGCCAGAACGCCGGTCGGGCCACGAAATAATTGGAAAAGCACACCTGGCGCGAGTCCATCACCATCTGGCGCAGTGGGGCCGGGCGGCCGATGGTGTCCAGGAACTGGCTGTAGGCGTCGATCAGGCCGGGGTCGAAGGTCTCGCCCTGTTCAAACACGTTCAAGAAGAAGGCACCCATGTCGGGTTGCGGCGAAAACAACAGCACGTCGGCACGGGGCCCATGTTGGGCGACAAAATCTTGCACCTGCTGATGGCTCAAGCCGGTCTTGGCGCTGAACTTGGGTGAGAAGAAGCCGTAGAAGGCGTTTTCGTCCAGTGCTTCGCTCAGCAGTCGCTGGCGCACCGGCCAGTACTCAAACCAATCGGGGCGCGGGTTGGCCAGGTTGTCCAGCACCTGCCAGCCCGGGCTCACCTGCGCCAAACTGGCGGGCGAGTAGGCGATGAGGTGCAGGTGAACACCGGTCGGTTTGGACAGGGGCAAGGGCATGGGCATGGGCATGGGCATGGGCATGGGCATGGGCATGGGCATGGGCATGGGCATGGGCATGGACATTGTCGCCAGTAGGGAAGCCAAGGTGCGAAGTGCTCGGGCAAAGCCGTCGGGCGCTGCTGATCAGGCAGCTTGGCGCTGCTCTGCCAGCGGCTCAGTCTAGGCAGCCGCGCCTGTGCGTGAAGCCTGGAACAAGGCTTCCCAGCAGCATCAGTTCTGGGGGCCACGGGTGCAGGGGCTTGCACGGCCGGATTCAAGTTGCCCGCCGGGCCAGCCGATAGCCATGCCATGGATCGTTTACGCCTTGTCTCGCCCTCGGCCGATGTGGCCCTGCACACCACGCTGAAGATGTCGGAGCTGATCGGCGCCCTGAGCCGGGCGCTGGACATCACCGAGGGCCAACCGCCGGGTCACTGCGTGCGCAGTTGCTGGATCGGCATGCACGTGGGCATGGAGATCGGCTTGTCCAAGCGTGCGCTGTGGGAGCTGTACTACACGCTGCTGCTCAAGGACCTGGGCTGCAGCAGCAACGCGGCCCGCATTTGCGAGCTTTACCTGACCGACGACCGCACCTTCAAGCAGGACTTCAAGACCGTCGGCGAAAGCCTGCCGCAGATGCTGCGCTTTGTCTTCAGCCACACCGGCCTGCATGCAGGTCTGTCGCAACGACTGAGCAGCGTGGTCAACATCCTGCGCAACGGGCCACAGATTGCCACCGAGCTGATCCAGACCCGCTGCACACGCGGCGCAGACATCGCCCGTCAGCTGCGGTTTTCCGAAGGCGTGGCCCAAGGCATTGCCAGTCTGGATGAACACTGGAACGGTAAAGGCAAGCCGCAAGGCTTGCGCGGGGAAAACATCCCGCTCTATTCGCGCATTGCGCTGCTGGCCCAGGTGGTGGACGTGTTTTGCGCCACCGGTGGGCCGGCGGGTGCCTTGGCCGAGGTGTTGCACCGCTCGGGCAGCTGGTTTGACCCCGCGCTGGTGCGCGTTTTCCTGGCCGTGGGCAAGCGCGCTGCACTTTGGGAAACCCTGGTCAGCCCTTCGATCGATCTGGCCGTGCAAAGGCTGGAGCCGGGCGAACATGAGGTGGCCCTGGATGACGACTACCTGGACGACATTGCCGAAGCTTTTGGTCAGGTGGTGGACAGCAAGAGCCCCTACACCAGCGGCCACAGCGCGCGGGTAGCGCAGTACACCGAGCGCATTGCGGTGCAGCTGGGCTTGCCAAACGGCCGCGTGCGCTGGCTGCGCCGCGGCGCCTTGCTGCACGACGTGGGCAAGCTGGGCGTCAGCAACACCGTGCTGGACAAACCGGGCAAGCTCGATGAGCAAGAGTGGGAAGCCGTCAAGCGTCATGCGGCCTACACCC
>JAYVSX010000310.1:0-11343 GCA_043774975.1 Rubrivivax sp.
CGGGGTGGCATCGACATGATGGTGGCCATGAACCCGCAGACCTGGGACCAGGACGTTCGGGAAGTGGAGCCGGGTGGCTATCTTTTTTACGACAGCACGCGGACGCTGCCGGCCAGCGCGTTTCGTTCCGACATCACTGTCATCGGCATGCCGGTGACCGCCATCTGCAACGCCACCTACGAAGACCCGCGCCAACGCACGCTGTTCAAGAACATCATGACGCTGGGCGCGCTGGCCACGCTGATGGACGTGGACACCCAGGTCATCGAGGGCCTGTTCAGCGAGCAGTACAAGGGCAAGGAAAAACTGCTCGAGTCCAACGTGCGGGCCTTGCAGTCGGGCCGTGGTTTTGCGCGTGACCATCTCAAGCCGCCGATTGGCCTGCGCGTCAAGCGGGCCAACGCGGTGGGCCAGCGCATCTTCATGGAAGGCAACGCGGCGGCGGCGCTGGGTTGTGTGTATGGCGGTGCCACGGTGTGTGCCTGGTACCCGATCACGCCGTCGTCTTCGGTGGCCGAAGCATTTCAAACCTACTGCAAGAAGCTGCGCCATGACCCGGTGACGGGCGCGGCGCAGTACGCCATCGTGCAAGCTGAAGACGAGATCGCCAGCATCGGCATCATCACCGGCGCCGGCTGGAACGGGGCCCGCGCCTTCACCGCCACCAGCGGCCCCGGCGTGAGCCTGATGACCGAGTTCATCGGCCTGGCCTACTTTGCGGAAATTCCGCTCACCATCATCAACGTGCAGCGGGGTGGCCCCAGCACCGGCATGCCGACGCGCACCCAGCAGGCCGACCTGCTGAGCAGCGCCTATGCCAGCCACGGCGACACCAAGCACGTGCTGCTGTTGCCGCAAGACCCGACCGAGTGTTTTGAGTTCAGCGCCACCGCGCTCGACCTGGCCGACCGCCTGCAGACCCCCATCTTCGTGATGAGCGATCTGGACATCGGCATGAACCAGCGCCTGTGCGAGCCGCTGCAATGGGACGACAGCCGTGGCTACGACCGCGGCAAGGTCATGACGGCCGAAGAACTGGAAGCCGGCCAGGACTTTGGCCGCTACAAGGACGTCGACGGCGACGGCATCCCTTGGCGCACGCTGCCGGCCACGCACGCGTCCAAAGGCGCCTACTTCACCCGCGGCACCACGCGTGACGCCTACGCGCGCTACAGCGAGGCCGGGCCCGACTACCTGTACAACGTGCACCGCCTGCTGCAGAAATTTGCCACCGCCGCCAAGCTGGTGCCGCAGCCGTTGGTGCGCGCAGCCGCCAAGAAGACCCGGCTGGGCGTGCTGTACTTTGGCAGCACCGCGCCGGCCATGGACGAAGCCCTGGAAGCTTTGGCGCTGTCGCACATCCACGTCGACGCCATGCGTTTGCGCGCCTTCCCGTTCCCCGCCAGTGTGGCTGAGTTCATAACCGAGCACGACCGCGTGTTTGTGGTGGAACAAAACCGCGACGCCCAGATGCGCATGCTGCTGATCAATGAGCTTGAAGTCGACCCCGAGCGCCTGACCAAGGTGCTGCACTACGACGGCACGCCCATCACCGCGCGTTACATCACGCAAGCCATCACCGAAGCCGTGCACGCCCAAGCCGTGGCACCCCGCGTGAAATGACCCCCAGGTTTCGCATTCGCTTCGCCACCCCCCAGGGGGGCTCTTGCAGCAGCCCGGCAAAGCCGATTCCGCGCAAGGGACTTGATCGACCTGCCACTTCAGATATGGACTCGCTCACATGACCTACATCGCCAAGCCCCGGCTGCACCACCCCAGCTTGGTGCCCAACAAGGTGGGCTACACGCGGCGCGACTACGAAGGTCGGGTGTCCACGCTGTGCGCCGGTTGTGGCCACGACAGCATCTCGGCGGCACTGATCCAGGCCTGCTGGGAAATGGACATCCAGCCGCACCGGGTGGCCAAGCTCAGCGGCATCGGCTGCAGCAGCAAGACACCCGACTATTTTTTGGGCGCCAGCCACGGTTTCAACACCGTGCACGGCCGCATGCCCAGTGTGCTGACCGGCGCCAACTTGGCCAACCGCGAACTGCTCTACCTGGGCATCAGCGGCGACGGTGACAGCGCCAGCATTGGCCTGGGCCAGTTTGCGCACGCCATGCGGCGCGGTGTGCGCATGGTCTACATCGTCGAGAACAACGGTGTCTACGGCCTGACCAAAGGCCAGTTCAGCGCCACCGCCGACCGCGGCAGCAAGAGCAAGAAGGGCGCCGTCAACAACGACAGCCCGGTCGACCTGGTGGCCATGGCGCTGCAGTTGGGCGCCACTTATGTGGGGCGTGGTTTCAGTGGCGACAAGGCGCAACTGGTGCCGCTGATCAAGGGCGCCATCGGCCACGGCGGCGCGGCCTTCATCGACGTCATCAGCCCCTGTGTGGCCTTCAACAACCACGCCGGCAGCACGCGCAGCTATGACCACGTGCGCGACCACAACGAAGCCGTCAGCCGCATCGACTTCATCGACCTGGCACCGGAAATCCACGCCGAGCCCGGCCCGGGCGAAGCGCTGGACCTGCCGCAACCCAATGGCGGCACGATGCGCCTGCGCAAGCTGCACGCCGACTACGACGCCACCAACCGCCGCGCGGCCATGAACCACCTGGCGGCCATGCAGGACGACGGTGAAATTCCCACCGGGCTGCTTTATGTCGACCCCGAGGCCAGCGACCTGCATGCGGCGCTGCAGACCGTGGCTCAGCCGCTGAATTCTTTGGATGCGGCCGCACTGTGCCCCGGCTCAGCCGTGCTGGACAAGATCAACGCCGGTCTGCGCTGACCCGCGCATCAGCGCCGGAACCAGCGCCGGAACCAGCGAATGGGCGCGCGGTGTCGGCATTCTTGACACTGGCCTTTCCCCTAGTTGAAAAATGCGCCTGAAATCACGGACTTGAGTGCGAGGCGCGCTTATTGCTTAGGACTTCACATCCACCACACGGAGCCATCATGCATAAACCTCTTTCTCGTTCGCTAGCCAGTGCTTGTTTTGTAGTTGCCGCGCTGGTGTCAGCACCCGCTCATGCCGTCGTTGGCTTTGCGGACGTGGTCTTGGGTTACTTTGACAGCGGTGCGGGTCCCTTCGCGGGTCCATACGGGGGCTTGGCTGGCATTGGCGGCGCCTTTCCGGTGGCTGTACCCACGAGCGTGGTGCTCGGGCCCGACACGGTCGGCTCGGAGACCTTTCTGTCCTTGCCCACGGGTTCCTACGTGACCGTGGGTTTTCTGGACGAAACGGTTTTGGACGGTGTCGGTAACGACATCTTCATCCAGGAAATCGGCGCCAGTGGGGAGCGCGCCAATGTTTTCGTCAGCTCCGACAACGTCAACTTTGTCTTCCTGGGTATTGCAAACGACAGCATCACGACGGCCTTTGACCTGGCCAGCATCTCTTTTGCGGCACCGGTGACCGCCATTCGAATCGTGGGCCTGGACAGCCTTGGCGGTTCGCCTGGGTTTGACGTGGTCAACGTGCAAGTGCTGCCCGGCAGCATTGGGCCTGGGCGGGTGCCGGAGCCTGCCTCCCTGGCGCTGGTGGCTTTGGCCTTGGTCGGCGCCGGTCTGGCCAATAAACGTCGGGTTTGAGCATTCAGTAAGTACCGCTGCGAACAGCCATGCACCGCCGACCTGGGGCCTTGGCCACAGGTCGGCGGTTTTGTTTTCAGGGCCGCAGTATTTTGGGAACCGCCGCAGGCCGCAGCCTGAAAGCGTCTGCCATGCCCGAGCCCAACAACGGCCGCAGATAAAGGCGAAAGGCATCGGTCACATCGGTGCCACTCGCGCTGATGAAAACGTCTTCCATGGTGCGCGTTTTGCCGGCCACGGCTTCCAGCGGCAGCAGCTCGTAGTCCACTGAATAACAGCCGGTGCGCTTGATGGCCACCGAGCCGTTGACCTGGCCCCACATCGCGTACTGCACGGCTTTTTCGCCCACCTCCCGGGCCTCGCGCTGGTCGACGTCGCTGACACAGCCGACAAAGCTGCGCTGCAGGTAGCCGAAGGTGTCGCCGCGCACGCGCTTGATCTTGAGCTTGGCCTTGATCTCTTCGCACAACAGGTCGGCCAGCGCGCCGCTGCCGGAGAGCTGCACATTGCCGTGGGCGTCCTGTTCCAAGTCTTTCGCCAGCAGCGCCAGGATGGGCTTGCCCTGGGCGTCGTGGATGCCTTCGCTGACGGCAATCACGCAGCGCCCATAACGCTCGTGCGTGGCCTTCACGTCGGCTAGAAATTGATCGATTTCGAACACCCGTTCGGGCAGGTAGATCAGGTGCGGTCCGTCGTCGGGAAACTTCTTGCCCAGCGCCGAGGCCGCAGTCAAGAAGCCGGCGTGCCGGCCCATCACCACACCCACATAAACACCCGGCAAGGCGGCGTTGTCCAGGTTGGCGCCGGCAAAGGCCTGTGCCACAAAACGCGCCGCGCTGGGGAAGCCCGGCGTGTGGTCGTTGTGCACCAGGTCGTTGTCGATGGTCTTGGGGATGTGCAGGCAGCGCAGTGGGTAGCCGGCCTTGCGGGCCTCTTCAGCCACGATGCGCACGGTGTCCGATGAGTCGTTGCCGCCGATGTTGAAGAAGTGTTCGATCTGGTGTGCCTTGAGCACCTTGAACATCTCCTGGCAGTAGGCCCGGTCGGGCTTGTCGCGCGTGCTGCCCAACGCAGCGGCGGGTGTGCCGGCCACCAGTTCCAGGTTGTGGCTGGTCTCTTGGGTCAGGTCGACAAAGTCCTCGTTGACGATGCCGCGCACACCGTGGCGCGCGCCGTAGACACGCTGTATGCCCTGGTGGCGCCGCGCCTCCAGCACCACGCCCACCAGGCTCTGGTTGATGACCGCCGTGGGGCCGCCGCCTTGGGCGACCAGGATTTTTCCGGACGACATGTTGTTGCTCCTGGGTGGTGTCAGCAATGAGGTCAGCAATGCGGGCTGCAGCGTGGTCTGCAGCGTGCATCGTAGCCACTGTGCAGGCACCACAATGTGGCAGATGCACCGCACTATTTTTGACACCCTGGTGGTCAACACCGCCCTGCGTCGTTTTTCAGTGGCTTACTTGCGGTGGAAGGGCTGGACGGTGGTGGGCGCACTGCCGCCGCAGGCCGTCAAGAGCGTGATGATTGCAGCGCCGCACACCAGCAACTGGGACCTGCCCTACACCTTGATGGTGGCCTTTTCCTTGCGCTTGCACATCTACTGGATGGGCAAGGCCAGCCTGTTTCGCTGGCCCTTCGGTGCGGTGATGCGCTGGCTGGGCGGCATTGCGGTGGACCGCAGCAAGAGCAGCAACCTGGTGGCAGCATCGGCACAGGCCATCGTGCAGGCCGACGGCCCCTTGCAGCTGGTGGTGCCACCCGAAGGCACGCGCGGCAAGACGCGGCACTGGAAGACCGGCTTTTACTTCATCGCGCTGGAAGCGCAGGTGCCCATCATCCTGGCCTACCTGGACTACCAGCGCAAGGTTGGTGGGCTGGGCCCGGTGTTCACGCCGACGGGGCAGATCGACGACGACATGGCCGAGATCAAGCGCTTCTACGCCCCCATCAAGGGCCGCCGCGCGGACCACTTCAGGGCCGACTGACGCTCAAGCGGCTTGGCCACCTTGTTGGCGCTCTGATCTGCCCATCGCGGCAATCAGAAGTCGACCACCTGCAGTTTCATGCCCCGCGACGCCAACAAAGTGCGCGCCTTGTCGGCTTGTTCACGGCTGGGAAAGGGCCAGCAGACCACACGCCAATCGTCGCCGCTGCGCAAGGCTTCCACCTGCAAAGGCAGGTCGCTGCCGGTGGCCAGCAGTCCGCGCATGGCGTCGGCAATCTGTTCGCTTTCGGCCTTGGTGCGAATCAGTCGGCTGGACAAGGCGAAAGCCGGCCCGGCGACGGCCGCGGGTGTGGGCGTCTGCCCTGCACGGGGCGGCGCCAGTGCCGCTGCTGCCGGGACGGATGTGGCGGCGGGGGCGGCCGCCGCAGGCGCAGGCGCCGGCGCAGGCGCAGCCTGACGTGCGGCCAGCGCTGCGCGGCGCCTTTCATCCGCCACAGGGCCAATGGAGGGCAGATTCACGCGGCCCCAGGCGGGGTTGACGTCGGCGGGTCGTTCGGGTGCAACTTGAAGGGCTGAAGGAGCGCTGGCAGGGGCCGCTGTCCCGGAAGGCACGGAAGGCACGGAAGGCACGGAAGGCACAGAAGACGCAGAACGCGCTGTCGAGGTGGGCGCCATGGCGCTGGCGGGCAAAGCCGTTGTCAAAGCCTGCGTCGGGGTGGCGGCGGCATCGCTGGGCGTGGCCAGTTTTGTGAGCCCGGGTGTGGCAGTCGGCACCGCAGCGGGCTCAAGCAGGGCTTTGACGCCCATGGCCAGCACTGCAGCCATCGCCAACGGCCCTGCGATGGCCAGGCTCACGCGGGGCAGACTCCAGAGCCGCCGGCCCAGCAAGGCCGGGGTGCGGCCTGCGCCGGCCAACAAGCGGGTGCGCCTGCCGTCCACCTCAACTTGAGCCGTGAGCAACCAGCGCCGCTGCAGCAAGGGCAAGGCCAGGCCCGCAATGGGTGTGACCACGCGCACCGGGCTGTCCTTGCCGGGCGTGGCTTCGGCGGCCCCGTGCTGCAAGGCAAAAGCCGCCACCACGGCGGGGCGCAGCGGCCGGATGAAGTCTTCGGTGAAGGCGCTGTGCAGCGGTTCGGGAGGCGCCGTTGAACGTGCTGCCGTCGGCACGGGCAAGGCTGGGGTTTGCGCCGAGGTTGGTGCTGGCGCTTGCGCAAGGCCTTGCACCGCGCGCGCCATGGCCCGCTCTCGCAGGGTAGAGCCATCGGCAGCTGGGGGCTGTGCTTCTGCAACCCACTCGGTGGGCAACACCAGGGCGGCAGCGGGCTCGGCCGTTGCGCTGACCGCGGTTGTTGTCGTTGTGGGCGTTACGGTCGTTGAAGCCCTTGCAAAGGGCAACACCACGTAACCCAGTGACTGCACGTGCTGAACGCCAATGCGGCGGGCCAACGGGTGGCGGTTGTGCCACGCCACGATGTGGCTTGCCAAACTGTCCAGGTGCAGCGTTTGCATGATCAGGGTTGATTCTGAATCGTCACGGGGTCGGCGCCTAAGTCAACGGTTCAACCTGACCGGCAATGTTCACGTCTTTTCTGACGGCGCCTGGACCGGCAACTGCAGCAGCAGGAGCAGAGCCAAGGACGCCAGGGCCAAAGCGGCCGTCAGCCACAGCGTGGCGGCGCCCCAGCGTTCCAGCACCAAGCCCATGGCCCAAGGCGACAGGGCACCCACCAGCCGGCCCGGCATCGCGATCCAGCCCTGCCGCGCGCCGTAGCCCTGCGCGCCAAACAGCGCCAGCGGCAAGGTGCCGCGAACAATCGTCAACAGGCCGTTGCCCAGCCCGTGCAAAACCACAAAGGGCAGCGCCGCCGCGCTGCCGGCGGCCAGCACACAGGCCGCCCCCAAGGGGTGGCCCAAGGTCGCCAGGCGGGCCGTCAGCAACGGTGAAAAGCGACTCAACACGCCCAACTCAAACAACCTGGACGCCACCTGCGCAGGCCCGGCCAGCGAAGCCATGGCCACGGCGCTGGCCAAGCTGGCCCCGCTGGCCTGCAGCAGCGCCGGCAAATGGGTAGCGACGGCCGTGCTGACGCAGCCCATGAAGGTGAAGATCAAGGTCAGCAAGATCAGCGCCCGGCGCTTGGGGTCGGCGACAACAGCGGTTGCCGCAGGCGTGGAATTGCCAGAGCTGACCTTAAGGCCCAGGTCTGCTGCTGCCGCCACGGCTGTCGGCTTGGGCACCGAAGTTGCTGCCAGCAAGGGTGCGGCAGCCCGAGGCAACCACAGGTTCAACGGCAGGCCCAGCAGCAGGTGCAGCACCGCCCAGCCCGAGCAGGCACCGCGCCAGCCCCAAGCGGCTTCCATGGCCGCGGTGAGTGGCCAGCCGATGCTGCTGGCAAAACCCGCAATCAGTGTGATGCCGGTGATGGACCAGCGCGCATCGGTGCCAAAAATTCGCACCAGCGCCGCAAAGGCGGTGTCGTACAGGCCGCAGGCCATGGCCACACCCATCAGCAGCCACGCCACCGTCAGGCCCGGCAGACCCTGCGCCACAGCCAGGGTCGCCAGTGCCAGCGCAAACAGGCCGCTGGACGCCAGCAGCACCGGGCGGCCACCGCGCCGGTCGATCAGCCGCCCGGCCCAGGGGCTGATCAGCGCCGACAGGATCAGGGCCATGGACAGCAGCGCAAACACGGTGGAGCTGGCCAAGCCCAGTTCTTTCGAGATGGGCGCCGCCAGCATGGCTGGCAAATAGAACGACGACGCCCAGGCCAGGGTCTGGGCAACACCCAGTGAGGCCACCACCGATGAGCGTGACTTCATGGCGGTGTGGCTCGCATGCAAGGTGCACTGCGCCGTACAAGGACACGCCGTTTGTTCAAGGGCCTGCGCTGTCCAACCATCCGCATGCTGCTGCGCGCTGCGCACTGCGCGGGAATTTGAATACCCATGCCTCAGTGTCGCACCGTGCGCCCGGGCCACCAGCCCGTTCCACCAGCCCGCACCACCAGCCCGGGCGGCCAGTTAAAGTCCGGGCGCAAGAAAGAGCGGCGCTGAGAACGCTGCGCAACAACCGGAGTCACGCCGTGCCTATCACCCCCCAGGCGCTGGCAAGCGCGCTCACCAGGGAGCGTGAAGGCCTTCATGCTGCCGTCTGGCCCCGCTCTGTGGGCCTGACGGCGTTTGTAGCTGTGACGCTGATCATTCTGCTGCGGCCCTGGGCTCCTGCTCAGGGGCTGCAGGCCTGGGCCGCACTGCTGCTGCTGGCGCTGGGTGTGCGAAGTTTTGTCGGCTTGCGCCACCGCAAGGCCTTGCGGCTCCGTGCTGACGCAGACGCAAACGCAAACGCAGAAGCGACCGATCCATCGGTTTGGGTGTGGCGCCACCGTGCAGCGTTTGTCTTTCATGGTTTGGTCTGGGCCCTGGCGTGCCTGTTTGTGGGCCATGCAATCGGCGCCGAGGAAGTCAGCCCCCTGGTCTTTTTCATCGTCGCCATGTGTGCGGGTGGGCTCATCTCAACGTCGTTTGACCTCACTGCAGGGCTGTGCTTTGCCTTGCCGCCCACGACCGCGCTGCTGCTTTTGTTGCTGCTGAAGGGGCCAAGCCAGGGGTTGGTCATGGCGGTGCTGGTTGGGTTGACCGTCGCACTGGCTTGGATGGGTGCGCGCCGCGCCCAACAGCTGTTGGTCACGGCCTTGAAGAGCCAACTGATCCAGGAGGTACACGGCCGTCAGGCGCAGCAAGCCCAAATTCAGGTGGAGCGCGCTCAGCTGGCGTTGGCGCACCAGCACGGCCTGTTCGACCAGTTGTTGCGCAGCACGGCCGAGGGCTTCTGGTTCGTGGACAACGAAGGCATTGGGACCGACGCCAACCCCGCCATGTGCCGCTTGCTCGGGCGCCCTTTGGAAGAGCTTCGTGGACGCAGCGTGATGGAATTTTTCAGCGGCGAAGACCTGGCCACCATGCAGCGCGAAATCGCATCGCGCAAGCAGGGCAAGCACAGCGCGACGTATGAGATCGGAATCGATCGACCCGATGGCAGCCGGGTCTATTGCGTCAACCAGGCCACCGCCCTCTTTGACACAGAAGGCAAGAAGTTTGGGTCGGTGGGCATCTGGACCGACATCACAAAGCGCCGTGAAGCCGAGTCTGCACTGCGCTTGCATGAAATCGTCAACAACTCCATCGCCGACCTGGTGTCGGTGATCAGCGTGCACCGGGTCTACCGCATGGTGAATGACGCCTGGTGCACGGCTGCTCGGCGCCCTCGCCATGAAGCCTTGGGCCAGCTCACCACCGAACTGCTGCGCCGCGAAGACAACGAAGATCGGATCAGGGCCTTTGAAGCTTGCATCCAAACGCGGCAACCCACCACCTTCAGCGGCAGGGTCCACTTTCTTGACGGACGTTCCAGGCACCTTGAAACCACCTTCACGCCCCTGGCCGAACCGCTTAACGGTGAGGTTTGCCTGGTCTGCATTTCGCGGGACGTCACGGAACGAGAAAGCGCGCGCCAGGCGCTGGTGGTGGGCGCCGAGTACCTGCGCCGCACACTGGGCGCCACGGGCGACGCCATCTTTGCTTCAGACACCGAAGATGTCGACAGCCCCGTTCGGTTCAGCAACGACCAGATGCTGGAGCTGTGGGGCATCACGCTGGCCGACGGCCAGCCCTTGACCGTGCGGACCATCATGGCGCACGCCACACCTTTGTTCGCCCAGCCTGAAGCTGAGGTTCAGCGCATCCAGACCCTGATCGCACGCAGCGCGCCGGACGATTCCCATGTGCTGCTGCGCGACGGCCGCATCTTGCTGCGGCGTTGCAGGCCGGCCCAGGTGGCTGGCCGGGTGGTGCGGGTGTGGAGCTTTCGGGACATCACGGCCGAAGTGCACCGGCTTGAGGTCGTGCAACGCGCCGAGGCTCAGCTGCGCGCGGTGCTCGACGCCTTTCCGGGCTTCATTGGCCGCCTGGATGCCGACTTGAGCTACACCTACGCCAACACTGCCTTTGCCCATTTGTTCGGCCAGACGCCTGAGCAGATCGTGGGCCGGTCAGCGCATGAGCTGCTCGGCCCAGCCCGGGTGGCCGCCCTGTGGCCCGTGACACGGCAGGTGCTGGCGGGCGAGACGTACACCTACGAACACCACCATCTTCTTCACGACCAGGCCACCGAACTGGATACACAGGTGACCTTGGCCCCCGGCCGCGACCCCGCCACAGGCGCAGCCGCCATCTACGGCTTTGGCATCGACATCTCCGCCCGCAAGGCAGCCGAACGTGCATTGGAAATGGCCCGTGACGAAGCCCAGCGAGCCAACCTGGCCAAGTCGGACTTTCTGTCCCACATG
This sequence comes from Rubrivivax sp., assembly GCA_043774975.1. Lineage (GTDB taxonomy): Bacteria > Pseudomonadota > Gammaproteobacteria > Burkholderiales > Burkholderiaceae_C > Rubrivivax. The sequence goes on from JAYVSX010000310.1 coordinate 10,891, forward strand.
TCGCACGAGTTGCGCACGCCGCTCAACGCCATCCTCGGTTTCGGCCAACTGTTGAGCGGCAGTGAAACGCACCGGCTGACGCAGACGCAGCAGGCCTGGGCGCAGCAAATCCTGAATGGAGCCCAGCACCTGCTGAGCCTGATCAATGAAATCCTGGACCTGGGCAGCATCGAAGCCGGGCACCTGCAGCTGGACATGGCAGAGCACCCCGTGGCCGGGCTTGTGCAGGAGTGCCTGGCCTTGCTCCAACCTCTGGCGGAGTCGCGCGACGTGACGGTGTCGCTGCAGGAGGCCGCTGCCTGGTCCGAAGCCGCAGTGAGAGCAGATCGCGTGCGGCTCAAGCAGGTGCTGCTCAACATGCTGAGCAATGCCGTCAAGTACAACCACCGTGGCGGCCAGGTGGAACTGCTGTGCCGGCTGGAGGCTGACGCCGTTTGGATCGGTGTCCGCGAC